>JBDSMW010000056.1:0-16123 GCA_039915665.1 Nocardioidaceae bacterium
CAGCCGGCGGTACGGCGCCGACACCTGCAACGGGCGCACGTCGGTGACGACCGTTCGCCACCACGAACGACGGGACCCGGGAGCTGTGTGCACCCGCCAACTGTCTCAGGCGTCAGGCCTTGAGCATCAGCGGCATCTGGCCGTGGACCTGCTCGGACGGCGAGGCGGCGTCCTCGACAAGGCGCTGATGCTCGGGGTGCCGCAGATCGTCGGCGCCGCGTTGGAGGCGACCAAGGACATGGACCCCGACGAGATCAGCTGGGCGGCCGCGGTGTGGTGCCCGATCAACGCGCGGAACGAGGCGTCGGGAGAACCGCGAGCTCCTCGACCCGTTCGACTGCACCCCGCTGCTGTTCCAGGTGTCGTTCGCTCCGCTGGTCGCGCAGATCCGCGACGACCTCCTCATCTGGTCGCGCGGCACCACGTCACGCACACGTTCCTGCCGCCGACGCTGATCTACATGGTGCTCGCGGACGAGCGTCTCGACGGCACGGACCTCTCCTCCCTGCAGTGCTTCTGGTACGGCGCCGCGCCGATGTCCGTGACCCGGCTCGAGGAGGCGCTGACCCGGATCGGACCCGTGATGGCCCAGCTGTTCGGGCAGACCGAGGCGCCGATGATGGTCTCGACGACACCTTGGTCCGAGCGCCCGAGAAATCTCTTGTCGGCCGAGCGAGGCGGACGTACCGTTGAGGTACACGAGAAGGGAGGTGGTCTGTAAGTGCATTCTTTACGGATTCGTGAGGTGGCTGCTCGCTAGCAGCGCACCAACCAGCCACGCTGATTGTGCAGTGCGCGCTGGTCACTACCAAGCAGTCACCCGGCCCGTGGGCGCTCCGGACATCATCCGACCGGAGACGCGGAACTCCCTCCGTTGTCGAGGGACCTCCGCACCGCCCACGGGTCGCTTGCCGTCACCGCCGACCTGTCACTTCTGCAGCGACTTTCCGCGCGTGTCGCTGCAAAGGTGACGGGTCGGCGTCAGTTGAGGGCCAGGCGGACGACGCGGTCGGTGAGCGCTGGGGTCTCGCCTCCGACGAGGAAGGCCGTGTCCGGGCCGGCCGCCACCGGCGTCGAGTCGGCCAGACCGGTCGGCAGCCGACCGGCCCGCGTGAAGCGGCGCGATGCGGGCGAGAACCACTGCATAAGGTCCGTCACGGAGTCCGGGCCGGTGCGCCCCCCGACGAGCAGAACCCGTCCGCCGAGCACGACGGCGGCGGCGTGGCCGAGCGGGCGCGGTAGGCGTCCGACGAGCCTCACCCGTCCCGTGGCGAGGTCGATGCGCTGCACCGCGTCGACCATCGCGCCGTTGCGTTCACCCCCGAGGACCCAGAGGGAGCCACCGACCAGGGCCGTGGCGGCGTAGCGCACCGGGAGCCGCAGGTGCGCCGCTACACGCCAGGACCGACCGTCCCGCGAGACGAGCACGTCGCCGAGCGCAGGACTGCTCCCGTCGTACCCGCCGACGACGTAGGCGCGACCGTTCGCCACGACGGCGGAGAGGTCGGAGCGAGCGGTCGGCAGCCGACCGTCGACGCGCCACCGGCCCCCGCGGCGGACCTGCACCACCGCCTGCTCGCTGGCGTTCCCGCCACCGAGCACGAGAGTGCGCCCACCGAGCAGGACGCCCGCAGTGTCGTGCACGTCGACCGGCAGGTCTGGCAGCGTCGTGACGTGGCCGTTCGCCAGGTCCAGGGTGTACGACGCGGGGCTCGACGCGTTGCCCGCGAGGAGACCGCCGGCCACCACGACCGGGGCGCCGGCGGCCTGTCCGACGACCGCCTCGCGACCCAGTGGCTGCGGAAGCCGCCAGCCCAGCCGGCGCACTCGCAGGTGCGTGGGCCGCGGGGGCGCCGAGGGGCTGGACGCGCCGGCCGACGGCGCGGCGGACGCCGGGGAAGCCGGTCCGGAGCCGCCCGAGGTGCAGCCGCTGACGAGCAGGAGCCCCGCCAGCGCCAGCGCGGCCACCCTCACCGGAGGTTCCCGGTGTGACCCAGCGAGTAGCGGCCGGGCTGCGGCCACACCAGCAGACCGTGCGGGTTTCCGCCGACCGCGATCCGCGCGACCAGCCTGCCGGTGCGGGTGTCCCAGCCGTAGACGTGGCCGTCGTAGCGTCCGGAGAGCCACAGGGTGCGCCCGTCCGCGGACACACCCCCCATGTCCGGGTGGCTGCCCGGTGCCTTCCAGGTGTCGACGACCCGGTTGGTGGCGACCGAGACGACGCTGACCTCCCCGGCCATCCGGTCCGAGACGTAGAGCCGTCGACCGTCCCGGCTGGGGTAGATGCCGTGCGGCATCGACGGCAGGCGGGTGCTGCCCGCGACCCTCAGGTGCCGCCAGCCGATCCGCAGCAGCCGGTCGCGGCCCATGTCGGCGACGTAGAAGACCCGGCCGTCCGGTGAGAGCCGCACGTCCTGCGGCTTGCTTCCCGGCCCGAGGTCGAGATGTCCCAGGACCCGGTGCGTGGTCGTCGAGATCTTCAAAAGGGAACCCGAGAACTCACAGCTGACCAGGAAGTACCTCCCGTTGGCCGAGAAGTCCGCATGGTTCGGGCCCACGCAGCTGCCGTCGTGGACGACTGAGCCGCGCTTGAACGTGTGCGGGTCGGTGAACACGATGTCGTTGTTCTGCTCGTCCATCACGATCCCTCGACGCCCGTCGGGGGTGAAGTAGAGGTTGTAGGGCCGGCGCTGCCGAATCCGCCGCTCGATGCGTCCCGTGGCCGGGTCGATCGCCACCAGCCGGTTGGACGCGCTCGCCTCGACGTACAGCGTCCGCAGGTCCCATGACGGCGTGACGTGCTGCGACAGGTCACCCGTGTGCAGCACCCGCACGATCTTGTGGGTCCGCTGGTCGATGACCGTCGTGACAGGTGCGCCGTACGCGTTAGGGACGTAGAGGTACGCCGGATCGCCGACTGCCTGAGGCGCGAGCTGACCGACGCCCGCACGGGCGTAGACCTGTCCGGGGACGGCCCGGGGCATGCCCGGCAGCGGGTCCCGGAACGGCCCGGGCACGACCCGCGGGGCGCGGCTCGCCCTCGTGGTGGTCGGCGGGCTCGGGGACGCGGTGTGAGGGTCAGGCAACGCCGGGTGGGCGGAGCAGCCGCCGAGGAGCGCCACCGCGACGAGGCAACCAAGCAGCGGGCCGCGGAACGGGACACGTGGGTGCACCCACCGACCCTAGGGCGGCAACCTGTCCGGAACCTGACTCCTACACCAGGGCGTCGGAGAACTGCGCGTTGTAGAGCGCGGCGTAGGGCCCGTCGGCGTCGAGCAGGTCGGCGTGCGTGCCCTGCTCGACGATCGCGCCGTCCTCCATCACCAAGATCAGGTCGGCGTCCCGGATCGTGGAGAGCCGGTGGGCGATCACGAACGACGTCCGGTCGGTCCGCAGGGCGGCCATCGCATGCTGCAGCAGCAGCTCGGTGCGGGTGTCGACCGAGCTGGTGGCCTCGTCGAGGATCAACAGGGCCGGGTCGGACAGGAAGGCCCGCGCGATGGTCACCAGCTGGCGCTCGCCGGCGGAGATGTTGGAGCCGTCCTCGTCGATCACCGTGTCGTAGCCGTCGGGCAGGTTGTGCACGAACCGGTCGACGAACGTCGCCCGCGCGGCCTCGAGGATGTCGTCCTCCGATGCGTCGGGGCGGCCGTAGGCGATGTTGTCGCGGATCGTGCCCTCGAACAGCCAGGTGTCCTGCAGGACCATGCCGGTCCGGCCGCGCAGGTCGGACCGCCGCATGCTGGCGACGTCGACGCCGTCGAGGGTGATCCGGCCGCCGTCGATGTCGTAGAACCGCATGATCAGGTTCACCAGGGTGGTCTTGCCGGCCCCGGTGGGTCCGACGATCGCGACCGTCTGGCCCGGAGCGGCGACCAGCGACAGGTCCTCGATCAGCGGCCGGTCGTCGTCGTACCGGAAGGACACGTGCTCGAACCGCACCTCGCCCCGTCCGCCAACTGCGAGCGGCGCCACCTGCTCGACCGGCTCCTCCTCTGCGTCCAGGAGCTCGAAGACCCGCTCGGCCGACGCGACCCCGGACTGCAGCAGGTTGATCATCGACGCCACCTGGGTGAGCGGCTGGGTGAACTGGCGGGAGTACTGGATGAACGCTTGTACGTCGCCCAGGCTCATCGAGCCGGACGCGACGCGGAGACCGCCGAGCACCGCGATCACGACGTAGTTGATGTTCCCGATGAACATCATCATCGGCATGATCAGCCCGGAGACGAACTGCGCCCCGAAGCTGGCCTTGAACAGCTCGTCGTTCTCCTCGGCGAACCGCTGCTCGACCTCGTGCTGACGGCCGAACACCTTGACCAGCGCGTGCCCGGTGAAGGTCTCCTCGATGTGCGCGTTGAGCTGGCCGGTGCGTCGCCACTGGGTGATGAACAGGCCCTGCGAGCGCTTCATGATCTGGCCGGTGACCAGCATCGTGAGCGGCACCGTGACCAGGGCGACGAGGGCGAGGGTCGGCGAGATGGTGAACATCATCGCGAGCACGCCGACGACCGTCAGCAGGGAGACGAGCAGCTGGCTCATCGTCTGCTGCAGGGTCTGGCTCACGTTGTCGATGTCGTTGGTGACCCGTGAGAGCAGCTCGCCGCGCGGCTGCTGGTCGAAGTAGCTCAGCGGGAGTCGGTTGATCTTCTCCTCCACGTCGTTGCGCATCCGGCGCACGGTGTTCTGCACGACCCCGTTGAGGATGAAGCCCTGGAGCCACATCAGCATCGAGGCCACGAGGTAGATGCCGAGCACGATCATCAGCACGTGCCCGACGGCGGTGAAGTCGACGCCCTGGCCGGGCAAGACGTCCATGCTCATCAGCATGTCGGCGAGCTTGCCGTCGCCCCGCGAGCGCAGCGCCTCCACGGCGTCCGCCTTGGACGTGCCCGCGGGCAGCCGCCGTCCGAACAGTCCGGAGAAGATCAGGTCCGTGGCGTGGCCGAGCATCTTGGGTCCCACGACGCTGAGCCCCACGCTGACGACCGCGAGCAGGATGACACCGATCGCGGCGTCCCGGTCCGGTCCCATCCGGCGGGCCAGCCGCTTGGCCGACGGCCCGAAGTCCAGGGACTTCTGGCCGACCATGCCGCCGCCCATCGGGCCGCCGCGGCCGGGGCCGCCCGGCGCCTGGATGCGCTCGGTCTCCTTCATCGGTCCTTGCTTCGGGGTGCTCATGCTGCCTCCTCCGCCGTCAGCTGGGACCGGACGATCTCCTGGTAGGTGCTGCAGGTGTCGAGCAGCTGGTCGTGCGTGCCCCGGCCGACCACCTCGCCGTCCTCGAGCACGAGGATCTGGTCGGCGTCGATGATCGTGGACACCCGCTGCGCCACGATCACCACCGTGGAGCCGGTCGTGACCGGGGCCAGGGCGGCGCGCAGCCGCGCGTCGGTGGCCAGGTCGAGGGCCGAGAACGAGTCGTCGAACAGGTAGATCTCCGGCTCTCTGATCAGCGCGCGGGCGATCGCCAGCCGTTGGCGCTGACCACCGGAGACGTTGGTGCCACCCTGGGTGATTCGCGCGTCCAGGCCCCGGTCGTCGCCCGAGCCCATGGCCTCGACGAAGTCGCGGCCCTGCGCGATCTCCAGGGCGCGCCACATCTCGTCCTCGGTCGCGTCGGCCTTGCCGTAGGCCAGGTTGCTGCGCACGGTGCCGGAGAACAGGAACGCCTTCTGCGGCACCAGGCCGATCCGGCTCCACAGCAGGTCCGGCTCGAGGCGGCGCACGTCGACCCCGTCGACGTACACCTCGCCGGCGGTGACGTCGAACAGCCGTGGCACCAGGTTGACCATGGTGGTCTTGCCGGCCCCGGTAGAGCCGATGATCGCCGTGGTCTCCCCCGGCCGCGCGGTGAAGGACAGTCCCCGGAGCACCGGCGTCTCGGCGCCGGGGTAGCTGAACTGCACGTCGCGGAACTCCAGCTCGCCGATGCCGTCGAGCTCGGTGACCGGCTGCTGCGGGGGTACGACGGACGACTCGGTGTCGAAGACCTCGCCGAGCCGGTCGGCGCAGACCGTGGCCCGCGGGACCATCATCAGCATGAAGGTCGCCATCATCACCGACATCAGGATCTGCACCAGGTAGGCCAGGAACGCTGTGAGCGCACCGATCTGCATCTGACCCGAGTCCACGCGGTGACCGCCGAACCAGAGCACCGCGACGCTGGAGACGTTGAGGATCAGCATCACGGTGGGGAACATCGTGGCCATCCACCGCCCGGTGCGCACGGCGACGTCGGTGAGGTCGTCGTTGGCGGCGCCGAACCGCTTGGCCTCGAAGGGCTCGCGGACGAACGCCCGCACGACGCGGATGCCGGTGACCTGCTCGCGCAGGATGCGGTTCACGGCGTCGATGCGGGTCTGCATAAGCCGGAAGCCCGGGACCATCCGGGAGATGATCGCGCCGACCGCGAGGAACAGCGCCGGGACGCAGACCGCGAGCAGCCAGGACAGCCCGATGTCCTCGCGCATCGCCATCAGCACGCCGCCGACCATCATGATCGGCGCGGCGACCATCATCGTGCAGGTCATCAGCACGAGCATCTGGACCTGCTGCACGTCGTTGGTGTTGCGGGTGATCAGCGACGGAGCGCCGATGTGGTAGACCTCGCGGCTCGAGAACGACCCGACCTTGTGGAACAGCGCCGCACGCACGTCGCGCCCGAAGGCCATCGCGGTGCGGGCGCCGACGTACACCGCGCCGGTGCTGCAGAGGATCTGCACCAGCGACACGGCCAGCATCATGCCGCCGGTCCGGGTGATGTAGCCGGTGTTCCCCTGCGCGACACCGGTGTCGATGATGTCGGCGTTGAGGCTCGGCAGGTAGAGCGCGGCCATCGTGCCGATGAACTGGAGCAGCACGACGAGGCCCAGCTGCGGACGGTAGGGCGCGAGGTACTCCTTGAGGATGCGGATCAGCATGGTCGGTCCCCCTTGGTGGTGATGCCGTCGAGCAGCACCGTCGCGATCTGCTCGGACGAGAGGTGGTGGGCCGGGTCCGAGCCCGGGTGGCGGGAGCCGAGGACCAGGGTCCGGAGCACCACCGCGGCGGTCTCGGGGTCGACGGTGAGCTCGTCGCGGTGCGGCTCGAAGACGTCGGTGAGCATCAGGTGCAGCGAGCGGTTGGACTCACGGAAGAACTTCTGCGGGTCCTCGCGGGGTCCGTCCTCGGTGCGGGCCTGCGCCATCCAGATCCGGCGCAGCGCCATCAGCACGACCATCACCTTCTCGGAGCGGGCGTGCATCCGGTCGGTGGTCACGAGGACCTTGTCGCGCAGGGAGTCGAGCCCCTCGAGCGCGGCCGCCAGGTCGGCCCGCCCGTTGGCGGGGCTCATCGCCTCGGCCGCGGCCGCCATCAGCAGCGCGGGCTTGTCGGGGAAGACCCGGAAGATCGTGCCCTCGGCGATCCCGGCGGCCTCGGCGATCTGCTTGGTCGACACGTCGTCGCCGTGCTCGAGCAGCAGCGGGACGACGGCGTCGACGATGGCGCGCCGGCGCTCGTCGGGGGCCATCGGGGCCGCGCGACCGCGGCGCACTTGGTTGCTCATCCCCAATACTCTAAATGAGTGAGCACTCACTCACAAGCGTTCTTCAGGGCGCGAGCCGCTCCACGGTCCACGGGGCGTTCACGTCGGGCTCGGCGCGCCGGTAGCGGAGCCGGTCGTGCATCCGGCCCTTGCGGCCCTGCCAGAACTCCACCGACGACGGCTCGACCCGGAACCCGCCCCAGAACGGCGGCAGGGGTACGGCGTCCAGCTCGACGAACTGCGCCAGCACCCCGCCGTACCTCTCGTCGAGGGCGGACCGGGACGCCACCACCTGGGACTGCGGCGACGCCCAGGCCCCGAGCTGCGACTCCCGCGGGCGACCGGCGAAGTAGGCCTCGCTCTCCACCTGGGAGACGCGCGAGGCCGTGCCGACGACCCGGACCTGCCGCTGGATGTCCTGCCAGGGGAACAGCAGCGACACCGCCGGGTGGGCGTCGATCTCCTGGGCCTTGGCCGACTCGTAGTTGGTGAAGAACACGAAGCCGTGCTCGTCGACGCCCTTGAGCAGCACCATCCGGGACGACGGGACCCCGTCGTCCCCGACCGTCGAGACCACCATCGCGTTGGGCTCGTGCACCCCCGCGTCCACCGTCTCGTCGAGCCAGCGTCGGAACATCGCCGTGGGCTCGGGCTCGAGGTCCGGCAGGTCGAGCCCCGCGTCGCCGTAC
This sequence comes from Nocardioidaceae bacterium, assembly GCA_039915665.1. Lineage (GTDB taxonomy): Bacteria > Actinomycetota > Actinomycetes > Propionibacteriales > Nocardioidaceae > Nocardioides_B. The sequence goes on from JBDSMW010000056.1 coordinate 8,218, forward strand.
TCCCGTCGCAGGGCGGCGAGACGGGTCTGGTCGCTAGGAGAAGTCATCTCCCGAACATAGCCAGCGTGACCACGCCCAAGCGTCCGGTGGACCTGAGAAGGTGACGACCGGCACGCGAGTGGGCATGATGACGTCGTTTGCGTGCATCAGGTGCACCCGAGGGAACCACGAAGGAGCCGACATGACCGAGGTCCAGCACGGCCTGGAGGGCGTCGTCGCCTTCGAGACCGAGATCGCCGAGCCCGACAAGGAAGGCAGCGCGCTGCGCTACCGCGGCGTCGACATCGAGGAGATCGTCGGCCGCGTGCCCTTCGAGAACGTCTGGGGGCTGCTGATCGACGGCACCTACCAGCCCGGCCTCCCGCCGGCCGAGGCCTACAACATCCCGGTGCACACCGGCGACATCCGCGTGGACGTGCAGGCCGCGATCGCGATGCTCGCGCCCGCCTTCGGGATGCGGCAGACCTACGACATCTCCGACCATCAGGCCCGCGAGGACCTCAGCCGCGTCGCGGTGATGGTGCTGTCGTACGCCGCGCAGGCCGCCCGTGGCCTGCACCAGCCCGTCGTGTCCCAGAAGGAGGTGGACCAGGGGCACACCCTCGCCGAGCGGTTCATGATCCGGTGGAAGGGCGAGGCCGACCCCCAGCACGTGCAGGCCATCGACGCCTACTGGTCCTCGGCCGCCGAGCACGGCATGAACGCCTCCACCTTCACCGCACGCGTGATCACCTCGACCGGCGCGGACGTCGCGGCCGCGTTCTCCGGCGCCATCGGCGCGATGAGCGGCCCGCTGCACGGCGGAGCCCCGTCCCGCGTGCTGGGCATGATCGAGGAGGTCGAGAAGTCCGGCGACGCCGAGGGCTACGTGAAGGGCCTGCTGGACAGCGGCGAGCGGCTGATGGGCTTCGGGCACCGCGTCTACCGCGCCGAGGACCCCCGCGCGCGCGTGCTCCGGCGTACGGCGAAGGAGCTCGACGCGCCGCGCTACGAGGTCGCCGAGGCCCTGGAGAAAGCCGCGCTGGCCGAGCTCAAGGAGCGCCGCCCGGACCGGGTGTTGGAGACCAACGTCGAGTTCTGGGCCGCGATCGTCCTGGACTTCGCCGAGGTGCCCTCCCCCATGTTCACCTCGATGTTCACCTGCGCTCGCACCGGTGGCTGGTCGGCGCACATCCTGGAGCAGAAGCGCACGGGGAGGCTCATCCGGCCGTCCGCGGTGTACGCCGGCCCCGCCGAGCGCAAGGCCGACGAGGTCGAGGGCTGGGACTCCTCCTGGGCCTGAACGCCCTAGGCCAGTTCTGTCCCGAATGGACCGTTCGTCCGCTCGCCTGCGAGAATCAGGCGGGCCCGTTGAGCAGCACAGCGGAGTCCGCCGCCCGCCAGAGGAACGACATGCACCTGCCGATCGACGTGACCCGCACCGACGGGCACACGGTCCTGAGTCCCCACGGCGAGATCGACTTCGCCACCGGACCCCAGCTCAAGGACGCGATCACCGAGCTCCTGGTCGCGGGTGACGTGCGCCTGGTCATCGACCTGCTCGATGTGGACTTCATCGAGTCGACCGGCCTCGGTGCCCTGATCGGCGGGCGCCGCCGGGCGCACGCGCTCAAGGGGTCACTGGTGCTGGTCTGCACCGAGCAGCAGGTGCTGAAGATCTTCCGGATTACCGGCCTGGACAAGGTGTTCACGATCCACGAGACCGTCGAGGCCGCCACCCGGCAGCCGGTCCGCTCGCTGTAGCCGGGGCTAGATCCGCTTGCCGAAGCAGCGCGACTTCGGCGACCAGGTGTAGTGCCCGAACTGCTCCACGAGCACGTAGCCCGCCTCCTCGTACATCCGGATCGCGGCGGGCTGCTCGGTGCCCGTCTCCAGCACCATCACGTCGGCGCCGGCCGCGTGCGCCGTCGACTCCAGGTGGGCCAGGACGTCGTGGCCGTAGCCGCGTCGACGGGCGTCCGGGGCGACGTACATGCGCCGGATCTCGGCCGCCAACGTGGCGCCGAGCGGAAGCACGTCGGGCCGCAGCCGCCAGCCGCCCATCGCGACGGGCTCGTCGTCGACGGACCCGAGGAAGAACGCGCCCCGCGGGGCGTCAAAGGCGCCCTCCTCGATCGGTGAGTCGTCGCGGCTGCCGTAGAGCACGACGTACTCCTCCTGCACCGCCTCGACGAGCCGCTGCGTCGCCGCGTCGGCGAACGACGCGGGGGCGATGCGCATCGTGCTCGTCATGTGTCCCTGTTCGTGTGGTCGCTGGTCGCGGATGACAGGATAGAGACCGTGACCGACCCGATCACCATCCCCGCAGCCCTCAAGCCCGCCGACGGCCGCTTCGGCGCCGGCCCGTCGAAGGTCCGGGTCGAGGCCCTCGAGGCCCTCGCCGCCACCGGCACGTCCCTGCTGGGGACCTCGCACCGGCAGGCCCCCGTGAAGAACCTCGTCGGCCGCGTCCGCGAGGGCGTCTCCTCGCTCTTCACGCTGCCGGACGGCTACGAGGTGGTCCTCGGCAACGGCGGCGCGACCGCGTTCTGGGACATCGCCACGTTCGGCCTGATCCGCGAGCGTAGCCAGCACCTGTCCTTCGGGGAGTTCTCCTCGAAGTTCGCCCAGGCCGCGCAGCAGGCGCCGTTCCTCGGTGACCCCACCGTGATCACGAGCGACACCGGCACGCGCCCCACGCCGCATGCCGAGGCGGGGATCGACACCTACGCCTGGGCCCACAACGAGACCTCGACCGGGGTGATGGCGCCGGTCCGCCGGGTCGCGGGAGCCGACGACGGCGCCCTGGTGCTCGTTGACGCCACCTCCGGGGCCGGCGGTCTCCCGGTCGACGTCAGTGAGGTCGACGCCTACTACTTCGCACCGCAGAAGAACTTCGGCTCCGACGGCGGCCTCTGGGTCGCGGTGCTGTCACCGGCCGCCCTGGAGCGGGCCGCCGAGATCGGAGCGAGCGACCGGTGGGTGCCGGCCTTCTTCGACCTGCCCACCGCGATCGACAACTCGACGAAGAACCAGACCTACAACACCCCCTCGCTCGCCACCCTGTTCCTGATGGCCGAGCAGCTCGACTGGCTCAACGGACACGGCGGTCTGGACTTCGCGGTGTCGCGCACCACCGACAGCTCGAACCGGCTCTACACCTGGGCGGAGAAGACGGCCTACACCTCGCCGTACGTCGCGGAGCCCGACGAGCGCTCACTGGTCATCGGCACCATCGACTTCGACGACAGCGTCGACGCCGCCGTGGTCGCGAAGACCCTGCGGGCCAACGGGATCGTCGACGTCGAGCCCTACCGCAAGCTCGGTCGCAACCAGCTGCGCATCGCGATGTTCCCGTCGGTCGACCCCGCCGACGTCGAGGCGCTCACGGCTTGCGTGGACCACGTAGTCGAGAACCTCTGAGGGTCAGGTAGCCGATCGTCCCGATCCCGACCGCGACCAGCGCGACCCAGCCCCAGTCGGACGCGCTGCGTGACGCGGTCGGGGCGACCGGTGTCGTCGGCTCGCGGGGCGGCAGGGCCGACGCCGACGGGCTGGCGGACGGCGACGTGAACGACGCGGGCAGGGTGACCTGCAGGACCGGGCTGCGCACGCCCTCGCTCGAGACGAGCACCCGGCCGTCCTGGGCCACGGAGATGCCCTCGCCCTGCGGCTGGGCCGGGAGCCGGACCGTGCCGAGCGGCGCGAAGCCCGGGAACGTGTAGGCCGACGCGGTGCCGTAGGTGCGCAGCAGCACCCGCCGGCCGTCGGGGAAGAACGTGCCGTCGGTGACCAGGCCCCGGACCCGGGCGAACGTCCTCAGCGTGTTCGGTCCGTCCTCGGAGAGCCGGCGCGGTGCGACGTAGACCGTGCCACCGAAGGGCGACTTGGTAACGACGTACAGGCGACCGGTGCGGGGGCTGACGAGCAGGGTCTCGGCGTTGTGCGACCCGTCGGGGTAGACCAGCTCGTAGGCCTTGGCCGTGCGTTCCTGCCGGCCGGGCCGGGGGCTGACGGCGTAGGCGGAGATGCTGTCCCGGCGCTGCTGGTTGTCCCCCACGTCCCCGGCCCAGACGGTCCCGTCGCGACCGGGCGCCAGCGCCTCGACGTCCTCGACCCGGTCGGCGTACGTCGTCCGGCTGACCAGCCGGCCGGTGCCGGAGTCGAAGCCGTAGAGCACGGCGTCGTCGCCCGAGTCGTTGGTCGTGTAGACCACCGGCCCGATGTCGACCAGGCCGCTCGACTCGAACACCTCGTCGTCGTCGAACGAGAACAGCTTGCGGCTCGGTGCCGGACCCTGGGTGTCGGCGTGCGTCGGGGTCCCGACGGAGGCGAGCCCCAGCAGCAGGAGACCCGCGGCCGCGCTACGCCAGCCGGTCACGCAGGAGCTCCGCCAGCCGCGGGTGCAGGCCCCACGTCGTCGCCACCTCGTCGAGCTCCGCCCGTGCCTCCGCCGGCGGCGCCGCCCCGGTCCGGACCGCCCGGAGCAGGGTGTTGCGGGGGGTGTGCTTGCTGTCCACGAAGTCGATCACGTCGACGCGGTAGCCCAGCAGCCGCAGCACCGAGGCCCGCATCGCGTCGGTCAGCGTGTCGGCGAACCGCTCGCGCAGGATGCCGTTGCGGGTGAGCAGGGTGTACGGCGCCGGGGTCGGCGTGCGGCGCAGCTGGGCGGCGATGTCGTGATGGCAGCAGGGCGCGGCGAGCACCAGCGGCGCGTCCCAGGTGACGGCCCGGGCCAGGGCGTCGTCGGTCGCGGTGTCGCAGGCGTGCAGCGCGAGCACCACGTCCGGACGGTCCGTCAGCTCGGCGGTGCCGATGTCTCCGGGCTCGAATGTCACCTGGTCGTCGATGCCCAGCTCGCGGGCGATCTCGTTGTTGCGCGCGACCAGCTGCGGCTGCCGGTCGACGCCGAGCAGCCGGACGGGCAGCCCGCGGACCCCGGCGAGGTAGGCGTGCGCCGCGAACGTGAGGTAGGCGTTGCCGCAGCCCAGGTCCACGATCCGCAGCGGCTCCCCGGCGGTCGGGGTGCGCAGCCTCCCCGCACCGATCGCCTCGTCCACGACGGACGCCAGGCTGCGCAGGAACTCGTCGACCTGGCGGTACTTCGCCTGCCGGCTCGGCTTGACCTTGCCCTCGTGGTCGGAGATGCCCAGGGCCACCAGGGCCGGGGCGTCCTCCGGCAGCAGCCGCGGCTTCTTCCGGTCGTGCCCGGTCTCCGCCTCGACGGGGTCCGTGGCGTCGACCGCGCTGGTGTGCACCATCGCCTCGAGCTTCTTGGTCACCCGCAGCTGGTGGGCCTCGGCCGTCGTCTCGACGTGCCAGTTGCCGAACGGCAGGTCCAGCAGGCCGTCCACGGCGGCCCGCGCCCCGTCGCCGGGAGCGTGGTTCGAGGTGTGCGCCTGGGTGTCGTCGTACGCCGTGACCTGGAGGCGGCGACCGGCCTTGAGGTCGACGTACCTCAGCTCGACCCGGCGCCACGGAGGCGGGGCCTGGCCCCTCTGCCGTCCGGACGCGACGGCCCGCACGAGGGCCTGGTCGTCGAGGAGCAGCCCGCGCATCCGCGTCAGGGCCCGCAGCAGGGGTTCGGCGGCCACCGTCAGGCCTTCAGCACGGCGGTGAGCACGACGATGAGGATCAGGCCCACCAGGGCGCCCGGGATGACCAGGCGGCGGTAGCGGGGGTTCATGGCTCCAGCCTAGGTGCGGGCTGCCCCGAACGGGCCATGGACCCGGGCCGGGGGCGCTGACTAGCGTCGGGGGCGACCACTTCGACCCGAAGCGGCCTGCCCACACCGGAGGCCAACATGTTCATACAGATCATCCAGGGGAAGTGCACCCGCCAGGACGAGTGCCGAGACATGGGCGAGCGCTGGCAGCGCGACCTCGCGCCGGGGGCTGACGGCTGGTTGGGCGGGACCTACGGGTTCACCGACGACAGCGACTTCATGGCGATCGTGCGGTTCGAGTCGCGCGACGCGGCGGCCGTGAACGCGGCGCGGCCCGAGCAGGGCGCGTGGTGGGCGGACATGGAGGCCCTGTTCGACGGGCCCGTTGAGTTCCACGACTGCGACGACGTCACCTTGCTGATGGGCGGCGGGTCGGACGACGCCGGCTTCGTCCAGGTCATTCGCGGCACGGTGCAGGACCCCACCACCCTCAAGGCGATGCTGGCCGACACCTCGCAGCTGCACGAGATGCGCCCGGAGATCATCGGTGGCACGCTCGCCATCGAGGCCGACGGGACGTTCACCGAGACCGTCGCCTTCTCCGACGAGCAGTCTGCGCGACGCGGCGAGCAGACAGCGATGCCCGACGACGTACGCCGCGCGATGGAGTCCGCGATCCGCGACGTCAGCTACGTCGACCTGCACCATCCCTGGTTCACCTCGGCGCCCGTCTGAGGTCCCCCGATCAGGCGCGGCCGGCCACCACCACGTCGGCCGCGCCTTGTTCCACCCCGTGGCCGATCAGTCCCTTGGCCCGGCTGAACACGAGCACGGCCAGCACCGTGCCGAGGATGGTGGCGACACCGCCGCCGACCAGCGTCCAGCGTGCCCCGAAGCTCTCGCCGACCCAGCCCACGATGGGTGAGCCGATCGGCGTGCCGCCCATGAAGATCATCATGTAGAGCGCCATCACGCGGCCCCGCATCTCCGGCGCGACGCTCATCTGGAACGTGGCGTTGGCCGAGGTGATCATGGTCAGCGAGGCGATGCCGATGACCGGGGTCCAGATCGCGAAGGCGAGATAGGACGGCAGCACGCCAGCGACGATCTCCGCGACACCGAACACCAGCGCGGCCAGGATCACGAGCCGGTGCCGGATGCGTCCGCGCCGGGCCGCGAGCAGGGCGCCGGTCAGCGAGCCGATCGCCAGGGTGGTGCCGAGGATGCCGTACTCCCCTGCGCCCTTGTGGAACACCTCGGTCGCCATCAGCGCGGAGGTGAGCTGGAAGTTGAGCCCGAACGTGCCGGCGAAGAACACGATGGTGAGGATCAGCATCAGGTCGGGCCGGGCCAGCACGTAGCGCATGCCCTCGCGGATCATCCCCTTGTGCCGGGGCGTCGGGACGGCCCGGTTGAGCTCGCTGTCGCGCATCCGTTGGAGGGAGAGGATCACCGCGCCGTAGCTCACCGCGTTGACCAGGATCACCGCACCGGTCGCGGGGACGCCCGAGCCGAGGCCCGCGATGAGCAGGCCGGCCAGCGCCGGGCCGACCATCCGGGCGAGGTTGAACGACGCCGAGTTGAGACCCACCGCGTTGGTCAGGTCGTCGGGCCCGACGATCTCGCTGACAAAGGACTGCCGGGCCGGGGCGTCGAACGCCGAGCCGATCCCGAAGATGAAGGCGAGCAGGTAGACGTGCCAGCTCTGGGCGACACCGGTCACCGCGAGCAGGCCGAGCACGAAGGCGGGCACGGCCAGCATCAGCTGGGTGACCTGGAGCAGGCGGCGCTTGGGGAACCGGTCGGCGATCAGGCCGGCGTACGGCGAGAGCAGCAGGATCGGCAGGAACTGGAGCCCGGTCGTGATGCCCAGAGCGGTTCCGTTGAAGCCGGTGAGCTGCAGGACCAGCCAGTCCTGGGCCACCCGCTGCATCCACGTCCCCACGTTCGACACCACAGCCCCGGAGGCGTACAGCCGGTAGTTGCGGTTCGACAGGGAGCGGAAGGTGGGACTCAAAGCGAGGCGAGCCTTTCGATGATCGGGGCTGCTTCGCGCAGCACGGTGCGTTCGTGGGGGGTGAGCTCGCGCAGCCGCTGGGCGAGCCAGGCGTCGCGACGGCGGCGGTCGTTGGCCAACGTGGCCTTGCCCTGATCGGAGAGCGCGACGACGACCTGCCGGCCGTCGGACTCACTCTTGCGGCGCACGACGTAGCCTCCGTCGTCGAGGCAGTTCACCGTGCGGGTCATGGACGGCGGCTGCAC
>JBDSMW010000064.1:0-15642 GCA_039915665.1 Nocardioidaceae bacterium
ATGCCCCAGACGCGTGAGCACGTGCTGCTCGCCCGCCAGGTCGGCGTGCCCGCGATCGTCGTCGCGCTGAACAAGTGCGACATGGTCGACGACGAGGAGCTCATCGAGCTCGTCGAGATGGAGGTGCGTGAGCTTCTCACCGAGTACGAGTTCGACGGCGACGACATCCCCGTCGTGCGCGTCGCTGCCTTCCCGGCGCTCAACGGCGACGAGAAGTGGGGCGAGTCGATCATGGAGCTCATGACGGCCGTCGACGAGCACATCCCGCAGCCCGAGCGCGAGATCGACAAGCCGTTCCTCATGCCCGTCGAGGACGTCTTCACGATCACCGGTCGTGGCACGGTCATCACCGGCCGCATCGAGCGTGGCGTGGTCAAGGTCAACGAGACCGTCGACATCATCGGCATCCGCGAGGTCAAGCAGACCACCACGGTCACCGGCGTCGAGATGTTCCGCAAGCTGCTCGACGAGGGCCAGGCCGGTGAGAACGTCGGTCTGCTGCTGCGTGGCACCAAGCGCGAGGACGTCGAGCGCGGCATGGTCGTCATCAAGCCGGGCACCACGACTCCGCACACCAACTTCGACGCGTCGGTCTACATCTTGTCGAAGGAGGAGGGCGGCCGTCACACGCCGTTCTTCAACAACTACCGCCCGCAGTTCTACTTCCGCACCACGGACGTGACCGGCGTCGTGACCCTCCCCGAGGGCACCGAGATGGTCATGCCCGGCGACAACACCGACATGTCGGTCGAGCTGATCCAGCCGATCGCCATGGAGGAGGGTCTCCGCTTCGCGATCCGTGAGGGTGGCCGCACCGTCGGCGCCGGCCGGGTCACCTCCATCTCCAAGTGACCCAGCAGCACCCGTAGCACTGCCGAGAGGCCCGGTCCCCCCAGGGGATCGGGCCTCTCGCACGTTCACCAGCACCACCAGGAAGGCGTACGTCGGAATGGACCGCTCGGACAGCACGCGCTCGCGCCGCGCGCGCCCGCACACGGAGGTGACGGCGGACGGTCAGCGCCTCAGCGAGGTGCTGTCCTACGCCCGGCGGGGCACCCGGCTCAACGTGCGCCAGCAGGCCGCCTGGGACCGCTGGCAGGGCACCAGGTGGATCCCCGAGGAGGCCGTGGACGCGGACGGCTTCGACCTCCGGTCCTACTTCGAGCGCGAGGCACCGCTCGTCGTCGAGATCGGCTCCGGGGTGGGCGAGGCGACGGTCGCTCTGGCGGCCGCCCATCCGACGTACGACGTGCTGGCCCTGGAGGTCTGGCACCCCGGCGTCGCGGACACGCTGCACCGGATGGAGCAGGCCGGTGTCGACAACGTGCGGCTGCTGGGCGTCGACGCGGTCTGGACCCTGGGCCACCTGGTCGAGCCGGATGCGCTCGAGGAGCTGTGGACCTTCTTCCCGGACCCCTGGCCCAAGAAGCGGCACCACCGCCGGCGGCTCGTGGACGCCGACTTCGCCCGGCTGGCGGCGAGCCGGCTGCGTCCCGGGGCGTTGTGGCGGCTGGCCACCGACTGGCCGGACTACGCCGAGCAGATGGTGGCGGTGCTCGACGCCGAGCCGTTGCTGGTCAACGAGCACGACGGACCGGCGCCCCGCTGGGAGGATCGGCCGCTGACCCGCTTCGAGCGACGCGGGCTGGACGCCGGGCGCTCGATCACCGACCTGACCTACCGTCGCCTCTGACGGAGCCGGGCCCGCAGCGCCTCGTCGCGGGACAGCCGGGCCTCGTCGCGGCGACGACGCTCTGCGATCACGGCGGCGAGGACGGCCTCCGGGTGCTGGCCCGGCGGGGGAGCGGGAGCGACGTGGGTGAGGACCTGCTCGGCGAGCCGCCCGCCGAGCGTGGCGCGCGAGCCCGCGTTGAGCGAGGCCGCGCGGTCCAGGAACTGGCGCACGGCCAGGGCGAGGCCATCGGGCAGCGGGGCGATGTCGGCCGACGTCGCCCAGGCGGCGAGGTGCGGGGGCATCATCGCCGGACGCACGCCGGGGAACGGGAACCGCTCGCGCACCACGTAGGTGCCGGCCACCACGTCGCCGAGGCGTTTGCCCCGCGCGCTCACCAGGGCGGTGACCAGGGCGGGCACGCCGGTCAGGACCCAGATCTCCACCACCCCGATCAGGGCCCGTATGAAGGCGTGCCGGAAGGCGATCGGCCCGGCGTCGTCGCGGACCGTGCGCAGGCCGAGCGCCAGCTTGCCCAGCGAGCGCCCGCGGGTCAGCGTCTCGATCGCACTGGGGACCCCCACCAGCACCAGCACCGTGCTCACCAGGGTGGCTACGGCGTAGAGCGCGTCGTCGGCGCCGATGGAGACCACGGTGGCCACGAGGTAGACCGCGAACAGCAGGACCAGCTCGGCGACCACGTCGATGAGACCGGACGCGACTCGCAGCCCGACCGAGGCGGCGGGCAGGTCCAGGGCGACGGCCTCGCCGGTCACGAGGTCGTCGTCGCCGAGGAGAGGCCGTGGGTCCGACATGAGGGCGCGAGCCTAACCCGCCGGTTACGGTGACCCCGTGGACATCGACGCCTTCGTGGGCGCGCACGCGCACCGCTGGCACCGCCTCGAGCAGCTGAGCCGACGGCGGTCCCTGAGCGGCCGGGAGGCCGACGAGCTCGTCGACGGCTACCAGGAGGTCGCCACCCACCTGTCCGTCGTCCGCTCCTCCGCGCCGGACGCAGCCCTGGTGGCTTACCTCTCGAGCATCCTGGCCCGGGCCCGCACCAGGACGACCGGCACGCGTACGGCGTCCTGGCGCGACGCCCGCACGTTCCTGACCGTCACGTTCCCGGCGGCGCTCTACCGGATGCGGCGATGGTGGTTGGCCACGACAACGGCGAACGTCGCCGTGGGCGCGGTGATGATCACGTGGCTGCTGCGACACCCAGGCGTGCAGTCCTCGCTGATCCCGCCCGCGCAGGCCGACCGACTGGTCAACGTGGACTTCGAGGCCTACTACAGCGAGTACGCCGCATCGCACTTCGCCGCCCAGGTGTGGACCAACAACGCCTGGGTGGCTGCGCTGTGCATCGCCCTCGGGGTGCTCGGGATCCCGGTGCTCTTCCTGCTCTGGACCAACATCCTCAACGTGGCCGTCATCGGGGCGTTGATGATCGACCACGGCCGGGGGTCGCTGTTCTTCGGGCTGATCCTGCCGCACGGGATCCTCGAGCTGACCGCTGTATTCGTGGCCTCCGGCGTCGGTCTCCGGCTCTTCTGGTCGTGGGTCGACCCCGGACCCCGCACCCGGCTGCAGTCGGTCGCGCACGAGGGACGCAGTGCGGCGGCGGTCGCGCTCGGGCTGGTCCTGGTCCTGTTCGTGAGCGGGCTCATCGAGGCCTTCGTCACGCCGTCGGGGCTGCCGACCTGGGCCCGGATCAGCATCGGCGTGCTGGCGGAGACGTTGTTCCTGGCCTACGTGTTCGTCGTGGGACGTCGCGCCGTGCGCGCGGGCCACACGGGCGACCTGTCCGCCGACCGGCTCGAGGACGAGGTCGCTACCGCGGTCTGAGCCCTAGAGCAGCCCGCGGCTCTTGAGCATCAGGTAGTGGTCGGTCAGCGCGACCGGCAGCCGCTCCGCGTCGGCGTCGACCACGTCGACCCCCAGCCGGCCGAGGAGGTCGGCGGTGCGGGCCCGGTCGGCCAGCACCTGCTCGGCGGCGGCCGCGGCGTAGACCGCGGCCGGGTCGCCCCGCCGGGACGCCATCCGGTCCAGCTCGGGGTCCCGCACGGACGCGAGCACCACCCGGTGGCGGTGCGCGAGCACGGGCAGGGCGGGCAGCAGGCCCTGCTCCACGGCGGCCGGCTCGAGGGCGGACAGCAGCACCACGAGCGCGGGCTGGCGACCGAGCGCGACCACGGCGGCGGTCAGCCGCGACCAGTCGGCCTCGACGAGGGTGGGCTCGAGGTCGGCCATCGCGTCGACGACCCGGGGTAGCGCGTCGCCACGCGCACCGGCCCGGACCCGCGCCCGGACCTGCCGGTCGCCGGCGAGGAAGTCCACGCTGTCCCCGGCCCGCGACGCCAGCGCGGCCAGCAGCAGCCCGGCGTCCATCGCCGAGTCGAGCCGGGGTACGTCGTCCACTCGACCCGCCGAGGTCCGGGACGTGTCGAGGACCAGGAGCACGCGCCGGTGCCGTTCGGGCTGCCAGGTCCGCACCACGACGTTGCGGGAACGGGCGCTCGCGCGCCAGTCGATGCTGCGCACGTCGTCGCCCTGGACGTAGTCGCGCAGCGAGTCGAACTCGGTGCCCTGGCCGCGGACCCGCACTGCGGACCGGCCGTCGAGCTCGCGCAACCGGGCCAGCCGGCTGGGCAGGTGCTTGCGAGAGTGGAACGGCGGCAGCACCCGGACGGCCCCCGGGACCTCGACGGAGCGCTGACGGGCGGCCAGGCCGAGCGGCCCGGTGCAGCGCAGCGTGACCCGGTCGGCGCGGCGGTCGCCGCGCCGGGTCGGGGTGAGAACGGTCGTGACCAGGACCTGGTCACCGGCCGCGAGGTCGAACCGGTGCCGGTTGCCGGTGGCCCCGGCCGAGGGCTGCCAGGCGTCGCGCAACAGGCCGCGGACCCGTCGGTTCCCGGCGTTGGCCACGAGGAGCGACGTGCTCGACGGCTGCCCCTGACGGACCGGGCCGACCGGCCGCCGGGTGAGCGCGAGCCGCGACGGTCGCGGCGCGAGCAGCAGGTCCACCACCACGAGCACCACGACTGCGAGCACCCACACGGCCGCCGTACCCCCGGTCGGGCGCAGCAGGAGCGCGAGGACGCCCGCCAGCACCAGGAGCGGGACGCGGCCGGTGATGCTCATCGGGGCACGGGCACCGAGTCGACCGCGCTCTGCAGCACCTGGGCAACCGCGACGCCCTCGAGCTCGGCCTCCGGTCGTAGGCCGAGCCGGTGCGCCAGCGTCGCGCCGGCGAGCGCCTTGACGTCGTCGGGCGTGACGAAGGCGCGGCCCTGGAGCCAGGCCCAGGCCCGACTGGTGCGCAGCAGCGCGGTGGCGCCGCGGGGGCTGACCCCCAGGCTCAACGAGGGGGAGACTCGCGTGGCCCGAGCGATGTCGACGACGTAGCCGCTCACCTCGGGCGACACTGCGACCGTCCGGACGGCGGCGGCCGCGGCCTCGACGTGGTCGGCCCCCGCGACGGCCCGCACCCCGGCCGCGGCGATGTCGTGCGGGTCGAACCCGTCCGCGTGCCGCTGCAGGATCTGGAGCTCCTCGGCGCGCTCCGGGACGGGCAGGATCACCTTGAGCAGGAACCGGTCCAGCTGGGCCTCGGGCAACGGGTACGTGCCTTCGTACTCCACCGGGTTCTGGGTGGCGGCGACGAGGAACGGGCGGGGCAGCCGTCGCGTCGTGCCGTCGGTGGACACCTGCCCCTCTTCCATGGCCTCGAGCAGCGCCGACTGCGTCTTGGGCGGCGTCCGGTTGATCTCGTCGGCCAGCAGCAGGTTGGTGAACAGCGGACCCGGGCGGAAGCTCAGCTCCCCGGCCCGGCCGTCGACGACCATCGAGCCGGTGATGTCGCCGGGCATCAGGTCGGGGGTGAACTGCACGCGCTTGGTCTCGACCGCGAGCGCGGCGGCCAGCGAGCGGACCAGCAGCGTCTTGGCCACACCGGGTACGCCCTCCATCAGGACATGGCCCCCCGAGAGCAGCGCGACCAGCAGGCCGGAGACGGCGGCGTCCTGCCCGACGACCGCCTTGGCGACCTCCGCCCGGACCGCATCGAGGGCCGCTCGGGCGGCGTCGGGCGTGACGTGCTCGGTCTGGGTCATGGCTGGTGTACCTCTTTCTCGAGTGCGGCCAGGTCGTCGGCCAGACGGGTCAGGGTGGTGTCGTCGGTCACCGGTCGCGAGACCAGCAGGTCGTGGACGTCGCGGGGGTCGCGGCCGGTGGCGCCGGCCACGGGGAGCACCAGGGCGGCTGCCGGGGAGGACACCGGCAGCCGCAGCCGGGCGGCCAGCCGCCGGCGGGTCGCCTCCCGCAGGATCTCGGCGGCGTGCGGCCGGTCGCGGACCCGGCGGTAGAGCCGGCCGCGGCCCTGCGTGGACTCCACCGCGCGGACCACCACCGGCAGCGGCTCGACCACCAGGCGGCCGAGCCGGCGCCCCCGCCAGACCATCACGGCCACCAGGGCGACCGCGCCGAGCCAGAGGGTCGGCACGAGGGCGGGCGGCAGCTGCGCGCGGACGGATCCGGCGTCCCCGGCGGCGATGTCACGGCGGTCGGCGACGTACCAGACCACCCGGTCGTGCTGCCCGAGCAGGCGGAGCGCGACCGCGGCGTTGTCCGCTCGAGCCACCCGCTCGTTGGTGAGCACGTCGGTGCCGCCGACGGCGTACGTCGGGGTGCGGCCGTCGACGCGGGCGACCAGCGACGCCGGCTTCGAGCCGTCACCGGTGAAGCAGCCCACGGCGGTCGACCCGGACCGGCCGCGGTAGCCGGGCGACGGCCCGACCTCGACCGAGAGGCCGGCGAGCAGGTCGTCGTCGCAGCCGGCGGTGGTGCGCTTCCTCGCGCGGGCGTCGTCGACGGTCAGGGGCAGGCGGAACGCGCGCAGCAGGGTCTGGCCCGGGCCGGCCAGGACGACGGCACCCGCCGACGATGCGCGGGCGGCGAGGTCGGCCGACGTGCCTCGGCCCAGCTGGTCGACGGAGGTCACCACGAGCGTGGTGTCCGCGTCCAGCCGCGCGGCGTCTAGCCCCTCCGCTCGGCGTACGACGGTCACCGGCACGCCGTGCCGCACCAGCACCCGCGCGACTGCCTGCGCCCCCTCGGGCTCCGGGTTGTCGGGGTCGAGGCGACCGGCGCTGGTCGCGGTGGACACGGTGAGCGCGCTCAGCAGCACCAGCAGGACGAGCAGCGAGCCGACCACAGCCGTGCTCCGGCGGTGGGCGCGCAGCCAGGGGATCGCCTTCATCGTGGGGCTCCCGGGGCCGGCGGGACACCGGCGGTCGCCCGCGCGCCGGGGCGGGCCGTGCGCAGCTCCTCGTCGAGGCCCAGCACCGAGTCCACGTCGGCGGCCGCGGCGTCCTGCTCGCCGTAGAACACGAGGTCGAACAGCGCGGCCGAGAGCCGGAGCGCGTCGGCGTGTGCGGGGAAGGCGGGGGACAGGTCGGCCGCCAGCTCGTGAGCCGTCAGTCCTGGCCGTGGCTCGACCAGCCCCCGCCGCAGGGACCGGGAGGCGAGCGCGCGGAACGCCTCCACCAGGGCCTCGGCGAACCGGCCGTCGGCCCGGGCGCGTTCCGCGGCGGCCCGGTGGTCCTCGGGGGAGACCTCCCGGGCGACGAGCACGTCCCCGCCCCTCGCCGGCGCCGGTGCCCGCTCGCGCCGGATGCGTCCGGCCACCGTCGCGAGCAGGGCGACGACGACCACCAGGAGGGCCACCGCCACCCCTGCGGACAGCGGGGAGGCGCCGCTCGCGGCGCTGGTGAGGCCGTCCCAGAGGTCGCCGAGCCAGGACAGGAAGCGCTCGACGAGGCTGCGCTGGTACTCCGGACGCGACATCTCGCGCTCCACCCAGGACCGGGCCTGGCCCGGGTCGGGGCGGAGGGCAGCAAGGGCCGTGACGAGGGTGGGGAGCATCGGCTCAGCGGGTGCCCGTCGGGCCTCGCTGCGAGGCCGCGATCAGCTCGACGTCGAGGCCCTCCTTGCGGATCCGCTGGTCGACGTACTGCAGCGCGGTCACGGCCGACGTGAACGGCGTGGTCAGCGCCCCCACGACGATCTGGGAGAGGTAGGAGGACAGCACGAGCAGCAGGGCCCCGCCGGTGCCGGGGAAGACCAGCGGCCCGAGCGTCCCGACCAGGGCGAGCGGCACCGAGATCACCTGGCCGACGATGCCCGCCACGAGAGCGGTCAGCAGCAGGATGCCGAAGATCCGCCAGAACTGGCCCCGGCTGAGCCGGCCGGCCCGGCGGAGGGAGGCGAAGACACCGGTCCGCTCCAGGACGAGGGCCGGGGCGGCGAGCTGGAAGTAGCGCACCTGGACGAACGCGACCGCGGCGATCCCGAGCAGCCCCAGTGGCACGCCGACGGCCAGGCCCGCGCCGAGGCCGGACCGGGCGCCGACCACCAGCCCGAGGCCGAAGGGCACGCCCAGCAGCAGCACGACCACGACGAAGTCGAGCAACATCAGGCCGGCGAGCCGGAACAGCCGGCCCCGGGTGGCGGCCCAGGCCTCGCCCACCGTCGTACGCCGTCCGAGCACGGCCTCCGCGACCACGCGCACCAGCATGCCGTTGAGCACCACGGTGGCGAACAGCCCGAAGAAGGGGCCGAGGTACGTCGCGAGGGTGATCGCGCCGACGTCGAAGCTCCCGGCGCTGCCCGAAGTCGCGTCGAGGCCGAAGTCGACGCTCAGGCGGCCGGCCGCCGCCAGGGACAAGGTGATCACCACCGGCACCACCATGAACGCGGTGGACACCAGGGCGGCGAGGCCGACCATGGCCCAGGGGTTGCGGCGGATGGTCTTGAAGGCGCCGTCGAAGAAGTCGCCGAGCCCGAGCGGGCGCAGCGCGACGACGCCCGGCTTGTGCACGGCCGGCCCGTAGACCTGTCCGTAGCTCGGGCCGTTGCTCGGCCCGTAGCCACCCCCCTGGGGAGGACCGGGCGGCACCCAGCCGGGCGGCGGCGGTGGCTGTGTCACGATGTGTGCATCCCCCTGGACGAGCGGTCTCTGAGATCGCACATCCTCGCATCCCGCGGCCGCAGCTCCGGCTCGATTTGATCTAGCCGGGCGGTCTCTGACAAGATAGTCCGGTTGCTCCGGCGGGGTCGCCGGGGCGCGTGACACACGTAGAACATTGACGAATGAACAGGGTCTCCCGCACGCGGTGGTCTGGTTCTGTGTCCGCGCCGCACCGCGAGACCCTTCCCAGCTCGACGGACTGCTCCACGAAACCCGTCGGGTGACACTCCAACACGATCCAGCTGGCGTCGTGTTGCGCTGAACAAGGCGCGACACGCCCGACCGCGGGGGTCGGACGGAGGGAGCAATGGTTGTGGCCCGCCGGGTCACAGTCCGACAGGCGGTACGAGTAGTGAGGACGAACTGAGAGCTATGGCGGGACAGAAGATCCGCATCAGGCTCAAGGCCTATGACCACGAGGTGATCGACACCTCGGCGCGCAAGATCGTTGACACGGTCACCCGTACGGGCGCGAAGGTCGCAGGTCCTGTGCCCCTGCCGACAGAGAAGAACGTCTACTGCGTCATCCGCTCGCCCCACAAGTACAAGGACAGCCGCGAGCACTTCGAGATGCGCACCCACAAGCGTCTGATCGACATCATCGACCCGACCCCGAAGACCGTCGACTCGCTGATGCGTCTCGACCTCCCCGCGGGTGTCGACATCGAGATCAAGCTCTGAGTCGCGACGAGGACCTGATATTCCATGAGCACTCTTGAGAGAAACGTCCGCGGGCTGCTGGGCACCAAGCTCGGCATGACCCAGACCTGGGACGAGAACAACCGCGTCGTGCCCGTGACCGTCGTCGCGGCTGCCACCAACGTGGTCACGCAGGTCCGCCACCCCGAGACCGACGGCTACAACGCCGTCCAGATCGGGTACGGCGAGATCGAGGGCCGCAAGGTGACCAAGCCGCAGGCGGGCCACTTCGACAAGGCCGGCGTCACGCCGCGCCGTCACCTGCTGGAGATCCGGACGGCTGACGCCGCGTCGTACTCCGTCGGCCAGGAGCTCAGCCCCGAGCTGTTCTCCGCCGGCGAAGAGGTCGACGTCACCGGGACCAGCAAGGGCAAGGGCTACGCCGGTGTCATGAAGCGTCACGGCTTCAAGGGCTCCCGTGCGTCGCACGGTGCCCACCGCAACCACCGCTCGCCGGGTTCCATCGGCGGCTGCGCGACCCCCGGTCGCGTGTTCAAGGGCATGAAGATGGCCGGCCGGATGGGTGGCGACACGGTCACCACCCAGAACGTCGCCATCCACGCCGTCGACGTCGAGAACGGCCTCATCCTGCTCAAGGGCGCCGTTCCCGGCCCCAAGGGCGGCCTCGTGGTCATCCGTTCCTCGGCGAAGGCCCGTACCTCCGAGGGGGTCACCGCATGACTGCCAAGGCACTGAAGGTCGACTTCCCCGCCGAGATCTTCGACGTCCAGGTCAACATCCCGTTGATCCACCAGGTCGTCGTCGCTCAGCAGGCCGCCGCTCGTCAGGGCACGCACTCGACCAAGACCCGCGGTGAAGTCCGCGGTGGGGGTCGCAAGCCCTACAAGCAGAAGGGCACCGGCCGCGCCCGTCAGGGTTCGACCCGCGCGCCCCAGTTCGCCGGCGGTGGCGTCGTGCACGGCCCGCAGCCGCGCAGCTACGACCAGCGCACGCCCAAGAAGATGAAGGCCGCCGCCCTGCGCGGTGCCCTGTCCGACCGGGCTCGTGCCGGCCGGGTGCACGTCGTCGAGGGCTTCGTGTCCGGAGACGCGCCCAGCACCAAGAGCGCGATCTCCGCACTGGCCGGGCTCACCGACCGCCCGCGCACGCTCGTCGTGCTCGAGCGCGGTGACAACCTGACCTGGCTCTCGCTGCGCAACGTGGACGCCATCCACCTGCTGGCGGTCGACCAGCTCAACACCTACGACGTGCTGCTCTCCGACGACGTGGTCTTCACCAAGTCCGCCTACGACGCGTTCGTTGGCGCGGGGACTCGTGGCGCAGATGCCGCCGGACCGGCCACCGGCAAGTCGGTCAAGGCCGTCGCCACGTCGACCGAGGCCGAGGAGGAGTCCCAGTGAGCAACTTCCACAAGGACCACCGTGACGTTCTCGTCGCCCCCGTGGTGAGCGAGAAGAGCTACGGCCTGCTCGACGCGAACAAGTACACGTTCCTGGTGCGCACCGACGCGAACAAGACCGAGATCAAGATCGCGGTCGAGAAGGTCTTCGACGTCAAGGTCACCAGCGTCAACACGATCAACCGCAAGGGCAAGACCCGGCGCACCCGCTTCGGGATGGGCAAGCGTGCGGACACCAAGCGCGCCATCGTCAGCCTTGCCGCCGGACAGCGCATCGACATCTTCGGGGGTCCGGTCTCCTGACCGGGCATTCGAATACAGATCGAGGACTGAGAACTCATGGGCATCCGCAAGTACAAGCCGACCACACCGGGCCGGCGCGGCTCGTCGGTCGCCGACTTCGTCGAGGTGACGCGGTCGACGCCGGAGAAGTCGCTGGTGCGCCCGCTCCCCAAGAAGGGCGGCCGCAACAACCAGGGCCGGATCACCACCCGTCACCAGGGTGGCGGTCACAAGCGCGCCTACCGCATCATCGACTTCCGTCGCTACGACAAGGACGGCGTGCCGGCCAAGGTCGCGCACATCGAGTACGACCCCAACCGCACGGCGCGCATCGCGCTGCTGCACTACGCGGACGGTGAGAAGCGCTACATCGTGGCGCCGCAGAACCTCCGCCAGGGTGCGACGGTCGAGGCCGGCCCGAAGGCCGACATCAAGCCGGGCAACAACCTGCCGCTCCGCAACATCCCGGTCGGCACGACGATCCACTGCATCGAGCTCCGTCCGGGTGGTGGCGCGAAGATGGCGCGCTCCGCCGGCAACTCGGCGCAGCTGGTCGCCAAGGAAGGCAGCCGCGCGCAGCTGCGTCTCCCCTCGGGCGAGATGCGGTACGTCGACGTGCGCTGCCGCGCCACGGTGGGCGGCGTCGGCAACGCCGAGCAGTCGAACATCAACTGGGGCAAGGCCGGCCGCATGCGCTGGAAGGGCATCCGCCCGACCGTCCGCGGTGTCGTCATGAACCCGGTCGACCACCCGCACGGTGGCGGTGAGGGCAAGACCTCCGGTGGTCGCCACCCGGTCTCGCCTTGGGGCAAGAAGGAAGGCCGCACGCGCAAGCGCAAGGCTTCCGACGCCCTCATCGTCCGTCGCCGCAAGTCCGGCAAGCGTCGCTAGAAGGGATAGGAAGACATGCCTCGCAGCCTGAAGAAGGGTCCCTTCGTCGACGACCACCTGAGCAAGAAGGTGGACGGACAGAACGACAAGGGCACCCACAACGTCATCAAGACGTGGTCCCGTCGCTCCATGATCGTGCCGGCCATGATCGGCCACACGATCGCGGTGCACGACGGACGCAAGCACGTCCCGGTGTTCGTGACCGACGCAATGGTCGGCCACAAGCTGGGCGAGTTCGCACCCACCCGCACCTACCGCGGGCACGTCAAGGACGACCGGAAGGCACGCCGCCGCTGATGCGGAGGCCGCCGACCATCAAGAGTTTGTCACCTGCGTCGAGAGAGTCGAAGAGATGAGCACTATGGAGCGCAGGCGCGTGAGCGCCCGCCGCGAGAGCCTGCTGGGCGACGAGCCCGGCGCCTTCGCCAGCGCACGCTTCGTCAGGATCACCCCGATGAAGGCGCGCCGCGTCGTGGACATGGTCCGCGGCATGGCCGTCGACGATGCACTGGCGCTGCTGCAGTTCGCCCCCCAGGCCGCTAGCGAGACCGTCTACAAGGTCCTCGAGAGCGCCGTGGCGAACGCGGTGGGCACCGAGAGCCTCGACCGGTCGACGTTGGTCATCAGCAAGGCGATGGTCGACGAGGGTCCGACGATGAAGCGCTGGCGCCCCCGGGCCCAGGGCCGCGCGTCACGGATCAACAAGCGGACCAGCCACATCACCCTCGTGGTGTCGGCCCGCCCCGAGAACACCGCGGGCGCCGGTCGCAAGACCACGTCCACCTCGAACAAGAAGGGACGGAACGCCTGATGGGTCAGAAGATCAACCCGAACGGTTTCCGCCTCGGCATCTCCACGGACCACAAGAGCCGCTGGTACGCCGACAAGCTGTACAAGGCGTACGTCGGCGAGGACGTCGCGATCCGTCGCCTCCTGTCCAAGGGCATGGAGCGGGCCGGCATCTCCAAGGTCGAGATCGAGCGCACCCGTGACCGGGTCCGCGTGGACATCCACACGGCTCGTCCCGGCATCGTGATCGGCCGTCGCGGCGCCGAGGCCGACCGCATCCGCGGCGAGCTCGAGAAGCTCACCGGCAAGCAGGTCCAGCTGAACATCCTCGAGGTCAAGAACCCCGAGATCGACGCTCAGCTGGTCGCGCAGGGTGTGGCCGAGCAGCTCGCGGGTCGGGTGGCGTTCCGCCGCGCGATGCGCAAGGCGATGCAGACCTCGATGCGCTCCGGCGCCAAGGGAGTCCGCATCCAGTGCTCCGGTCGCCTCGGTGGCGCGGAGATGTCCCGCTCGGAGTTCTACCGCGAGGGCCGCGTGCCCCTGCACACCCTCCGCGCGGACATCGACTACGGCTTCTACGAGGCCAAGACCACCTTCGGCCGCATCGGCGTCAAGGTCTGGATCTACAAGGGCGAGGTCGCGGGCACCCGCGCCGAGCGCGAGGCACAGGCTGCCGCACGCGCCGGCGCACCGGGCCGTGGCCGTCCGGCTCGTGGTGGCGAGCGTCCGACGCGCGGCACCCGGACCGACCGTCCGACCCGCAGCGCGCGCACCGACGCCCCGGCCGAGGCCGCCGCGACCTCGGCACCGGCTGCCGACACCGCCCCGACGACCGCTCCGACGACGGCCCCGGCCGCCGACGCCGCCACGACGACGAGTGGGGAGGCCTGAGCTACATGTTGATGCCCCGCAGGGTCAAGCACCGCAAGCAGCACCACCCGAAGCGTTCGGGCGCGGCCAAGGGTGGCACCGAGCTCGCCTTCGGCGACTTCGGCATCCAGGCTCTCGAGCCGGCCTACGTCACCAACCGTCAGATCGAGTCCGCTCGTATCGCCATGACGCGTCACATCAAGCGTGGCGGCAAGGTCTGGATCAACATCTACCCCGACCGCCCGCTGACCAAGAAGCCCGCCGAGACCCGCATGGGTTCCGGCAAGGGCTCGCCGGAGTGGTGGGTCGCCAACGTCAAGCCCGGACGCGTGATGTTCGAGCTGGCCGGTGTGCCGGAGGACGTCGCCCGTGAGGCGATGCGCCGCGCGATCCACAAGCTGCCGATGAAGTGCAAGTTCGTCACCCGTGAGAGTGGTGAGTTCTGATGGCAACGACTGCCCACGAGCTGAACGACATGACCAACATCGATCTCGAGGCCAAGCTCCGCGAGCACAAGGAAGAGCTGTTCAACCTGCGCTTCCAGGCTGCGACCGGACAGCTCGAGAGCCACGGCCGTCTCCGGACGGTCAAGCGTGACATCGCGCGCATCTACACCGTGGTGCGTGAGCGCGAGCTCGGGATCCGGCAGACGCCTGCCGTCTCGGGCGCGAAGGACGGTGCCGCATGAGCGAAGGAACCAACGTGAGTAGCAACTCCGCCGGCACGGCCGAGGCCCGTCCCTACCGCAAGATCCGTGAGGGTCTCGTGGTCAGCGACAAGATGGAGAAGACCGTGGTCGTCTCCGTCGAGGACCGTGTCAAGCACGCGTTGTACGGCAAGGTCCTGCGGCGCACCAGCAAGCTCAAGGCGCACGACGAGACCAACGAGTGTGGCGTCGGCGACCGGGTCCGGATCCAGGAGACCCGTCCGCTGTCGGCCACCAAGCGCTGGCGCGTCGTCGAGGTCCTCGAGAAGGCCAAGTAGCTCCCGAGTTCGGGGCAACACACAAGACCCCTGGGGCCCAGCCCCAGATCCGAGAAGATGAGTTCCGTCAGGCTCGCCCGGCCACCAGGGCTGAGCGAGAACCGACGAGACAACAGGAGAATCGATGATCCAGCAGGAGTCGCGACTCAAGGTCGCCGACAACACCGGTGCCAAGGAGATCCTTTGCATCCGTGTTCTCGGTGGCTCGGGTCGGCGCTACGCCGGAATCGGCGACGTCATCGTTGCCACCGTGAAGGATGCGATCCCCGGTGGCAACGTCAAGAAGGGTGAAGTCGTCAAGGCCGTCATAGTGCGGACCGTGAAGGAGCGCCGTCGTCCCGACGGTTCCTACATCCGCTTCGACGAGAACGCGGCCGTCATCCTCAAGGGCGACCTCGAGCCGCGCGGCACGCGCATCTTCGGCCCCGTGGGCCGCGAGCTGCGCGAGAAGAAGTTCATGAAGATCATCTCGCTGGCGCCGGAGGTGCTCTGACTATGGCGAAGAAGAAGACGTTGAACATCAAGAAGGGCGATGTCGTGCGCGTCATCGCGGGCAAGGACAAGGGCGCCGAGGGCAAGGTCATCTCGGTGCTGTCCGAGCAGGACCGCGTGATCGTCGAGGGCGTGAACCGCATCAAGCGGCACACCAAGGTGGTCAACCAGGGCGGTCGCGCCGGCACCACCGGCGGCATCGTGACCCAGGAGGCGGCGATCCACGTGTCCAACGTGATGCTGCTGGTCGACGCGCCCAAGGGCAGCGACGCCAAGGGCAAGGTGACCACCCGCGTGGGCTTCAAGCGCGCCGAGGTCACCAAACGCCGCTCCGACGGCTCGACGTACCCCGCGACGCGCAGTACGCGCATCGCTCGCAAGTCCGGTGAGGAGATCTGATGTCCACCACGACCCCGGAGCAGTCCACTGGGCGTCCGCGTCTGCAAACCCGCTACCGCGAGGAGATCGTCCCCGCGATGCAGGAGCAGTTCACCTACGCCAACATCATGCAGGTCCCCGGTCTGACGAAGATCGTGGTCAACATGGGTGTCGGCGAGGCGGCTCGCGACTCCA
>JBDSMW010000073.1:0-13982 GCA_039915665.1 Nocardioidaceae bacterium
GTGGTACTTCGGCGCCGGGATGGTGTCGACGATCGTCTGGAACAGCGGCTCGAGGTTCTCGCTGTCCGGGAGGCTCCCGTTCTCCGGCATCGCGATGCTCGCGCGGCCGTTCTTGGCCGACGCGTAGACGACCGGGAAGTCGAGGGCGTCCTGGCTGTGGCTGTCGTCGAGCAGGTCCATGAACAGCTCGTAGGTCTCGTCGACGACCTCGGCGATCCGGGCGTCGGACCGGTCCACCTTGTTGACCACGAGCACGACGGGCATGTCGGCGTTCAGCGCCTTGCGGAGCACGAACCGGGTCTGGGGGAGCGGGCCCTCGGACGCGTCCACGAGCAGCACGATGCCGTCCACCATGGACAGGCCGCGCTCGACCTCGCCCCCGAAGTCCGCGTGGCCCGGGGTGTCGATGATGTTGATCGTCATCGCGCCGCCGTCGACGTTCTTCGCGGCCGCGCCGGTGTAGCGGATCGCGGTGTTCTTCGCGAGGATCGTGATGCCCTTCTCGCGCTCGAGGTCACCGGAGTCCATCGCCCGCTCGTCGACGTGCTGGTGCTCGCCGAAGGCGCCGCCCTGCCAGAGCATCGCGTCCACCAGGGTGGTCTTGCCGTGGTCGACGTGCGCCACGATCGCGACGTTGCGGAGGTCGGAGCGGTTCAGGGTGTTCTCGGGCATGGCGGGACTGTCGTCGCTTTCAACTGGGGGTCCGCGACGTCATACGAGGTGGTCGCTCAGGCGACCAGGGTGGATGACGCAACGCTGGGATCGCGCCCAGTCTACCGTCAGGGGGACGTTCCGCCCGAATCCAGCGCCCGGTCCAGGGCCGCCTCGACGTGCAGCGTCGTGCACGGGAACACCGGCAGCTCGGAGTCGGCCTGCTTGACCAACAGCTCAAGCTCGGTGCAGCCGAGGATCACGCCCTGGGCGCCGGCGTCCCAGAGGTCCTCGATGACACCGACGACGGTGGTCCGGGAGGTGTCCAGCACCTTCCCGTGCACCAGCTCGCCGTAGATGATCTGGTCGATCACGTCGTGCTGGTCGGTCGGGGGCAGCACGATCTCCAGGTCGTGCGAGGCCAGCCGCTCGACCCCGAGGTTGAGGAGCTTGTAGTACTCCAGGCTGCTCTCCCAGCCCATCCCGCCGACCAGTCCGATGCTCAACATGCGGGGGAGTCTGTCACGGGGGTTTCGCCTTGTCGGCGGTCCGGGATAGACCTGGGACATGACCGGTTGCCAGTTCCTCCCTCCCTACCTGCTCGAGCAGATCGCCGCCTCGCACCCCGACGCCGAGGCCGGGCGCTGCAGCCAGCGCACCCTCGTGGTCGACGCCGCCGTGCGCTCCCGACGGTCGGCCGCCTCGCCGTCGCCCGCACCCCGCACGGCGGCCGACGAGCCGCCGTTCTCGGTGTTCACCGCCGACCAGGGCACCGACCTGCCCGGCACGCTGGTGCGCGCGGCGGGGACCGCGGAGTCCGGCGACCAGGCGGTCGACGAGGCCTACGCCGGTGTCGAGGCGTCGCTCGCGCTGTTCTCCGAGATCTTCGGCCGTTCGTCGTACGACGACAAGGGCGCGCCGGTCCTGGCCACCGTGCACTACGAGAAGGACTACGACAACGCCTTCTGGGACGGCACCCAGCTCGTCTTCGGGGACGGCGACGGCACGGTGTTCGGCCGCTTCACCAAGCCGGTCGACGTGCTCGGGCACGAGCTGAGCCACGCGGTGACCGAGTTCACGGCCAACCTGACCTACCAGGGCCAGTCCGGGGCGCTCAACGAGTCGGTGTCCGACGTGTTCGGCTCCTGCCTCAAGCAGCGGCTCCTCGCGCAGACCGTCAACCAGGCCGACTGGCTGATCGGGGAGGGCATCTTCCTGCCGTCGGTCAACGGCAAGGCGCTGCGCTCGATGGCGGCGCCCGGCACGGCCTACGACGACCCGGCCCTGGGCCAGGACCCGCAGGTCGCCACGATGGCCGACTACGTCGAGACCACCGACGACAACGGCGGCGTGCACACCAACTCCGGCATCCCCAACAAGGCGTTCCACCTCGCGGCGACCGGTCTCGGCGGCAGCTCGTGGGAGGGCGCCGCCAAGATCTGGTACGCCGCCCTGACCTCGGGGATCGGCGCCGACACCGACTTCGCCGGCTTCGCGGACGCGACGGTCGCCGCGGCCGGGGACGTCTCCGCCGAGGCCGCCCAGGTGGTCCGGTCCGCGTGGAACCAGGTCGGGGTCGACGGCACGACGACCGGTGGCGGCTCCGGGCCGGCGAGCACCGGACGCCGGGTCGCGGTCACCCGGTCGGGTGGCTTCGCCGGCGTGCGGCAGGCCGGCGAGCTCACGCTGGGCGAAGACCCGCGCACCCCGGAGGTGGAGTCGCTGCTCGGCCGGATCGACGTGCGCAACCTGGCGCCGCACCGTCCGCAGCCGGACCGCTTCGTCTACTCGTTCGACCTCGACGGTGAGCAGGTCATCGTCGGCGAGCAGGAGCTCACGCCCGACCTCGAGCAGCTCACCCGGCTGCTGCTGGAGTAGCCGCCTCGTCCTTGACGCGGTGCACCTTGTGCTGGGCGGCCTGCGCGCGGGGCCGGATCACCAGCTCGTCGACGTTGACGTGCGACGGGCGGGTGACCATCCAGGTGATCGCGTCTGCGACGTCGTCGGCGGTCAGCGGCTCGGCCACCCCGTCGTACACCGCGTCGGCCTTGCCCTGGTCGCCCTCGAAACGGACGAGCGCGAACTCGTCGGTCTTCACCATGCCTGGCGCGATCTCGCAGACCCGCACGGGCTGGTCCCACAATTCGAGCCGGAGCGTCTCGGACACCACCTGGGTGCCGTGCTTGGCCGCCGTGTAGCCGCCACCGCCCTCGTAGGCGATCCGGCCGGCGGTCGAACCGACGTTGAGGATCACGCCGGCTCCGCTGGCGATCAGCGCGGGCACCAGCGCCGAGGTGACCTGCAGAAGGCCGATCACGTTGACCTCGTACATCCGCCGCCAGTCCTCGGGGTCGGAGGAGGTCACCGGGCCTGCGCCGAACGCTCCGCCGGCGTTGTTGACGAGCACGACGAGCCGCGGCCCCACGACCTCGGCCAGCGCGGCGACGTCGTCGGGGGAGGTGACGTCGCAGCGGACCGCGGTGCCCCCGATCTCCGCGGCAAGCGCCTCGACCCGCTCGAGCCTCCGGGCGGCGCAGAAGACGTGGAAGCCTTCCGCCGCCAGGTGCCGCGCGGTGGCGGCCCCGATCCCGCTGCTGGCTCCGGTCACGACGGCAGTCTTGGTGGGCATGCCCCGATTCTGCCCGAGCGGGCAAGAGCCGCTGCAACCGCCCGGAATACGTGTGACGCGACTCGGGTTTGGGGACATGGAGGTATGCCCGTGAGCCCTGACCGCTACGACGAGATCCCTGCCGGCGCGCGCCACGGCCGGGTCGCGATGATCAGCGTGCACACGTCGCCGCTGGACCAGCCCGGCACCGGAGACGCGGGCGGCATGAACGTGTACGTCGTGGAGCTGGCCAAGCGCCTCGCCGCCCGCGACGTGTCCGTCGAGATCTACACCCGGGCCACCTCCTCGGCGCTGCCTCCGACCGTGGAGGCGTTCCCCGGCGTGACCGTCAACCACGTGCACGCCGGTCCCTTCGAGGGTCTGACCAAGGGCGAGCTCCCCGGCCAGCTGTGCGTGTTCGCCCGCGAGGTGCTGCGGGCCGAGGCCCGCCACGACCAGGGCTGGTACGACGTCGTGCACTCGCACTACTGGCTCTCCGGCCAGGTCGGTTCCCTGGTTCGCGACCGCTGGAGCGTCCCGCTGGTGCACTCGATGCACACAATGGCCAAGGTCAAGAACGCCTCGCTGGCGGCCGGGGACACCCCGGAGCCCTCGGCCCGCGTGATCGGTGAGGAGCAGGTCGTCGAGGCGGCCGACATGCTTATCGCGAACACCGACATCGAGGCCAAGCAGCTGCTCGAGCTCTACGACGCCGACCCGTCCCGGGTGGAGGTCGTGCACCCCGGTGTCGACCTGGACGTCTTCCGTCCGTCGACGTCGGCCCGGTCGCGGCTCGGTCTCCCGCAGGACGCGGTCGTGCTGATGTTCGCCGGCCGCATCCAGCCGCTCAAGGCCCCCGACGTGCTGCTGCACGCCGTACGTTCCCTGCTCGAGCGCGACCCGGACCTCCGGTCGCGGCTGGTCGTCCCCGTCGTCGGCGGGCCGTCGGGCAGCGGCCTCGAGCACCCCGAGTCGCTGGCCCAGCTGGCCGAGTCGCTGGGCGTGGCCGACGTGGTGCGCTTCGTGCCGCCGGTCGCGCAGAGCGTCCTCGCCGACTGGTACGCCGCCGCCACCCTGGTCTGCGTGCCGTCCTACAACGAGTCGTTCGGGCTGGTCGCCGTCGAGGCGCAAGCCTCCGGCACGCCGGTGGTGGCGGCCGCTGTGGGCGGGCTGACCACCGTCGTGCGCGACGGCGCGTCCGGGCTGCTCGTCGTGGGGCACGACCCGGTCGACTACGCCCGGGCCATGGAGCGCATCATCGCCGCCCCCGACCTGCGGGCCGAGCTGTCCCGCGGCGCCGTGCAGCAGGCCTCGAACTTCGCCTGGGAGCGCACCGCCGACGGGACCCTCGAGGTCTACCGGGCGGCGGCCCGCTCGATGCGCGACGACCTCGCCGGCGTCCGCGGATGAGACAGCGGGCCCTCGAGACCGTCCGCGCCACCCTCGGGGAGTCGGACCTGGTCTGGCAGGAGATCTCCGACGGGGTGTTCACCGTCGAGCTCCCCGGCGAGAAGAAGCTGTCGACGCCCTGCCGGCTCGACGTCGGCGAGCACGCGTTCGGGGTGCACGCGTTCGTGTGCCGGCAACCCGACGAGAACCACGAGCGTGTCTACCGCTGGCTGCTCGAGCGCAACCTGCGGATGTTCGGCGTCTCCTTCGCCGTCGACGCGGCCGGGGACATCTACCTCGACGGCCGGCTGCCGCTCGTCGCCGTCACGCCCGACGAGATCGACCGGCTGCTCGGCTCGGTGCTGACCTACGCCGACGGCTCGTTCAACACCATCTTGGAGCTGGGCTTCGCCACCTCCATCCGCAAGGAGTGGGAGTGGCGCAAGAGCCGGGGTGAGTCCACCCGGAACCTCGAGGCGTTCCGCGGCTGGCTCGAGCAGTCCTAGGCGACCGCGAGGTCGGCAGGACCGATCGCGAGCCGGGCGACGTGCTCGCTCGCCAGGCCGTCGTGGCGAGGACCACTGGGGTGCTCACGCCGGTGCGCCCTCGGGCACTCGCGCCCGGGGCTTGCGTCGGGCCAGGGCCACGCCGACCAGGGCGAGGACCCCACCGACGTACGCCATCGCGGGCGGCGCCTCGGACAGGAACACCCAGCTGAGCAGCACGGTGATCGGCGGGACGAGGTAGGTCGTGACGCTCAGGTTGCCGGCGCTCATCTGCGAGAGCGCGAAGGCGTACGTCGTGAACGCGATCGCCGTGGGGAACACCCCGAGGAACACCACCCAGCCGATGTCGGACGTGCTCGCCGCGGCGGTGTCGTGCAGCAGGTCGCCCGCGAACGGCAGGCACGCCACCGCCCCGACCGTGCAGGCGATCCAGGTGACCTCGATGGCGGGCAGCCGGGCGACCAGCGGCTTCTGGAGGATCAGGCTCACGGCGTACACCGCCGCGGAGAGCAGGCAGAGCAGCACGCCGACGGGGTCGCGGTCGCCGCCCTCACCTGTGGACGTCGCGATCAGCACCACGCCGGCGAACGCCACGAGCAGCCCGACCCCCAGCGCCGGGGTCGCCTTCTCCTTGAGGAACACGGCAGCCAGCACCGCCACGAGCACGGGAGAGATCTGGATCAGCATCGCGGCCGTGCCCGCGTCGACAAGGTGCTCGCCGGCGTTCAGGGCGACGTTGTAGAGCCCGAACCAGAGCAGGCCGATCGCGACCAGTCGCGGCCACTCGTGCCGGTTCGGCGCAGTCCAGCCGCGCGTCGCGAGCACAACGCCGAGGGCGACGGACCCGACCAGCAGCCGGCCCAGCGAGAGCGCCCCCGGGGAGAACTCGCGGCCGAGGTGCCGGATCGCGACGAACGCCGAGGACCAGAGCAGCAGCGTGACGCCGACGGCGACGAGTGGGAGAGCGGACGGGCGCGGTGCGGAAGGCATGTCTCGACGCTAGTGGGAGGACAGTTCGGCGCCCACCGAAACGTTGCCGACTTCCGTCGAGATGCGGACAGCCTCCTACGCCTCCAGCTTGTAGCCCAGTCCCCGCACCGTGACGAGGTACGACGGAGTGGCCGGGTCCGGCTCGATCTTCGCGCGCAGCCGCTTCACGTGCACGTCGAGCGTCTTGGTGTCACCGACGTAGTCCGAGCCCCAGACGCGGTCGATCAGCTGGCCCCGGGTCAGCACCCGCCCGGGGTTGCGCAGGAACATCTCGAGGAGCTCGAACTCCTTGAGCGGCAGCCTGGTGTCGCCGCCGTTGACCGTGACGATGTGCCGCTCGACGTCCATCCGGACCGGGCCCGCCTCGAGGGTCGCGGGCGTGAGCTCGACCTCCTGGCCGCGCCGCAGCACCGCCCGGATCCGGGCGACCAGCTCGCGGGGCGAGTAGGGCTTGGTGACGTAGTCGTCCGCGCCGAGCTCCAGGCCGACGACCTTGTCCACCTCGGCGTCCTTGGCGCTGACCATGATGATGGGCACGGTCGAGGTGGTCCGGATCCGCCGGCACACCTCGGTGCCGGGGATGCCGGGGAGCATCAGGTCCAGCAGCACGATGTCGGCGCCGGTCTTGTCGAACTCGGCGAGCGCCTCGGGACCGGTGTTGGCCACCGACACCTCGAAACCCTCCTTGCGGAGCATGTAGGCGAGGGCGTCGCTGTAGCTCTCCTCGTCCTCGACGACGAGCACTCGGGTCACGGGGTTGCCTCCTTTTGGCTGGTCACACGGGACGTGTTCGTGGCGGGTGCCGCAGGCGGGGCGTCCGAGGCGCGGCGCGGGAGCGCGAGGGTGAACGTCGAGCCCTGGCCCTCGACCGACCAGACGCGGACCTCGCCACCGTGCGAGGCCGCGACGTGCTTGACGATCGAGAGGCCGAGCCCGGTGCCACCGGTCGACCGGTGCCGGGCGGGGTCGACGCGGTAGAACCGCTCGAAGATCCGGTGGATCTCGTGGGCCGGGATGCCGATGCCCTGGTCGGTCACGGTGAGGTCGACCATCATCTGGTCGGTGCGGGCCGCGACGACCACCCGGCTGCCGTCGGGGGAGTAGGCCACCGCGTTGGCGACCAGGTTGCCGAGCGCCAGCGCGATCTCGTCGCCGTTGCCGAGGATCTGCAGGCCCCTCTCACCGTCGTGCACCACCGACATCCGCTTGGACTGCGCGTCGATCGCGCTCTGGTCGATGCACCGGCGGACGACCGTGTCGACGTCGACGGTCTGCGGCTCCTCGAGCGGGTCGTCGCCCTGCAGCCGGGAGAGCTCGATGATCTGCTGCACGAGCTTGGTCAGCCGGTGGCTCTCGGTCTGCATCCGCCCCGCGAAGCGGGTGACCGCCTCCGGGTCGTCCGCGGCCTCCTGGACCGCCTCGGCCAGCAGGTTCAGCGCCCCGACCGGCGTCTTCAGCTCGTGGGAGACGTTGGCCACGAAGTCCCGGCGGATCGCCTCCACGCGGTGTTCGCGGGTGCGGTCCTCGACGAGCGCGAGCACCAGCCGGCTGCTGAGCGGTGCCACCCGCGCCGTGACGTGCAGGGGTGCGACGGCCCGACCCCGCGACACCACCAGCTCGGTCTCGCGGATCTGCCCGTCGCGCCGTACCTGTCGAACGAGCTCGGCGAGCTCCTGGACGGCCACCGTGTTGTCCCGCACCAGGCCGAAGGCGTACGCCGGTGCGGAGGCCTTGAGGACCTCGTCCAACTCGTCGACGACGAGGGCGCTGGACCGCAGGACCGACAGCACCGTCGCGATGCCCGGGGGGACGGCGGGCTCCTCGGTCTGCACGCGATCGTGCATCTGGCGCTCGCTGACCCGCCACGCGAGGACGACTCCGGCCCCGAGCACCGCGCCGAGCAGCGCGAAGAGAAGAGCCTGCGTCGTTCCGTCCACCCCTGGATCGTACGCACCGCTTCGCCTGGTGAACGTCTGGCAGAGGCTTCCTGACCTGCGCTTTCTCCGACTGTTCACCTCGCGTTCACGCCTCGTCGTCGTCGGGTTGCCCGGGCTTTACCTGCGTCTTCTACCGTTCACGTCATGCGCAACACCTACTTCGACCAGCTCGACTCCATCGTCGACGAGCTCGTGGACATGACCAGGGAGGTCAAGGTCGCGGTCGGCCGGGCCACCCAGGCCCTGCTCACCGCCGACGCCGAGGTCGCCGAGAAGGTCATCTCCGACGATGCCGCCATCGACGCCGCCCGCGAGCGTGTCGAGGAGCGGTCCTTCGAGCTCCTCGCTCTCCAGCAGCCGGTGGCCAGCGACCTGCGGATGCTGGTTGCCGCCCTGAGGATGGTGGCCGACCTCGAGCGGATGGGCGACCTCTCGGTGCACGTGGCCAAGATCGCCCGGCTCCGCGTGCCCCAGGTGGCCGTGCCCGGCGAGATGATCCCGACCATCGAGCGGATGGCCACGGTCGCCGAGAAGATGGTCGGAACGGTCGCAGGCATCATCGCCGAGCGTGACGTCGAGGGCGCCCGCCAGCTCGAGGAGGACGACGAGGAGATGGACCAGCTCCGTCGCTCGTCCTTCCGCCTGATGCTGGACGACTCGTGGCCGCACGGCGTCGAGCCGGCCGTGGACATCGCGCTCCTCGGTCGCTACTACGAGCGGATCGCCGACCACGCCGTGTCGCTGGCCCGCCGGGTCGTCTACCTGGTGACGGGCGAGACCGTCACCACGGTCGACCACCTGTAGCCAGCCGACGGTGCCATGATGGGCCGGTGAACGCGGTCCTCCGCCCGTCGACCACGGTCGACTTCGTCGAGGAGTACGCCGCTGCCGCCGAGCGCCTCGCGGTGGCCGTGGCGTGGTCCGACCTCCGCGCGCCCATCGCGGGCTGCCCCGGATGGACGACGTACGACCTGGTGGTGCACATCGGCAACGTGCACGCCTGGGCCGCGACCATCGTGGAGACGGGCCGGGCCGCCGCGCAGCAGAACGACAAGCCCGCACACGCCCGGCCCCGCTCGGTCAGCGGGTGGTACGCCGGCAAGGCCGAGGACCTCTATGAGGTGCTGCGGTCCGCCGACCCGGCCGCGCCGTGCTGGAACTTCGCGTTCGGCAGCGGCCGCACCGCGTTCTGGCCCCGCCGGCAGGTGCACGAGGCGACGATCCACCAGGTCGACCTCGACCGCACCCTGGGCCGGGCCACGGACATCGCACCAGCCATCGCCCGCGACGGCGTCGACGAGGTGCTGAGGGTGTTCCTGCACCGGATGCACACCCGCGGCCACGCCGCGGACCTGTCCGGGCCGGTCGCGCTGACCGCCACCGACACCGGCGACACCTGGGTGGTGGCGCCGCAGCCCCGGTCGCCCTCGACGCCGATGGTCCCGGCGCAGGCCGTCGGCACGACGTCCGAGAAAGTGCTGGCGCTGGTCCCCAGCATCGAGCACGGCGCGTCGCCCGGGCCGACCCCGGACCGCGTCGAGGCACCGGCCGCCGTGCTCTACCGGCTGCTGTGGAAGCGCCTGTCCCTCGACGACGAGAGCGCCGCCGACGCCCGGGTGCTCGGTGACGAGGGCCGCGTGCGCGCGTTCCTCGACTCGCGTCTGGTGCCCTGAGCCCGGCGGGTCAGCGGCCCTGGTTGGCGACCGCGGCGATCGCGTCGGCGGCCGCGTCGGGGTCGAGGTACTCCCCGCCGCGCCGGGCGGGCTTGAGGTGCTCGTCGAGGCGGTAGACGAGCGGGATGCCGGTGGGAATGTTGAGGCCGACCACGGCCTCCTCGGACATCCCGTCGAGGTGCTTCACGAGTGCGCGCAACGAGTTGCCGTGCGCCGCGACGCAGACCGTCTGGCCGCTGCGCAGGTCGGGCACGACGGCGTCGTACCAGTAGGGCAGCATCCGCGTGACGACGTCGGCCAGGCACTCGGTGAGCGGCAGGATCTCGTCGGCCAGGCCGGAGTAGGCGGGGGAGCCGGTCTGGGCCCACTCGTCGGCGTCGTCGATCGGCGGCGGCGGGGTGCCGTAGGACCGGCGCCAGAGCATGAACTGCTCCTCGCCGTACTCCTCCAGCGTGGCCTTCTTGTCCTTGCCCTGCAGCGCTCCGTAGTGCCGCTCGTTGAGCCGCCAGGACCGCCGGACCGGGATCCAGTGCCGGTCGCAGGCGTCGAGCGCCAGGTGCGCGGTGGTGATCGCGCGGCGGAGCACCGAGGTGTGCAGCACGTCCGGCAGCACGTCGGCCTCGGCGATCAGCCGACCGCCACGGGCAGCCTCCTCGCGCCCCTTGTCGGTCAGCGGCACGTCCACCCAGCCGGTGAACAGGTTCTTCGCGTTCCACTCGCTCTCGCCGTGGCGGAGCAGGACCAGGGTGTACGGCGCGCTCGTCATGCGGGTCACCCTAGCGGCGGGATCCGAACGTACGACGGGTGCCGGACCCCGCTCGGTCCGGCACCCGCCGTGGTTGGTGGAACAGTCCTGGCTCAGGCCTTGAGCACGGCCAGGATCTGGTTCAGCAGGGCGGCCACCTGGCCGAGGACACCGACACCGTCGAGCAGACCGGCGACCGCGCAGAGCAGGTTGCCGAGCAGGTTGCCGGCACCGGTCACGGCGACGACGTCGAGGACGACCTTCTTCAGGTGCACCTCGAGGCCGAGCAGGTTCAGGTCGAGCGGGCCGAGCACCAGGTTGAGCACGTCGCACGAGCCGAGGGCGGCCGAGCTGGGCACCTTCGCGCCGGAGCCGAAGGTGCCGGTCTGGGCGACGCTGCCACGCTTGACGGGCATCGCCACGCCGTACTTCACGCGGTGCAGGTCCTTGCCCGGGCCGCGGGTGACGACGTTGAGCTTGCCGATCGCGACGAGCTTGCCGCTGCGCTCGACGAACTTCGAGGGCGTGAACGAGCCGACGACCGTGCGACCGCGGGAGGCGGTGCCGGTGACGTAGGACCTCATCGAGCCGGCGTCGTTCTTGGCCACGACGTGGGACGGCGTGCGCACGGCCGCGTTGGCAGCGACCGGGGTGCCGAGCGCCAGCGTCAGCGACAGCAGGGCGACGACCAGGGTGAGAGGACGGCCGATGCGGCCCCCGAGAAATCGGTTCATGGGTGGTTCCCTCCGTTTTGGCCGCCGACCCGTCGCCGGCAGCCATCACCGGCGGGTGCCCCGGACAGAAGGGTGGAAACGGGTGTGAACGCGAGGAACTTCGCATACTGCCGGTACGGAGAACGTGTTCTCGT
The DNA here is from genome assembly GCA_039915665.1 of Nocardioidaceae bacterium. GTDB lineage: Bacteria > Actinomycetota > Actinomycetes > Propionibacteriales > Nocardioidaceae > Nocardioides_B. The sequence continues at coordinate 11,368 of JBDSMW010000073.1, forward strand.
GATCGGCAGCCGCGGGGACTCAGGAGCCGGCAGGCAGCTTGACGTCCGCGTAGTCCGGGTCGTCGGAGGAGACGACCGGCACGTCGAGGGTGGCCGAGCCGGCGCGGTCGAACGAGAACGTGATCTTGACGAAGTTTCCGGGCACGATGCGCTTGCCCTTGAGCGTCACGTCGCCCTGGGTGGCCAGGTTGAGCACGCCGGCGGCCGGGATCGTCGCGTCACCGGCCACCTTGCCGGTGAGCGCCGCGTCCTGGCCCGCGCCGGCGACACCGGTGAGGGAGTCGGCGTTGACCTGGTCGTTGTCGACGAACGTCGCGACCAGCGTGCCGCTGCCGTCGGCGCCCGTCACGACGAGCGCGTTCAGCACGTCGACTTCCCCGTCGCGGTCGTCGACGCCGCGCGAGGGGTTGTAGACCTGGTCGGTCTGGGCCCCGAAGCTGGCACCGCACGAGGACAGGACGGGCGTCGCCACGAGGACGGCGACGGCGGCGATGCAACGGCGAACGTTCACGGCTCGGGTTCCTCTCGATGCGGCTCCGCCCGGCGAGGGAGACGCTCAGTTCAGGTCGCCCCGAAGTCTAGTGGTCACTGGCGCAGGCCGACGGTCAGGGCGGCGATGACGAGGCCGACGCCGACCAGGGCGGTGCCCGCCACCGAGATCCAGAGCAGGCGAGGCGCTCCGGTGCGCAGGGCGAGTCGCAGCGGGAGGTTCTTGGCCCCCGTCTGGTTGTCCTCGACGAGGTCGGGCAAGGCGGTCAGGAAGTGCACTCCCACGCCGAGCAGGGCCGCGAGCACGGTCATCGCGATCGTGGGCGGCCCGCCGTGCAGCCCGCCGCCCAGGCCGCCGTACGAGAGGAAGGCGGGGAACAGCGCGTAGCTCACGGCGTAGGGCAGCCACGAGAACGCGGTGAGCTTGAGGAAGAGGTTGTACATCCAGAGGCTGAGCACGGCCGCGAGGTAGGCGATGCCGGCCGCCGTGCCGTTGGCGATCGACAGTGGGATCACTACCAGCACCGCGCACGCGACCGCAAAGGTCACCGTCCCGGGGTCCGCCCAGTCCATCGCGACGGGCTTGTCCTGCCGTCCGACCTGGCGGTCGCGCTCGCGGTCGACGACGTCGTTCATCCAGCCGACCGTGAGCTGGCCGACGAGCACGGTGGCCGCCACCAGGAGCACCTCCCCGCCGCTGCGGCCGGACAGCGCCGCCGCCACCGCCAGGCCGACGGCGAGCGCCAGCGTGGGAACGGGGTGGCAGGCGAGCGCGAGCGCGAACGCCAGCCCGTGCTGCTTCCGGAACCTCATGGGTCGCAGTATTGACCAGGAACCTCAGGCGGCGGTCCGATTCGGTGGGGAATGACCGGTGGTACATCTCGCCCACCCCGGGCCGTCGGCCGCCGTACGACGTGCCGAGGGGCCTCGGAACGCATACGGATCTACGATCTGTCAACCCCTGAACTGGCCTCTGACCTGCACAAACGCGCGTTCCGTGGGTCCTGCGGCGTGTTATCCTGGTCACCTACGAAGGGGTACTTGGCACATGACATTTACCGTCGGCGAAACGGTTGTTTACCCAAATCACGGCGCTGCGATCATCGAGGACATCGAGATGCGGCAGATCAAGGGAGAGGACCGCGAGTACCTCGTACTCCGGATCGTCTCGCAGCAGGATCTGGTCGTTCGAGTCCCCGCCTGCAACCTGGACCTGGTCGGGGTTCGCGACGTGGTGGACAAGGAGGGTCTGGAGCGGGTCTTCGACGTGCTGCGTGCTGCACACACCGAGGAGCCCACGAACTGGTCCCGCCGCTACAAGGCGAACCTCGAGAAGCTGCACTCCGGTGACGTGATGAAGGTGGCAGAGGTCGTGCGCGACCTGTGGCGCCGCGAGCGTGACCGTGGCCTCTCTGCCGGTGAGAAGCGGATGCTGGCGAAGGCCCGCCAGATCCTCGTCTCCGAGCTGGCGCTCGCCGAGCACACCAACGAGGACAAGGCCGAGGCCCTCCTCGACGACGTGCTCGCGTCCTGACACACCTGCACCACCCGGAAGCCCCCAGCGTCCTCCCAGCGTGGACACTGGGGGCTTCTGCTTGTCTTGAGCCATGTGGGACGACGAGGACGAGCAGCGGCCGGCGGCCGGGTGGGTGCCGGTCGAGGGCCGCGGTTCGCTGCCCTACGCGTTGCTGCACGGTGAGTCGCTGGTCGCGGTGGCCTCCTGGGCCCTCGGCGACGCTGGAGTCGAGCTGATCGACTTCACGGCGGGCTGGGCCGACGTCCGGGCCCGGGCGACTGCACTGGCGGTGCACGACCCCCTGTGCCCCGGCACCCCGTCGGCCTTCCTGGCCGAGGCGGTGGCGACCGCGGTCGAGAAGGACGTCGTGGTGGTGGGGGTCCGCCCGGTCACCGACACCGTGAAGCAGGTCGAGGGCGAGGTCCTCGGCGCGACCGTCGACCGCGCCGGTCTGCTGTACGTCACGTCCCCGGTGGTGCTGCCCGCGTCGGTGGTCGCCGCACTGAAGGAGCCGCCGCCCGCCGCGACGTTCGACGACCTGGCCGACCTGGTCACCTGGCTGCGCGAGTCGCACGAGGTGCTGTTCGTCCAGGCGCCGCCGGCCGGCCGC
>JBDSMW010000145.1:0-13954 GCA_039915665.1 Nocardioidaceae bacterium
GCCTCCGTCGACGGGGCAGAGGACGGTGGGCTTTCCTGGACCGAGAATCTCGGCCTCGGCCTCACGGAGCTGATCGAGCACCTGCCCAGCGAGGCCACCGGAGGGTTCGCCCGCAACGCGGTCACCCTGCTCGTGCACCTCGACCACCAGCACCTCCTCGACGGGCTGGCCTCAGCACGCCTCGACACCGGCGCGCACGTCTCTGCCGGCGAAGCCCGCAGGCTCGCCTGCGGCGCCGGCATCATCCCGGTGGTGCTGGGCGGCGCCTCACAGGTCCTGGACCTCGGGCGGGAGCGCCGACTGCACAGCACCGCGCAGCGTCGGGCGCTCTCCGCGACCCACGAGACCTGTGCGGCCGAAGGCTGCGAGCGGCCCTTCGCGTGGTGCGACGTCCACCATCCACACGCCTGGAGCCACGGCGGAGCGACCGACCTCGACAACGCCGTCCCGCTGTGCGGCTTCCACCACAGACGCGCGCACGACGCTCGCTTCGACCTGACCACCCTGGCCAGCGGTGAGGTCCGCTACCGGCGGAGACGGTGAGTCAGGCGAGCACCGAGGTCGCAGCCTCGGCCCACCGCGACTCCCAGTCACCGATCGGCTCGACACCGACGGCAACCAGAGCGGCCTGCCCCAGCACCGAGTACGACGGCCGGGGCGCGGGCCGGACGTAGGCGGCGCTCGTCGTGGGCAGCACCGTCGACGACTCGAGCCCGGCCGCGACGACCACGCGCTGCGCGAAGTCGAACCACGAGCACCGGCCGGCCGACGTGGCGTGGTAGGTCCCGGCGGGGGCGTCGGACCGCACCAGCGCGAGGATCACCGCGGCGACGTCGGCGGTCCAGGTCGGCTGGCCCACCTGGTCGTCCACGACGCCGACCTCCCCCTTCTCCCGGGCGACGCGCGCGATGGTCTTCGGGAAGCAGCCGCCGTGAGCGCCGTACAGCCAGGCGGTCCGGACCACGAGGTGGCCGCCGGGGAGCTCCTCACGGACGGCTGCCTCGCCGGCGGCCTTGGTGCGGCCGTAGGCGGAGGCGGGACCGACCGGTGCGTCCTCGTCGTAGGGCGTGCTCGAGGTGCCGTCGAAGACGTAGTCGGTGCTGACCTGCACGAGGCGGGCGCCGTGCGCGGCAGCGGCGCGGGCGAGCAGCCGGGGTCCGTCGGCGTTCACGCCGAGCGCGTCGTCCTCGTGCTCCTCGGCGGCGTCGACCGCGGTCCAGGCGGCGCAGTTGACCACGACGTCGTGGCCCTCGACCGCGGTGTCGACCGCGGAGGCGGAGGTCACGTCGAGCGATGCGCGCGAAGCGGCGCTGACGTCCTCGCCCTCGGCGCGGAGCAGGTCGACGAGATCGGTGGCGAGCATCCCGCCGGCACCGGTGACGAGCCACCGCATGAGTTGTCCTCCCGGACGTCGGAGATCGGCCGTCCGTACCCTACCTACGTGGAGATCCGTGAGCTGTCCGTCGCCGGTGCCTTCGAGATGACGCCGAAGATCATCGGCGACTCCCGCGGTGCCTTCCTCGAGTGGTTCCGCGCCGACCGGTTCACCGAGGCCACCGGTCATCGTTTCGACCTGGCGCAGGCCAACTGCTCGGTGTCGGCGGCCGGCACCGTTCGTGGCGTGCACTTCGCCGACGTGCCGCCCAGCCAGGCGAAGTACGTCACCTGCCCGTCCGGCGCGCTCGTCGACGTCGTGGTGGACCTCCGGGTCGGGTCGCCGACCCACGGCGAGCACGAGATGGTGCTGCTCGACGACGCGAACCGCGCGGCGGTGTACGTCGGGGAGGGGCTCGGTCACGCGTTCATGGCGCTCGAGGACCGGACGGTGATCCAGTACCTCTGCTCGGCCGGCTACTCGCCCGGTCGCGAGCACGGGGTGCACCCGCTCGACCCCGATCTCGCGATCGCCTGGCCGACCGTCGGGCGCGACGGTCAGCCGATCGAGCTGCTGCTGTCGGAGAAGGACGCGCAGGCGCCGACCCTGGCCGAGGCATCGTCGAGCGGCCTGCTCCCGTCGTACGACGAGGTGCAGGCCTACCTCGAGTCCCTGCGCGGCACCGCCGGTTGATCGAGCTGGTCGAGATCACTCGACGACTCGTCGGCCGGCCGCCAGGCCGCCGTGTTGTTGTCGAAGGCGGGCAGGCCGCGGGTCTGCCGGACGAAGCCCCACGCCAGCGGGCCGAGCAGCAGCAGGCCGGCACCGATGATGCCGACCACCTCGGGCGGCACGCCGAGCATGTTCAGGCCCGTCAGCGACAGCACGATCACGATCCCTCGGCGGATCACCGACTGCGACACCCAGTTGGCCATCCGCGCGCCGAGGAACGTGCCCGGTGAACCGCCGACGATCAGCGGGATCAGCACCGCCCACTCGACACCGCTGACCAGCACGTGGCTGATCGCGGCCGAGAGCACGAGCGGGACGGCCTGCACGAGGTCCGTCCCGACGAGGCGTACGGCGGAAAGGGTCGGGTAGAGCAGCAGCAGCGCGACCATGATCAGCGAGCCGGACCCGACGGACGTGATGCCGACCAGCAGGCCACCGAACGCGCCCACCATCAGCGTGAGCACCGGCTTGAGCTTCGGGTCGTCCTGGCGCAGCGTGTTGCCGCCGGTGACGTAGCGGAGCTGGAGGTACATCCGCAGCGCGTAGGTCCCGGCCGTGAAGAGCAGCGCGATGCCGAGAGCCTGCTTGAGGAAGCCCTCCTGGTCCGCGAGGTTGCCGACCGCCTTGACGATGAACGCCCCGGCGAACGCGAACGGCACCGACCCGATCATCAGCAGCCCGGCGAGCTTGAGGTTGGGCCGTCCCAACCGCCAGTGCACGGCCGCTCCGACGGACTTGTTGACCGAGGCGGCGACCAGGTCGTTCGCGACGGCGACCGTCGGGTTCACCCCCAGGAAGATCAGCGCGGGGGTCATCAGGGCGCCGCCGCCCATGCCGGTCAGACCGACGACGATGCCCACGCCGAAGCTGACGAGCAGCACCGACAGGGCGCTGAGGGTGAAGAGATCCGACACGAAATGCACCTTCCGTGGAGGGTCGAGGGGTCAGCGGGTCAGGTAGCCCGCGTCGTGGAGCGGTTCGAGCACGTCCGCGAGGGCGTCCTCGATGGTCCGACCCGTGGTGTCCACCCGCACCAGGGCGTCGTCCGGCTCCTCGTAGGGCGAGGAGATGCCGGTGAACTCGGGGATCTCGCCGCGCCGGGCCTTGGCGTACATCCCCTTGCGGTCGCGCCGTTCGCACTCCTCCAGCGGCGTCGCCACGTGCACGAGCACGAACGCGCCACCGGCCTCCTCGACCATCCCGCGGACCTGCCGCCGTGTCCCGTCGAAGGGAGCGATCGGGCTGCAGATCGCGACACCACCGTGCCGCGAGATCTCCGCGGCGACCCAGCCGATCCGCCGGATGTTGGTCTCACGGTCCGCCTTGGAGAAGGTCAGGCCGGCGGACAGGTTCCGGCGCACCACGTCGCCGTCGAGGCTGGTCACCGTGCGGTCACCCTGCTCGAGGACCACGTCGTGCAGCGCGCGGGCCAGCGTGGACTTGCCGATGCCGGAGAGCCCGGTGAAGAAGACGACGAGACCCTGCTCGCCCGGTCCCGGCCGGTCGCTGTCGACGACGTCCGCGACCTCGTCCGGCAGGTCGCCCTCGCCGGTGACCCCGAGGACGTCCCCCGGCGCGTAGGCCGCGACGACCCGCTGGCCCAGCAGGTGGTCGGCCTCGGCGTCGCCCCGTGAGGCCAGCGGCACGGCCACCACGTCCGCACCGGGCAGCAGCGCGGCGGCCGCCAGCGTGGCCCGGACCAGGCCCGGGGCGGAGAGTCCCTCCGGGGTCCCGGTGCCGGTCAGCGCCAGCAGGAGGACGCGTCGCCCGCCTGCCGTCGACCGGATCGCGTCCAGGTCGTGGTCCGTGAGCGGCCCCGCGACCGGGACGGTCAGCGTGCTCCCGTCGTAGGCGTCGGAGACCTGGGCGGGGGAGAGGTACAACCGGCGGAACGCGCCGAACTCGTGGTGCGCGAGAGCGGTCACCGGGCCTGCGATGCCGGTGCGGTCGCCCGCGTCGTACGTCGACTCGATCTCGACCCGGGCCAGCGGGAGGCCTTCGGGGTCGACCAGCTCCAACGCGCCCGCGCCCTGCGCGGCGGCGGCGACGTCGGTGGGCACGCTCAGCGTGACCGCGCCTCCGGGACCCTCGAACTCGGCGGGCCCGAACGCGCCGTGCGCGAGCAGCTCGAGGTCGTCGAGCTCGCGGGGGGCGGGGCAGTGCTGCGGAAGGGCTGGCTGGTCGGGCACAGGGCAAGGATGCCGCACGTGGGGCCGTTAGGGTCGACCGCATGCCTGCCCCCGTCGTCGTCGCCGAGATTGTCCGCTCCGGGTTCGTGGAGGGCCACCACTACGGGTCGGTGGTCGCCCTCGAGGCGGACGGCACCGTCTCCTTCTCCGTCGGGGACGTCGACCACGCGATCCTGCCGCGGTCCTGCAACAAGCCGCTGCAGGCGGTCGGCATGCTCCACGCCGGCCTGGACCTCGACGACGAGCTGCTGGCTCTGGCGTCCGCGTCGCACTCCGGGGAGCCGTTCCACCTCGACGGCGTCCGCCGGATCCTCGCCGGCGCCGGGCTGGACGAGTCCGCGCTGCAGACGCCTCCGGACTACCCCATCGACGACCAGGCCCGGGAGGAGTACGTCCGCGCCGGGGGCGAGAAGTCCTCGATCGCGATGAACTGCTCGGGGAAGCACGCCGCGATGCTCGCGACCTGCGTCGTCAACGGCTGGGACACCGCGACCTACCTCGACCCTGCCCACCCGCTCCAGGTGGCGATCGCCGAGACGTTCGCCGACCTGACCGGGGAGCAGGTCGAGGTCGTCGCCGTCGACGGCTGCGGGGCTCCGCTGCTCTCCACGTCGCTGACCGGTCTCGCCCGGGCCTTCCGGGCCGTCGCCGTCGCTGAGGCCGGCCCCGAGAAGCGCGTCGCGGACGCGATCCGGACGCACCCGGAGTTCACGTCGGGGAGCCGCCGCGACGAGGCCGCACTGCTGCGCGCCGTACCCGGTGCCATCGGCAAGGCCGGCGCCGAGTCCTGCTACGCCGTGGCACTCGCCGACGGCCGGGCGGTCGCGCTGAAGACCGACGACGGAGCCGCCCGGGTGCGCCCGGTGCTGATGGCGGCGGCCCTGGAGCGCCTCGGCGTCACCGCTGACTCCTTCGTCGACGCGGAGGCCGTACGGCGGACCGGGGTCGTGGAGCTGCTCGGTGGCGGGCGGCCCGTGGGCGAGATCCGCGCCTCGTTCTGACCGTCGTAGCCCGATCGGGCCCCCGCCGGGTCCTGTTCGGGTCAAATTGTGGCTTTGGCTTCCGCTCGGCCTTGATCCGTTGCTACGCTTCGCGGGGATCTGGGGCCGAGGGGGCTTAGCCGCAGAAAAGTCGCGTTCTTGCGTGTTTCGAACAGATGAATGTTCTGAGACGCGTGTGACCAATGCGGCAAAGATTGATACTGTCCCCGAATTGAGACTGTCTCGACAGGTCCCTGATGGATCGCTCAGCACCACACTTCATAAACTTCCCACCTTCGGGGGCTTTCACATGATTAGTCACACCGCCAAGCGGATTGCCGCTGCCACCATCGCCGGTGGCGTTCTCGCCGTCTCTCCGATGGTCCTGCCGGCCGCCCAGGCCGCGCCGGCCACCGGTTGCCCGGCCTACGCCGTCACGTCGACGACGACCACGACGCTCACGCTGAGCCCGGCTGGCCCTTACGCGGTCGGTGACACCTTCACCGCCACCGCCACCGTCAGGGTCGACGGCACGAGAACGCCCGCGGGCAGCGGCTCGGTGACCTTCAAGTACCGCAACGTCAGGAAGACCGTGGCGCTCTCCGGCGGCTCGGCTTCCGCAAGCTTCGTCGCCCGGCCCGGACGTTCCCCGATCTCGGCGGCCTTCAGCGGCGAGTGCCTCGCCGGCTCCGTCTCCAACGGCACCAGCGGTGACCGTCAGCCTGTCGTGGCCGGCGTCTCGGCCACGGCCGGTGGCGGCAACGGCAACGGCGGCAACGGCGGGACCGTGGGTGGCGTCTCCGGCAGCGGTGGCAACGGTGGCATCGTCGGCGGCCTGGCCGCGACCGGTCTGGACACCCAGACCGAGTTGTACGGCCTGCTGGGCCTCGGCCTGGTCACCGTCGGTGGGCTCACCCTCGTGGTGCGTCGCCGTCGCGTCGAGGCCTGAGCCTCCTCGCGGCACTCCGCGGCTCTGGCCGTAGCGCGTGACGACAGCCAATAGAACACCTCAACGACTCCGACGAGCGCTCGCGCTCCTCGGAGTCGTTGTCGTCGTGCTGGTGGGGTTCACCGGCTACCAGGCGCTCAAGGCCAAGACCGCCCTTGAGGCGGTGGCCGCCGACTTCGACACCCTGCGCGGCCAGCTCGCCAGCGGTGACGAGGCGGGCGCCCGGAAGAGCCTGGCTGCTGCGCAGTCGCACGCGCAGGACGCCAGGAGCAACACCCGGGGTCCCGGCTGGTGGGTGTCGGCCAGGATCCCGCAGATAGGTCCCAACGTCCGGGCCGTCCGGTCCGTCGCGGTCGTCGCGGACAACCTGGCCGCCAAGGTGCTGCCCGACGTGGTCAGCGCGAGCTCCACGCTCAGCCCCCAGCGGCTGAAGCCTGTTGACGGCCGCATCGACCTGGCCCCCATCCGGGCCAGTGCGCCGTCGGTCGAGCGGGCGGCCAGCCGGCTCGCGGTGGAGAGCGACCGGGTGCGTGGGATCGACGTGGCGTCGCTGGCGCCGCAGATCGCCGCCCCTGTGCAGCAGCTGCAGACCAAGATCGCCGACGCGGCGGGGCTGGCAGACCGGGCCTCGCGCGCCGTACGCCTGCTGCCGGACATGCTGGGTGACCGCGGACGGCGTCGCTACCTGTTCGTCTTCCAGAACAACGCCGAGATCCGCGCCACCGGTGGCATCCCCGGCTCGTTCGCGCTGCTGACCGCCAGCAACGGCGAGCTCTCCCTGGGTCGCCAGGACGATTCCAGCACGATCGCGTCGTTCCCGAAGCCCCCGACCCCGATCACCGGGCCCGAGAAGGCGCTGTTCGGCGAGGCGATGGGCCGGTTCTTCCAGGACGTCAACTTCACCCCGGACTTCCCGCGGTCGGCGCTGCTCGTCTCGCGGATGTACCAGCAGCGCACCGGACGCACGGTCGACGGTGTCGTGTCCGTCGACCCCATCGCGCTGTCCCACGTGCTCGTCGGCACCGGCCCGGTGCAGACGGTCAGCGGTCTGACCCTGACCAACGACAACGTCGTCCAGCTGCTGCTCAGCGACGTGTACGCCGACATCCCGGACACGACCCAGCAGAACACCTTCTTCAACGCCGTGGCCCGCGACGTGTTCAAGGCGGTCTCGAGCGGCGTCGGCGACCCGAGAGCAGTGCTGGAGAACATCGCGACATCTGCCTCCGAGCGACGGCTGCTGCTGTGGTCGTCGCGCGCGGACGAGCAGAAGCTGCTCGCTCCCACCGCGGTGGCGGGACGCCTGGAGACCCGGGCGACCGAGGCCCCGCAGGTCGGCGTCTACTTCAACGCCGCGGTGCCCTACAAGCTCGACTACTACCTGGACTACGAGGTGTCGGCGGACTCCACCCGGTGCGTCGACGGCCGGCAGCAGCTCACCGTCACCGCGGACCTGTCCTCGCGGGTGCCCCGGAACCTCCGGAAGCTCACGCAGTACGTCGCTCCGAGCGTGCCGCAGTTCAAGCGGGGCACCATCGTGACCACGCTGTACTTCTTCGCACCCGTCGACGGGTCCGTCCGCACCCTCAGGGTGGACGGCGAGGAGCAGAAGCCCGCGCTCCAGCAGCTCGACGGGCGCCCGGTCTTCGCCAGGACCGTCATCGTGAAGCCGGGGGAGACCACGAAGGTGAGCGTCGACGTGACCGCCGGTCGCGGCCAGTCGGGCCAGCCGGACCTGCAGGTCACCCCGGGCGTCAGGAGCACCGGCGTCGGTCCGGTCTCGGCCTCTGCCTGCTCCTAGCGCGCACCCCATCGGGGTGCTTCCGCGTTGTGAACAAGGCCGTATGTGGCATCACTCACGGCCCCTCGACTTGATTATGCTTGCAAGAGTTAGCACTATGGAGTCGTGGCCAAGTTCGGAGTCGGCAAGACCGTCGAGACTCTCGGGGACTATCTCCGGGAGCAGCGTCTCGCGGCCCAGCTGTCCCTGCGGCAGCTCGCCGAGCAGACGGGCGTGTCGAATCCCTACCTGAGCCAGATCGAACGAGGGCTCCGCAAGCCGTCCGCCGAGGTGCTCCAGCAGCTCGCCAAGGCTTTGCGGGTCTCGGCGGAGACGCTCTACGTCCGCGCCGGGATCCTCAACCTGGACGACAGCGAGGTCCGGTCCGTGGAGCTGGCGATCCTCGCCGACAGCGGACTCACCGAACGCCAGAAGCAGTCGCTGCTCGACGTCTACCAGTCGTTCCGAGCAGCCAACATCCCCAGCACCACCGACACAGGAGGAAAGTGACATGGCGAAGACCATCACGACCACCAAGGCCAACCCGATCCGTCCGTTCTACGCCGCCGTGGGTGGCGTCGACGTCGCCGTCGCCGTCGCGCGCACCGGTCTGACCGACGTGCAGACCCGCCTCGCCAAGGTCGAGCGTGAGCCCAAGGCTCTCGTCGGCCAGGTGCAGGCCGAGGCCAAGGCCCTGCCGGCCCGCGTCGAGGCGAAGATCAACGAGATCGTCACCGAGCTCAACGGCACCGTCGAGGACCTCAACAAGCAGTACGTCGACCTCGCGGTCCGCGGCAAGAACCTCGTCGGCCGGATCCGTCGCCAGCAGGCCACCCAGGACCTGAAGACCGAGACCAAGAAGACCGTCTCGAAGGCGAAGACCACCACGACGCAGGCCAAGAAGGCCACGGCCACCGCCAAGTCCTCGGCGAAGGCGACCGGCACCGCGGCGAAGAAGACCGCGACCACCGCCAAGAAGGCCACCACCGACGCGGCGGCCAAGACCGGCGCGTGACCCTTCCCGCACCCGCAGCACCCGACGAGGCCCCGACCGCACCACGGTCCGGGGCCTCGTCGTCTACCCTGGTGAGGTGCTCGCCGCCTTCCAGATCCAGAACGTCTTCGTCCTCGCCGGCTACCTCGCCGTGTTCGTGGTGCTGGCCTGGGCGTTCATCGACGCGGTCTCGCACCGTCCCGAGGCGTTCGTGGCGGCCGACAAGATGACCAAGCCGTCCTGGATGATCATCCTCGGCGTCGCCCTGGCCGCCCACGTGCTGCTCGGCGGCTTCCTCACCATCGTCGGCGCCGTCGCCGGCATCGTCTACATCGTCGACGCGCGTCCCGCCCTGCGCTCGGTCACCGGGCGCCGCTGACCGCCGTACGCCGTGCTGGCGTAACCGCCTCCCGAAACGCCGGTTGGCCTTATGGTTGCAGACTCCAGCAGAGCGAGCCCGAAGGGAGTGCTGTGGCGGTCTCGGACGACGCGCGGGTCGCGCGCGCAAGCTTTCACGACCCCGGTCGCACCCACGGCGACATCCGGCTGATCCTCGCGATCACCGCTGTGCTCGACCTGATGGTCATCCTGGTCTCGGTCATCCTCGCGTGGGACCTGCGGATCGCCTTCGACGTCTTCTCGATGTCCCCACTCGGCGCGGACCCGCTGATCGCCCAGGCGCTGCCCTGGCTGGTCGGCACCTGGCTGGTCGCCCTGAGCGTCCAGGGGGGCTACTCCTCCCGCAACTTCGGAGCCGGTCCCGACGAGTACCGCACGGTGACGTTCGCGTCGTTCGTCACCCTCGGCCTGGTCGCGATGACCTGCTACCTCTTCCAGCTTCCGCTGTCGCGCGGCTTCCTGATGCTCACCTTCGGGCTCGGCATCCCGCTGCTGCTCCTCGAGCGCTACGGCCTGCGCAAGATCGTGCACCGGATGCGCCGGGGCGGACGGTTGCTGCACCGGGTGATCGCGGTCGGCGGCCCGTCCGGCGTCAGCGAGGTCGTCGGGTCCCTGGAGCGGGCGCTGTACGTCGGCTACCAGGTCGTCGGCGCCTGCGTGCCGGACGGCGTCGCAGCAGAGTCCGGGGCGTTCCCGGTCCCCGTGCTGGGCTCGGTGCACGACACCCGTCGGCTCTGCACGGAGCACGGCGCCGACACCGTCCTGGTGGCACGCGGGGGCTACGGCAGCTCGCACGAGCTGCGCCGGATCGCGTGGGACCTGGAGGGCTCGGCGATCGAGCTCGTCGTCGTACCCTCCCTCACCGACGTCGCCGGACCTCGGATCCACATGCGCCCGGTCGCCGGTCTCCCGCTGCTGCACCTCGAGCAGCCGCAGGCCGGTGAGGCCGGGGGGTTCTCCAAACGGGCCTTCGACGTGACCTTCTCGCTGCTGGCGCTGCTCGTGCTGTCTCCCGTGCTGGTGGCGGTGGCCCTGTTGGTCAAGGCCCAGGACGGTGGGCCGGTGTTCTTCCACCAGTCCCGCGTCGGGCGGGGCGGGGAGATCTTCCGCATGCTGAAGTTCCGGTCGATGGTCGTGGACGCCGAGCAGCGGCTGGTCTCCCTGCGTGACCGGAACGAGTTCGACGGCGTGCTGTTCAAGATCAAGGAGGACCCGCGGATCACCTCGCTGGGTCGCTTCATGCGTCGCTTCTCCGTCGACGAGGTCCCGCAGCTGGTCAACGTGCTGCGCGGGCAGATGAGCCTGGTCGGCCCCCGGCCGCCGCTGTCGTCCGAGGTGGACCTCTACGCCGACGACGTGCACCGGCGGCTGCTCGTCCGGCCGGGCCTGACGGGGCTGTGGCAGGTGTCCGGCCGCTCCGGGCTCAGCTGGGACGAGTCGGTCCGGCTGGACCTCTACTACGTCGACAACTGGTCGATGACGACCGACCTGGTGATCATCGCCAAGACCGTCCGTGCGGTCCTCGGGTCCGACGGGGCCTACTGACCGGTCCGCGTCGGCGTTTGGGCGCGTGTGACTCGGGATACAGAGCGCCATGGTCCGTCTGCGCACCGTCACTCCCGGGACGAAGGGGTGGTCACGCCGTCGCTCCGGCAAGGGGTTCGTCTACGCCGACGACGCCGGCACCCGGCTGCCCGCCGACGAGGTCGAGCGGATCAAGTCGCTGGCGATCCCCCCGGCCTGGGCGGACGTGTGGATCTGCCCGCTCGCGAACGGTCACATCCAGGCGGTCGGCACGGACGCCGCCGGCCGCAAGCAGTACCTCTACCACCCGGACTGGCGCACCCGACGCGACCAGGAGAAGTTCGACCGGGTGACCAAGATCGCCAAGGAGCTGGCCAAGACCCGGGCGTCGGTGGCCGAGCACCTGGCGCTCGAGGGGATGCCGCTCCAGCGCGCCGCCGCGACCGCCGTACGCCTGCTGGACCTGGGCTACTTCCGGATCGGTTCGGACGCCTACACCGACGACAACGGCAGCTTCGGGCTGACCACCCTCGAGCGGCGGCACGTCAGCCGGCGGGGGGAGAAGCTGGTCTTCTCCTTCGTGGGCAAGTCCGGGGTCGAGCACACGATCGAGATCGACGACGCCCTGTCCATCGCCTCCGTGGAGACCATGCGGCGGCGCAAGAGCACGGAGCAGCGGCTGCTGGCCTACAAGGAGCTGCGGAGCTGGGCGGCGCTCGACGCGGCCCGCGTGAACGACTACCTCCGTGAGTTCACCGGCGGCGACATGACGGCCAAGGACTTCCGCACCTGGCACGCGACCGTGCTGGGCGCGGCCGCACTCGCCGAGTCCGACGAGCCGGGGGACACCAAGGCGTCGAGGAAGCGGGCCGTGCGCCAGGCGATGGTCGAGGTGTCGGAGTACCTCGGCAACACCCCGGCGATCGCCAAGGCGTCGTACGTCGACCCACGGATCGTCGACCTCTACGAGGGCGGCACGACGATCGCGGACGTCACCCGCAAGAAGCACAGGTCGCCAGAGCTGCGCCAGGCGGCGCTGGAGAGGGCCGTGCTGAAGATGCTCTCCGACTCCTGACCGACCCGGCCGGACCGATGAGTTCGGGGATCGATGCGGGTCTGACCTGGCATGGACACATCGGAAATCACCTCGTGCTTGTCGGTGGCTCGTGCTGGACTGCTCCCGTGACCCCGCCCCTGGCCGTCGAGGCCGTTGATCTCGTCAAGAAGTTCGGTGAGACCGTCGCGGTCGACGGGGTGAGCTTCGTGGTCCCGCAGGGCACGGTGCTCGGCCTGCTCGGACCCAACGGCGCCGGCAAGACCACCACCGTCCGGATGCTCACCACGCTGAGCATCCCCACCAGCGGCACCGGTCGCGTCGCCGGCCACGACGTCCTGACCGAGCCGGACGCGGTCCGGCGGTCGATGGGGCTGACCGGTCAGGCGGCGACGGTCGACGAGCTGCTCACCGCGCGGGAGAACCTCTGGCTGATCGGTCGCCTCGCCGGACTGCCCAAGCGCTCGGTGAAGCCCATCGGGGACGACCTGCTGGAGCGGTTCTTGCTGACCGACGCGGCGGACCGGATCGTGAAGACCTACTCCGGCGGCATGCGGCGTCGCCTCGACCTCGCCGTCAGCCTGATCGCCACCCCGCCGGTGCTGTTCCTCGACGAGCCGACCACCGGGCTCGACCCACGGTCGCGCAACGACCTGTGGGACGTGCTGCGCGGTCTGGTCGCCGACGGGACCACCCTGCTGCTCACCACGCAGTACCTCGAGGAGGCCGACCAGCTCTGCGACGACATCGTGGTGATCGACAAGGGCCGGGTCATCGCGGCCGGCACGCCGACGCAGCTCAAGGACCAGGCCGGACGGGCCAGCGTGGTGCTGACCATCAGCGACCCGGCCGACGTGCCGCGTGCGGAGCAGGCGCTGAGGGAGGGCTTCGGCGAGGTGTACGTCGAGACCGGAGCCCGCCGCATCACCGCCCCGGCGGACGGGCTGGAGGACATGAGCCGGATCGGCGCCGTCCTGTCCGACCACGCCATCGCGGTGGACGACCTCGGGCTCAAGCGGCCCAGCCTCGACGACGTGTTCCTGCACCTGACCGGTCACCGGGCCGAGGACGAGGCCGACACCGGCGACGAGACCGACGCGGACACCGAGACCAGGGAGGCAGTCCGATGACGACGACGACCGAAGCGGGAGTCGGCCGGGCCACCGTGGAACGGCCGGTGCTGAAGCCCCCGGGGCTCGCTGCCGCCTCCGCGATCGTGGTGCGCCGCAACCTGATCCACATCAAGCGGATGCCGGAGCTGCTGCTCGACGTGACGATCCAGCCGATCATGTTCGTGCTGCTGTTCGCGTTCGTGTTCGGCAGCTCGATCGCCGTGCCCGGGTCGAACTACCGGGAGTTCCTGGTGCCCGGGATCATGGCCCAGACGATCGTCTTCTCGTCGTTCATCGTTGCGCTCGGGCTGACCAACGACCTCGAGAAGGGCATCGTCGACAGGCTGCGGTCGCTGCCGATCTCGCCGGCCACGATCCTCGTCGGCCGGTCCCTGTCCAGCCTGATCCACTCCAGCATCGGCATCACCGTGATGGCGTTGACCGGTCTGGTCATCGGCTGGCGGGTGCGGGACGGCTTCGTGCACGGTGTGGCGGCGTTCGCGCTGATCCTGCTGTTCGGTTTCTCGATGATCTGGGTGGGGATCTGGGTCGGCTCGATGCTCCGCTCGGTGGAGGCCGTCAACGGCTTCATGTTCACGGTGATGTTCCCGCTGACCTTCATCGCCAACACCTTCGCGCCCACCGGCCAGATGCCTTCCGTGCTGCGCTTCATCGCGGAGTGGAACCCGGTGTCGGCGCTGACGCAGGCCACCCGGGAGCTCTGGGGGAACGGCCCGGTCGCGCCGGACAGCGCTTCCTGGGCCTTGCAGCACTCCGAGCTCGTCACCGTGGTGTGGGCGCTGCTGATCACGGCGGTGTTCGCCCCGCTGGCCCTGTCCGCGTTCCGGCGCCGGGCCGTCGACTGA
>JBDSMW010000157.1:0-6831 GCA_039915665.1 Nocardioidaceae bacterium
GGGTTCTCCGCCTTGCGGGCCACCTTGTCGATCTCGTCGATGTAGATGATGCCGGTCTCGGCCTTCTTGACGTCGTAGTCGGCGGCCTGGATCAGCTTGAGCAGGATGTTCTCGACGTCCTCGCCGACGTAGCCGGCCTCGGTCAGCGCCGTGGCGTCCGCGATCGCGAACGGGACGTTGAGCATCCGGGCGAGCGTCTGCGCGAGGTAGGTCTTGCCGCACCCGGTCGGGCCGATCACCAGGATGTTGGACTTGGCCAGCTCGACGGTCTCGTCGGCCTTGTGCCGCGAGGTCGCGGAGGTGACGCCCGCCTGCACCCGCTTGTAGTGGTTGTAGACGGCGACCGCGAGCGCCTTCTTGGCGTTCTCCTGGCCGATCACGTAGGAGTTCAGGAACTCGAAGATCTCGCGGGGCTTGGGCAGCTCCTCGAGGCCGACCTCGGTCCCCTCGCTGAGCTCCTCCTCGATGATCTCGTTGCAGAGGTCGATGCACTCGTCGCAGATATAGACACCCGGACCCGCGATGAGCTTCTTGACCTGCTTCTGGCTCTTCCCGCAGAAAGAGCACTTCAGCAGGTCGCCTCCGTCACCGATGCGTGCCACAGGCACGACTCCTCACGATTCAGGCCGGAAGCCGGCCAGGAGAACCCTGGTCGACCCTGGCAGAAGGCCCTGGTCGGACCCGCTCCCGCCGGCTGCTTGCGGCTTCATTTCGATCGAACTCGAAGGTACCCCGTCGCGCCCCCGAATGGGACAGGACACGACGACTGCCTCCCCCGGTCTGGGGACGGCGCGGGCGGGTGCCCGTCCCCGTCAGGCGGGGGTGAGGCTGCCCTTGCGCGACTCCAGGATGGCGTCGATCAGGCCGTACTCGACCGCGGCGTCGGCGGTCAGGATCTTGTCCCGGTCGATGTCCCGGCTGACCTGCTCGACGTCCTTGCCGGAGTGCTCGGCGATCATCTTCTCGAGCAGCTCGCGCATCCGCAGGATCTCGTTGGCCTGGATCTCGATGTCGGAGGCCTGGCCGTAGGTGCCCTCGGTGTAGGGCTGGTGGATCAGGATGCGGCTGTTGGGCAGCGCGAGGCGCTTCCCCGGTGCACCGGCCGCGAGCAGGATTGCGGCGGCGGAGGCCGCCTGACCCAGGCACACGGTCTGGATGTCGGGCTTGATGAACCGCATCGTGTCGTAGATGGCGGTGAGCGCGGTGAACGAGCCGCCCGGGGAGTTGATGTAGATCTGGATGTCCCGGTCGGGGTCCATCGACTCCAGGCAGAGCAGCTGGGCCATCACCGCGTTGGCGATGTCGTCGCTGATCGGGGTGCCGAGGAAGATGATGCGGTCCTCGAAGAGCTTGCCGTAGGGGTCGATGCGGCGGAAGCCGTAGGACGTCCGCTCCTCCCACTGCGGGATGTAGTAGTTGGCCGAGGGAGACGCGACCTCGGGGGCCTGACCCGTCATGCCGGCGGTCACACCGGGAAGGCTCGTGCTGGTCATGTCGGTCCTCACTTGTTCCGGGCCGGACGGCCCTCGTCGGCGACCTGGCGGGCGCTGGAGATCACGTTGTCGATGAAGCCGTACTCCTTGGCCTCCTGGGCGGTGAACCAGCGGTCGCGGTCGGCGTCGGCCTCGACCTGCTCGAGGGGCTGGCCGGTGTGCTGGCTGATCAGGTCGAACAGCACCTTCTTGATGTGCAGCGACTGCTGGGCCTGGATCTTGATGTCCGAGGCCGAGCCGCCCATGCCGCCGGACGGCTGGTGCATCATGATCCGCGCGTGCGGCAGGGCGTAGCGCTTGCCCGCGGCGCCGGCACACAGCAGGAACTGGCCCATCGAGGCGGCGAGGCCCATGCCGACCGTGGCCACGTCGTTGGGGATGTAGTTCATGGTGTCGTAGATCGCCATGCCCGAGTCCACGGAGCCGCCGGGGCTGTTGATGTGCAGGAAGATGTCGGTCTCGGGGTCTTCGGCGGACAGCAGGAGCATCTGCGCACAGATCGCGTTCGCGTTCTGGTCGCGCACCTCGGAACCGAGGAAGATGATCCGCTCCCGGAGCAGACGCTGGTAGATGTGGTCGTCCAGGCCGTAGGCCGAGCCGCCACCGTTCATCTGGATGTCAGTGTTGTCGGGCACGCCCCCGACCCTAGCCGCAAGGTCTGGCACTTCCACGGGCAATCCCGGGTTGTTCGCCCACAGCGCACGACCGGTCCTCCGGCTGTTCCGGACGCGACCGTGGCCGAGAGGAGAACCTCCCGGCCACGGTCTGAACGATGCTCGCGGGCCCCTGACCCTCGGCGCCGTCCGTCTAGACGATCCTGATCACTTGCGCTTCGAGATCTTGATGTCCATCGAGGTGCCCTTGGTCTTCAGGACCTTGATGTTGGTCCCCGTGTTCGGAACCTTGACGCTCGCCGAGGGCTGGGAGGCATCCCAGTACGAGGCGTTGTCGTGGAACAGCGGCTGGGCCGCCTGCCCCCGGATGTAGTTGGCCACACCGTTCACGTGCAACGTGAACGAGTCGGACTTCTCCAGGGAGAACGGTGCGTCGTACCCGCTGACCCGCGGGCGCCACAGCGTGCCGTCCAGCCGGACGATCGGACGCGGGTTCGCGTCCACCGGCAGGATCAGGCCCTCGCCCGGGTGGGCCGAGGTGTTGTTGTCCGACTCCGAGGTGTCCCAGTAGCTGACCAGCAGGCCGTCCTGGTAGGGGAAGTGCTCCACGAAGTCCGGCTTGGTGTTCGCGAACCCGAAGTTGTACGGGCCCGACTGCAGGTACTTGTCGAACGACACGTAGTCGCGGTGGGACGCGACGTAGTAGTTGTCGAACGACTGCGTGACCGTGCTGCCCACCGAGCTGAACCCGGCGAGCGTCCAGCCGTTGGGGCTGGTCTCGGCGCCGTCGGCGAAGCCACCGGTGACGGTGATGTCGTCGATGAAGAGGCCCGGCGTGAGCGCCGGGTCGTTGCCCTGGACGCCACCGTCGCCGGCGTAGCGGAACCGCAGGTCGACGGTCTTGCCGCCGAAGGCCGACAGGTCGAACGTCATCGGCTTCCAGGCGCCGGCGGTGTCACCGGTGATGCCGTTGTTCGCCGCGGGGTCGGTCCCGGTGCCGGGCACGCTCACCCAGCCGGTGCCGTCGTTGACCTCGACGTAGCCGTAGTCGTAGTCCTGCTCGATGTTGTAGTTCGCCGTGAAGTCGAGCTTGGCGCCCGTCGGCAGGGCGATGTTGCGCGTCATCGACGCGTTGTAGTCGTCTCCCGTGCCGCTCCACCACGACTTGGTGCCCGACTTCGGGGTGACCAGGTTCGAGGTCACCGTCTTCTTCGGGAGCACGACGACCGCGGCCTGCGCCTTCTTGGAGTTGTACTCGTGCGGACCGAGGGCGATGGTCCGGTTCTGCGCGGGCAGCACCGTCTCGTAGTCCAGCCAGCCGAGCTGCAGCTTGTCCCACGCCCCGAGGTCGGACGCGCGGTTGCCGATGGAGTCGTCGTTGGGACCGGACTCGCGGCTCTGCGCCATCAGTGACCAGTAGTTGACGCTGTTCTCGCCACCGTTGGTGTCGTAGAGGTCCGGGAGGCCGAGGTCGTGGGTGTACTCGTGGGCGAAGACACTCATGCCGCCGTTCTCGGGCTGGATGGTGTAGTCACCGACCCACACACCGGTGTCGCCGATCTCGCTGCCGCCGTACCCGTTGGGGCCGCCGGTGCCGATCGGGGTGGTCTGGGTGTACCACCGGTGCGACCAGATGGCGTCCTCGCCCTGGATCGGGTCGCCGTCGGCCTCGTCGCCGCCGGCGTGCACGATCTGGAAGTGGTCGATGTAGCCGTCGGGCTCGTTGAAGTTGCCGTCCCCGTCGGAGTCGTAGCGGTCCCACTGGTCGAAGGACTTCAGCTCGGTCGCGATCGCGGCGTCGCTGCGCCCGGCCGCCTTCTGGTCGGCCACCCACTGGTTGACCGAGTCCTGGACGAGGTTCCACGTGTTGGAGCAGACGTGACCCGAGCAGACGTTGGGGTCGTCCAGGGGAGCGCCCGGAGCAGCGGTCTTCGGGTCGTCGCTCGACCGGCCGTAGCGGGCTTCGTTGTACTTCACCTTGACCCAGTTGGTCACGGTGCCGTCGATGCTGTAGCGACCGGAGGACTGGCGCTCGAAGTACTGCTTGACCGACTCCGGGGTCTTGCCGGAACCGGGCACGCCACCCTGACCGAAGTACAGGTTCTGGAAGTAGGCCTGGTTGTAGTTCGGCTGCCAGTTGGTGGAGTTGTCCACGCTGCGGTCGGGAGCCGGGATCTTGTTGTTCTCCGGGCCGAGGAAGGTCGTCGGGCCGGGGATGCTGGACTCCGTGTCGCGGTTCGGGAACCGGGGGTCGACCTCGTTGCCGAAGTCGGCGAGGACGACGAAGATCTTGTCGGTCTTCTCGCGGCTCAGCTCGACGTACTGGTCCTGCTTCTCGGCCTTGGCGGTCTGGCGGCCCTTGGCGTTCACAGAACGAGGGGCAAAGGAGCTGGACACCTTCATCACGGTGCTGGCACCGCGCTTCTCGACCTTGCCGGTGCCGTTCAGGATCTCGGTGATGGCCTCCTGACGCAGCGCGCGGCGCTTGTCCTCGAGCGGGTTCGGCGGCTCGTGGCCGGACGCGTCGTCCGGCTTGTCGGCACTGGTGCCGACGTTCTTCACAGTGGGGGCTGGGGTGGCATGCACAGCGGGGACCCCGAGGGTTGTCCCCAGGCCTGCCGCTACGACCAGGCTCAACAGCCCGGCTGACTTCTTTCGCACGGTTCCTCCGTCAACAGCGATCGTGTCGCGTGAAGGCGCATCCGGAAGGAACGTCGGAGGAGTCCCAGCCCCGTGGTGCGGCTGGCATCTGCGGAGCGGGTCCACGTCACCGAGATGACGCGCAGGGACGACCCGAGATTCGCACTGGATACGCGACTGCGGTTGCAGTCGCGCTGAGTTCACACGGCACTCAGGAAACTCACAAGAGCCGAAACCCGGATCGTGGGGTTCATGTTTGTGCGACTGCACATTCTCGCAAAGTTTTCGTCTGGTTCAGATCCCTTCGACCGTGGCCTTGATCCGGCCCCGGGTGGTGGCCAGCCCGTCCGACAGCTCGCGGTCGTGGCCGGCCGTTCCCCCGATGACGGGTCCGAGCACCGTCGTGCCGAGCGAGAAGGCGGGCAGGTCCCGGCGCCCGGTGAGCCGGGTGCCGCCCGGCGACGCGACCAGCTCGTAGGTCCAGGTGGCGCAGCTCGGGGCTCCACTCGGGCATCCGGGTCAGGTCACCCACCACCTCCCAGACGCGCGCGGGCGGTGCGTCGATCTGGACCGATGCGGTCAACGGCAGGGGCTGGGGTTGGGGCACGGGAGCTCCTCGAGCTGATGGGGTACGGCGGTCGGTCAGGCGAGCCAGGTGCGCAGGGCGTCGTAGACCTGCGGGTGGTTGAGCAGGTCGAAGTGGTCGCCCCGGATGTGCAGCACGTCGGCGCCGGGGAACATCTCGGGCCCACGGCGGGGACGCCCGGTCGCGGACGGGTAGCGCACGAGCAGGTCGCCCAACGTCTCGCTCACCGGGTGCCGGTGCGACGCGGCCAGGGTGGCGGCGACCAGGTGGTAGCGGGCGTGCGGGAGGTTCTGCAGGTCCGGGGCGAGACCGCCGCGCAAGTCGAGGATCCCGACGGATCGGTACTCCAGGATCCGGCCGAACGGCGCGGACTCGGGCAACCAGCCCAGGGCCCGCGCCCCGAGAGCGACGCCCCGCTCCAGCGGCGCCCCGAGGTGCGGGGTGCCGAGCGTGACCACGTCGGTGACGAGCTCGTTCCAGGGCCGGGTGGCGTCGGTGCCCACGGCGCAGGCGGCCCGCATGACGAGTCCGCCCATCGAGTGGCCGACCAGCGCGATGCGGCGTACGTCGACCGGCCAGAGGGCGACCAGCTCGTCGATGAGGGACGCGAGGGCGACGCCGTTCTCGGCGATCGGCAGACCGCTGTTGGCCCGCAGGTAGACCGGGCTCCAGGAGGTGTCGGCGGCGAGCCGCTTGCCGTAGCTGCCGCCGCTCTCGCGTGCCCCGCGCTGCCACGCCTCGTCGGCCTCGCCCAGCCCGTGCAGGAAGATCACCAGGTCCGAGGTGGCGGCGGGGAACGCCTCGGCCAGCCCCGCCGGGGTGAGCGGCACGTCCCGTCCGCGTCGCCGGACCGCGAGCGTGATCGCCAGCTCGCTCTGCTGCTCGGCGAGCCGGTCGCCGATCAGCCCGTTGACCGCCGAGACCAGCAGCCGCCCGCCGGGCGAGTCCTCGATGCGCGCACCGACCCCGCGCCGGTCGGCCGCTCGCAGCCCGCGGCTGGTCGCGCGAAGACCTCCGCCGACCCCGGCGTAGATCGCCGAGGACACTCGCTCGTGGACAGCCTCGACCGGTCGCGAGGAGCCGGCGGTCGCCCGGCCGGTCAGGCCGAGGACCCGACGCGCCACGGCCCCGTGCACGTCGCGGACGGTGCCGAGCAGGATCTCGTCCGCGGTGTCGGCCGCCAGCGCCAGCGCGCTGAGCAGCCCCGCCTGGGGACGAGCCGTTTGGTTCATACCCTCAGTATGCCAACGACCCGTGCCACGAGACGTGGCACGGGTCGGTAGAGGCGGTTGGGATCAGGCGTCGGCCTTCTCCTCGGTGGACTCGCTGGACTCCTCGGTCGGCTCCGCGACCTCGTCGGCCGGATCCGCTATCGTGCCGTCGGGCTGCAGGTTCTTCAGCTCGACGTGGTGGCCGGACTCGTCGGTGACGGTGGCGGACTCGACGATGGAGGCCAGCGCCTTGCCCCGCACGACCTCGGACACCATCTCCGGGATGT
>JBDSMW010000036.1:0-31060 GCA_039915665.1 Nocardioidaceae bacterium
GCGTCGATCGCGCCGTACGGCCTGTTCCGCACCGCCGACGCAGCGGTCCAGATCGCCTGCGGGACCGAGAACCAGTGGAGGGCGCTGGCCGGGCTGCTCGGGATCGACGACGACCGGTTCGCGACCAACCGCGAGCGGGTGGGACTGCGGACCGAGGTCGTCGCGGCGGTCGAGGCGGCGCTCGCCGACGACCCGGCCGAGGTGTGGCTCGTCCGGCTGGCCGAGCTCGGCATCCCGGCCGGCAAGGTGCGCACGCTCGACGAGGTCTACACCTGGGACCAGACGCTCTCGCAGGGACTGCTCATCGACGTCGACCACCCGACGGCCGGGACGGTGCAGCTGCCCGGACCGCCGGTGCGCTTCGACGACAACGCGCATGCCGGCGCCCGCACCACGCACTTGCCGCCCCCGCTGCTCGGTGAGCACGACGCGTCGGTCCGGGCCTGGCTGGACGCCCTCGACGCGGAGGACTGACCGGAGGGGCGGGTCGCGCCTATGCTGACCGGACCAACCTCGCCCTCCAGCCAGCTCGGGAATGGCCGCGGCCCACCTCACGGGGGTGCCATGAGCAAGCCCGCCATCCTGACCGTCGACGACGACCCGATGGTGGCCGCCGCGATCGGCCGCGACCTCCTGGACCGCTACGGCGCCGACTACCGCGTCGTGCGCGCGACGTCCGGCCCGGAAGCGCTCGACCTGCTGGCCCGGCTGGTCCTGCGCGGTGACCCGGTGGCGATGATCGTGGCCGACCAGCGGATGCCCCGCATGACCGGGACCGAGATGCTGGCCCAGGCCCGCACGCACGCACCGGACGCGAAGTTCCTGCTGCTGACGGCGTACGCGGACACGGACGTCGCGATCACGGCGATCAACGACATCGGGCTCGACTACTACCTGATGAAGCCGTGGGACCCGCCCGCGGAGCGGCTCTACCCGGTCGTCGACGACCTGCTCGACGACTGGCGGCAGGGCCACCCCGAGGAGACCACCGACGTGCGGATCGTGGGGCACCGGTGGTCCGACCGCAGCCACGAGATCAAGATGTTCCTGACCCGCAACCACGTGCCCTACCGCTGGTACGACGTCGAGCGGGACGCCGAGGCGACCCGGCTGCAGCAGCTCGCGGAGGCGGACACCGACGACCTGCCGCTCGTGCTGGTGCCGGACGGCGAGACCCTGCGGTCGCCCTCGACGCGCGAGGTCGCGGGCGCGCTCGGCCTGCACACCAGCGCCCAGCGCCCGCTCTACGACATCTGCATCGTCGGCGGCGGACCGGCCGGGCTGGCCGCCGGCGTGTACGCCGCGTCGGAGGGCCTGAGCACCGTCATCGTGGAGCGCGAGGCTCCGGGGGGCCAGGCCGGCGAGAGCTCCGCGATCGAGAACTACCTGGGCTTCCCGCGAGGACTCAGCGGGGCCGACCTCGCCCACCGGGCGCTGGCCCAGGTCTCCCGGTTCGGCGCCGAGCTGGTGCTGGCCCGCGACGTGGTCGCCTTCGAGACCCGAGGCCCCGTCCGCGCCGTACTCCTGGAGGGGGGCGGCGAGATCGAGGCCCGCGCCGTGGTCGCCTCGACGGGCGTCTCCTACCGGCGGCTGGCCGCACCCGGGCTCGACGACCTCAACGGCCGCGGCGTCTACTACGGGGTCAACGCCACCGAGGCCAACCAGTGCCAGAACGACGACGTCTACATCGTGGGGGCGGCCAACTCCGCGGGCCAGGCCGCGCTGAACCTGGCGCGCTTCGCCAAGCGGGTGGTGCTCCTGGTCCGGTCGGGGTCGCTCGAGGCCACCATGTCGCAGTACCTCGTCGCCCGGATCCGGTCGGTCCCCACCATCGAGGTGCGGCTCCGGACCGAGGTCGCCGGCGCGTCCGGCGTCGGCCACCTCGAGACGCTCACCCTGCTCGACCGTGACTCCGGCCGGACCGAGGACGTCTCGACCAGCTGGCTGTTCGTGTTCATCGGAGCCGCTCCCCGGACCGACTGGCTCGGACCGGACGTGGCCCGTGACGACCTGGGCTTCGTGCTGACGGGACCGGACCTCGCCACCTCCGGCGCCGGCAACGGCTGGCCGCTGGCCCGGGCGCCGTTCGCCCTCGAGACCAGCGTGCCGGGACTGTTCGCCGCCGGCGACGTGCGCCTCGACTCCATGAAACGGGTCGCCTCCGCCGTCGGCGAGGGCGCGATGTCGGTCTACCTCGTGCACCGCTACCTGGCGACGACCTGATGCGCGTCGAGGACCTCCGGCCGCTGCCGCTCTTCGACGGGCTGAGCGAGGACCAGCTCGCCGAGCTGCTGGCGGGGGGCGCCGAGGTCGCCGTGGAGCCGGGCGTGGAGCTGTTCCGCGAGGGCGAGCACGCAGACTCCTGGTGGGTGCTCGTGGACGGCTCGCTCGAGCTGGTCAAGGTCATCGGCCGCGAGGAGACCGTCGTGGCCCAGATGGACGTCCCGGGCCGCTGGGCCGGCGGCTTCCAGGCCTGGGACGACCAGGGCGTCTACCTCGCGACGGGAAGGGGCCTCGTGCCCGGACGCGTATTGTGCGTCCCGGCCTCGGTGCTGCGGACCCTGTCGGACGCGTGGTTCCCCTTCGGCGGTCACCTCATCGAGGGCGTCTACCGAACGGCCCGCAGCATCGAGTCGACCGCGCGGCAACGCGGAGCCCTGCTCACGTTGGGCACGTTGGCGGCCGGCCTCGCCCATGAGATCAACAACCCCGCGGCGGCCGCCACCCGCGCCGCCGACGCGCTGGGGGCCACCTGCGACGCGCTGCTCTCCTCGCTCGGCCGGCTGGCCCACGACGAGATCTCCGCCGCCCAGTTCGCGGCGCTCGACGCTCTGCGCCTCGAGGTCGGGCCCGTCGACGCCGTACCCGACCCGTTGGCATTGGTCGACCAGGAGCAGGAGCTGTCGGTCTGGATGGCTCGCCACGGGGTGGCGGAGGACTGGATCCTGGCGCCCCAGCTCGCGGCCGCCGGGGTCGACGTCGCCTGGTGTGAGAGGGTCGCGGGCGTCGTCGACGGGCCGGCGCTGCAACCGGCGCTGCAGTGGGCCGCGAGCACGTTCTCGGCCGCGACGCTCCTGGGCGAGGTGCGGGAGTCCACGCGGCGGATCTCGGAGCTGGTCGGCGCGGTGCGGTCCTACTCGCAGATGGACCGGGCCTCCCGGCAGCGGATCCGGGTCACCGACGGCATCGAGAGCACGCTGGTGATGCTGGGACACAAGCTCCGGGACCGGGTGGTCGTCGTGCGCGACTACGCCGACGACGTACCCATGTTCGATGCGTACGCCGGCGAGCTCAACCAGGTGTGGACCAACCTCGTCGACAACGCCGTGGACGCCATGGACGGCGAGGGCACGCTGCGAATCAGCACCCGCGTCGAGGGTGGGTCCGTGGTCGTAGAGATCGGCGACACCGGCGCGGGCATGACCCCGCCGGTGGCCGCGCGCGCCTTCGAGGCGTTCTACACGACCAAGGACGTGGACGCCGGCACCGGCCTGGGCCTCGACATCGCCCGCCGCATCGTGGTCGAGCGGCACCGCGGCGACATCACCATCGACTCGCGCCCCGGCGACACCGTCATGCGGGTCAGGCTTCCTCTCGACCTGACGTGAGGCAGGATCGGGGCCATGACCGATCGGCTCTCCGCGACCGACCTGATCGCCCTCGTCCTCGACGACGGGTCCTACCGCTCGTGGGACACGCCCCCGATCCGCGGACCGATCTCCGAGACGTACGCCGCCGAGCTGGCTGCGGCGACGGAGAAGACCGGCCTCGACGAGTCGGTGGTGTCCGGCGAGGGCCGGATGCGCGGACGACGAGTGGCGGTGGTGGCCTGCGAGTTCGGGTTCCTGGCCGGCTCGATCGGCGTCGACTCGGCCGAACGCCTGACCCGTGCGGTCGAGCGCGCCACGGCGGAGCGGCTGCCGCTGCTGGCCGCCCCGGTCTCCGGCGGCACCCGGATGCAGGAGGGCACGGTCGCCTTCGTGCAGATGGTGAAGATCTCCGCGGCGATCGCCGCCCACAAGAAGGCCGGGCTGCCCTACCTCGTCTACCTCCGGCACCCCACGACCGGCGGGGTGATGGCGTCCTGGGGATCGCTGGGCCACGTGACCGTCGCCGAGCCGGGCGCACTGGTCGGGTTCCTGGGACCGCGGGTCTACGAGGCGCTCTACGGCAAGAAGTTCCCCGAGGGCGTGCAGACCTCGGAGAACCTCTACTTCCATGGCCTCATCGACGGTGTGGTCCCGCACGACCAGGTCGCCGACATCCTGGGCCGGGCGCTGACGGTTCTGACCGCGCGCAACGAGGTGCTGGTCGACGTACCCAACCCGCCCGTGGACGAGGTCGAGGACGTGGACACCTGGGAGTCGGTCACCCGGTCGCGACGGCCGGAGCGACCGGGCGTACGACGGCTGCTGAAGTACGGCGCGACCGACGTGATCCCGCTCAACGGCACCGGGCAGGGCGAGTCGGACCCGGGGCTGCTCATCGCACTGGCCCGGTTCGGCGGGTCGCCGTGCATCTTCCTGGGGCAGGACCGGCGCGGCCAGACCAAGGCGCACCCGCTCGGACCCGGCGCGCTGCGGGAAGCCCGGCGCGGGATGCGGCTCGCGGCCGAGCTGCACCTGCCGCTGATGACCGTGATCGACACCCCGGGCGCCGCCCTGTCCGTCGAGGCGGAGGAGGGCGGGCTGGCCGGCGAGATCGCGCGGTGCCTGGCCGACCTGGTCACCCTCGACGCGCCCACGCTGTGCCTGCTGCTCGGTGAGGGCAACGGTGGCGGTGCCCTCGCGCTGCTGCCCGCCGACCGGGTGATCGCGGCCCAGCACGCGTGGCTGTCCCCGCTGCCGCCCGAGGGGGCCAGCGCGATCGTGCACCGCGACCTGGACCACGCCCCCGAGATGGCGCGCGCCCAGGGCGTGCGGTCGCTGGACCTGCAGCGCAACGGCATCGTCGACCGGATCGTGGCCGAGCGGCCGGACGCCGCCGACGAGCCGGAGGAGTTCTGCGCCCGACTGTCCGACGTGCTGCGCTACGAGCTGGCCGCGCTGATGCAGCGCGACTCGGCCACCGTCACCGCTGACCGCGCCGCGAGATACCGCGCCTTGGGGAGGGTCTGACGTACTCCTCCAGCCCGCTCATGTCCCGGAACGCCTCGGGCTGGGTGTCGGCGAGGTGCGCGCGGGCGCGGTAGCGGTACCTCCACACCTGGATGCCGCCGCCGACCCAGAAGACGTACTGCACGCACATCGCCCACTTGTACGCTGCGGCGCCGTAGTCGGTCGACGCACCCGGGGTCCTGGCGTCGAGCACCAGACCGATGCCGAGGACGGCGAGCAGCGACGCGGTGAACCCGCCGACGTTGACGATGCCGCTGGCCTGGCCGAGCCGGGACGCCGGCGCGAACGTCCGCGCCAGGTCGAACCCGATCATCGAGCCCGGACCGCCCAGACCGGTGGTCAGCACGAGCAGGCAGAGCAGCCACAACGGCGCGTCCCCCGGCCACAGCAGCACCACGGTCCAGGTGCACATCATCGCGCCCACGATGGACAGCACGATCGTCGAACGCCGCCAGGGGTGCCGACTGATGGAGCCGCCGATGATCGGCCCGCCCACGATGAACACGCCGACCAGCAGGCTGAGCAGCGCGCCGGCCTCGGCCTCGGAGCGGTGCTCGGCGTGCACGAAGAACGGGAAGCCCCACAGCAGGCCCATCACGTTGGCGGCGAACTGCGTCGTGAAGTGCGACCAGAGGCCGAGCCGCGTGCCCGGGTCCTGCCAGGCCAGCTTGAGGTCGCGGCCGACGGTGCGGACGTCCTTGGTCGAGCGGGCCGACGGCGCACCCGGAGGTACGTCGCGGACCAGCAGGATCGTGAGCAGGCCGAGCACCACCCCGACGGAGGCGCTGGCCACGAACGTCGTCGTCCAGCCGTACGACGCGAGCGCCCGGGAAAGCGGGATGGCCGCGACGAGGGCCCCGGACTGCCCGATCATCGCGGTGAACGCCGTGATGATCGGGCTGCGCATCGGCGGGAACCAGGAGGCGATCAGCCGGAGCACGCTGATGAACACCATCGCGTCGCCCATCCCGACGAACACCCGGGCGACGAGGGCTCCGGCGTAGGTCCCGGTGAGCGCGAAGCCGAGCTGGGCCAGGGTCATGAAGACCGCGCCCGCGACGAGCAGCCGCTGCGGCCCGAAGCGGTCGAGCAGCACCCCGACCGGGATCTGCATGCCGGCGTACACCAGCAGCTGCAGCACGGTGAAGGTCGACAGCTGGGAGGCCGAGATGTGGAAGCGCTCGGCTGCCGCCAAACCCGCGACGCCGAGGGACGAGCGGTGGAAGATGGCCAGGAAGTAGACCGCGACGGCGGTCCCCCACACCACGATCGCGCGGCGGTCCCCCGACCGGACAGAGTCGCTCACTGCGAGTCCCTAGCGAAGGTGCTCATCGAGCACCATCGTAGGTGTCAGAAGAGCAGCGCTGCGGAGGGGTCCTCGAGCACGGCGGCCACGTCGGCCAGGAACCGCGAGCCCTTCTCGCCGTCGACCAGCCGGTGGTCGAAGGAGAGCGCCAGCGTGGTGATCTGGCGGACCTTGATCTTGGCCCCCTTCTTGGTCGGGTGCACCCACGGCTGCGGCCGGACGGCACCGAAGCAGAGGATCGCGGACTCGCCGGGGTTGATGATCGGGGTGCCCGCGTCGACGCCGAAGACACCGACGTTGGTGATCGTGAACGACCCGCCACTCATCTCCGCGGGCTGCGTCTTGCCCTCCCGCGCCGTGCGCGTCAGGGCGTTGATCGCCCCGCCGAGCTCCGGCAGGGACAGCTGGTCGGCGCCCTTGATGTTCGGGACGACCAGGCCGCGCGGGGTGGCCGCGGCGATGCCGAGGTTGACCGCCGACTTGAAGACGACCTCGCCGGCCGCCTCGTCCCACGTCGCGTTGATCTCCTCGGTGCGGCGCGCGGCCAGGCAGACCGCCTTGGCCACGACGAGCAGCGGGGACACCTTGACGTCGCGGAAGTCGCGGTGCGCCTTGAGCTTCTCGACGAGCTTCATCGTCCGGGTGACGTCGACGGTCATCCACTCGGTGACGTGCGGGGCGGTGAACGCGGAGTCCACCATCGCCTGCGCCATCATCTTGCGGACGCCCTTGATCGGCTCGCGCCGGTCTCCGGACGACCTGTCAGGCGCCTGCGTCGCTCGGGCGACGTCACCGCCTGACAACTCGGGGGCGGAGGTCGCGGCGTGCACGTCCTCGCGGGTCACGGTGCCGTCGGGACCGGTCGGGGTCACCGTGCGGAGGTCGACGCCGAGGTCCTTGGCCAGCTTGCGGACCGGCGGCTTCGCCAGCACGCGTACGTCGGACGGGGCGGCCGGCTCGTGGTGCTCGGCCGGGGTCGCGGGCACGGCGGGCTCGTCGGCCTCGACCACGTCTGCGCTCTCCCGGGCGCCCTGGCCGAACGCACCCTGGAGCTGCAGCCGCGCGGCGGCACCGGCCTCGGTCGACGGGCTGGCGCCACCGCGGCGCGGCCGGCGCTGCACGGCGGCGGTGCGTGGGCCGTAGCCGACGAGCGTCTGGTTCTCGCCGCCACCGGTCGCGGCCGGGTTCGACATGTCGATGTCGGCCGTCGACGGAGTCGATGATCCGGCAGCGGGGGCCGGCACCTCCGGCGCGGGAGCCGAAGCGGGGGCGGCCCCGTCGCCGATGGTGATGATCGGAGTGCCCACCGGGACGGTCTCCCCCTCGGGGACGTGCAGGGCCTGCACCGTGCCGGCGTACGGCGAGGGCAGCTCGACCAACGACTTCGCGGTCTCGATCTCGACCACGATGTCGTTGATCTTGATGACGTCGCCGACCTTCACCTTCCAGGTGACGATCTCGGCCTCGGTGAGGCCTTCGCCGACGTCGGGCAGCTTGAAGTCAGACACTGAGTTCTCCTCGAAGTCGATCAGTAGGCGAGCGAGCGGTCCACGGCGTCGAGCACCCGGTCGAGGTCCGGGAGCCAGTCCTCCTCGATGCGGCTCGGCGGGTAGGGGGTGTCGAACCCGCCGACCCGGAGCACGGGAGCCTCGAGGTGGTAGAAGCACTGCTCGGTGATCCGGGCGGCGATCTCGGACCCCATGCCGAGGTTGACGTGCGCCTCGTGGGCGACGATCGCGCGGCCGGTCTTGCGGACCGAGGCGTAGACCGGACCCATGTCGAGCGGCGACAGCGTGCGCAGGTCGATGACCTCAACGCTCTTGCCCTCGCCGGCCGCGGCCTCCGCGCTCTGCAGGCAGGCCTTCACCATCGGGCCGTAGGCCAGCAGGGTGAGGTCCGAGCCCTCGCGCACGACGCGGGAGGAGAAGAGCGGCTGCGGGGTGGCGGACTCGTCGAGCTCGGCCTTGTCGGCGTGGTACTGCCGCTTGGGCTCCAGGAAGATCACCGGGTCGTCGCAGGCGATGGCCTGCTGGATCATCCAGTAGCCGTCGACCGGGTTGGAGCAGGCCACGACCTTGAGGCCCGGGGTGTGCGCGAACTGCGCCTCGGGGCTCTCGCTGTGGTGCTCGACCGCGCCGATGCCGCCACCGAAGGGGATCCGCACGACGATGGGCATCTTGATCTTGCCCTGGCTGCGGAAGTGGATCTTGGCGACCTGGCTGACGATCTGGTCGTAGGCCGGGTAGACGAAGCCGTCGAACTGGATCTCGCAGACAGGGCGGTAGCCGCGCATCGCCATGCCGACCGCGGTGCCCAGGATGCCGGACTCGGCGAGGGGGGAGTCGATGACCCGGTCCTCGCCGAAGTCCTTCTGCAGGCCGTCGGTGATCCGGAAGACGCCGCCGAGCTTGCCGACGTCCTCGCCCATGACGAGGACCTTGGGGTCGGCCTCCATGGCCTTGCGCAGTCCGCCGTTGAGGCCCTTGGCCAGGGTGATCTTGCTCATCGGTGACCTCCGGTGGTCTCGAAGGAGTCGAGGTAGGCGGCGTAGCCGGCCTTCTGCTCGGCCAGCTCCTCGGTCTGCTCGGCATAGACGTAGTCGAAGACCGTGCGGGGATCCGGCTCCGGCAGCGAGCGGCAGCCCTCGCGCAGGTGCACGCCGAGCTGCTCGGCCTCGTGGTCGAGCTCCTCGAAGAAGTCGGCGTCGACGAGGCCGTTGCGGGTGAGGTAGGCCTTCACGCGCTGGATCGGGTCCTTGAGCTTCCAGGTCTCGAGGTCCTCCGAGAGCCGGTAGCGGGTCGGGTCGTCGGTCGTGGTGTGCGCACCCATGCGGTAGGTGTAGGCCTCGACCAGCGTGGGGCCCTGGCCGTCGCGCGCGCGCTGGAGGGCGGCCTGCGAGACGGCGTACGTCGCGAGGACGTCGATGCCGTCGACGCGGACGCCGGGGAAGCCGAAGCCGAGGGCCCGCTGGTAGAGCGGGATGCGGGTCTGCCGCTCGATCGGCTCCGAGATGGCCCACTGGTTGTTCTGGCAGAAGAACACGACGGGCGCGTTGTAGGACGCGGCGAAGATGAACGCCTCGTTGACGTCGCCCTGGCTGCTCGCGCCGTCACCGAAGTAGGCCACGACCGCCGCGTCGCGGTCCGGGTCGCCGGTGCCGACGTCGCCGTCGCGCTGCATGCCCATGGCGTAGCCGGTGGCGTGCAGCGTCTGCGCGCCGATCACGATCGTGTAGAGCCCGAAGTTGCCGTCGTTGGGGTCCCAGCCGCCCTGGTCGACGCCGCGGAACAGGCCGAGCAGCCGGAGCGGGTCGACGTCGCGGCACCAGGCCACGCCGTGCTCGCGGTAGGTCGGGAACGCGAAGTCCTGCTTGCGGAGCGCGCGGCCGGAGCCGATCTGCGCGGCCTCCTGCCCGAGCAGCTGCGCCCAGATGCCGAGCTCGCCGTGCCGCTGGAGCGCCGTGGCCTCGGTGTCGATGCGCCGGGTCAGCACCATGTCGCGGTAGAACCCCTTGATCGCCTCGTCGTCGAGGTCGAAGGAGAACTCGGGGTGCTCGACCCGCTCGCCCTCGGGCGTCAGCAGCTGGACCAGGTCGGGGCCGCCGTCGGCGGCGTGGGGACCGAAGACCTCGGAGAGGTCCGGTCCGAAGTCGGACTTGTGCTCACTCATCTGGTCACTCCTTGATCTTCGTCGGCGCACGGGGTTTCCGCTGCCGGCTGGGAGCCCACGACGCCGCGCAACACACGCGCGGGGATGGTGCTTCGCGGCCGTGCGGCTGGTCGTGCACGTGATCGGTGACACACCGATCAGGGTGCAGACAACGTAGCGGGTGGCTCCGGACGACACCTAATCACGGGGGTGTCCGGATCTGGCCCTGACGATGTCCGAAAGTCGCGCGACAGCGACCCCGAGCGGCCCTAATCTCGACAGGAGTCACAGGAGAGGACGGTCATGACTGGCACGGTGCAGATCCCGGTGAAGGTCGCCCCAACGGTCGGGCTGGTCGCCGCCGCCCTCGGGGTCGTGTACGTCGTGTGGGGCTCGACGTACCTCGCGATCCGGATCCTCGTGGAGCAGGCCCCACCGCTCACGTCGACCGGTCTGCGCTACACCACCGGGGCGGTCCTGCTGGCCCTGATCCTCACGGCGAGCGGCGGCCCGAAGCGGCTGCGGCTGACCCGGCGGCAGGTGGTCGGGACGGCGTTCCTGGGCCTGATGCTGCCGATGCTCGGCAACGGCATGGTCTCGGTCGCGGAGAACCTGGGCGCCCCGTCCGGTGTCGCCGCCCTGCTCATCGCCTCCGTGCCGCTGATGATCGTGGTGTTCCGGATGGTCGAGGGCGACCGTCCCCGGCCCTGGAGCCTGACGGGCGTGCTGCTGGGCTTCGCCGGGCTGACGCTGCTGGTGCTCGTGGGCGGTGGTGGCGCCGCCGGTTTCCCCCTCGGACCGGCGCTGATAGTGGTGGGCGCCTCGGCGTGCTGGGCCTTCGGGTCCTACGCCCAGCCCCGGCTCTGGTTGCCCGAGGACGTGTTCGTCACGACGGTCTACGAGATGCTCTTCGGCGGCCTGATCCTGCTCACCGTGGGACGTCTGGCGGGCGAGTCGTTCCACGCCGCGGCGTACTCCGCGCGCACCTGGAGCGCACTGGGCTACCTCGTCGTGTTCGGGTCGGTCATCGCCTTCACGGCCTACGTCTGGCTGCTATCCAACGCACCGATCTCCCTGGTTTCGACCTACGCCTACGTCAACCCGGTCGTCGCGGTGTTCCTGGGCTGGCTCGTGCTCGACGAGCCGATCACCCCGGCGGTCGTCGTCGGGGGCGGGATCGTCATCGCCTCCGTCGCGGTGGTGATCCGGGCCGAGCGTCCTCGGCGGCCCGCTACGTTGAGGACATGAGCGACAGACTGGTCTCCGCGACCACCACGATCGACGCCCCGCCCGCCGCCGTGTTCGCGATCGTGGCCGACCCCCGCCAGCACCCCCGCATCGACGGGTCCGGCTCGCTCCGCGGCACCATCACCGGCCCCGAGCGGCTGGCCGCCAAGGGCGACACGTTCGGCATGGACATGAAGATGTTCGGGCTGCCCTACAAGATCCACAACAAGGTGGTCGAGTTCGAAGCCGACCGACGCATCGCCTGGCGGCACTTCGGCGCCCACCGCTGGCGCTACGAGCTCACCCCGACCGACGACGGCGGCACCCAGGTGACCGAGACCTGGGATGCCACGCGCTACAAGGCTCCCGCGTTCGCCGCGCTCCGCGCGCTGGGCTTTCCGGCGAAGAACCAGGCGGGCATCACCGAGACGCTCGTCCGCCTGAAGAAGGCCGCCGAGACCGACGTGCGCACGGTCTGATGACCATCCGGACCGGCACGGTCGTCACCTGGTCGTGGGGCTCAGGCACGGCGGAGGGCAAGATCGTCGAGGTGCATCACCGCGCGCTGACCCGGACCCTGGGCGGCAGCGAGATCACCCGGAACGGCACCGAGAAGGACCCGGCCCTGCTCATCGAGCAGGAGGACGGCACCCAGGTCCTCAAGCTCCGCAGCGAGGTCGAACGGTCCTCCTGATCCGGCCTGTGGCCCAGCCCTACGCCAGCGACTCCAACCAGGCGTCGTGCAGGTCGGAGAACCGGCCCGAGTGCGACTCCACCAGGTCGTGCGGCGAGCCGTCCTCGACGATCTGCCCGTGCTCGAGGACCAGCACCCGGTCGGCGATCTCCACGGTGGAGAGCCGGTGCGCGATGATCACCGCGGTCCGGTCGGCCAGGATCGTGCGCAGGGCGCGCTGCACCAGCCGCTCGGAGGGTACGTCGAGGGAGCTGGTCGCCTCGTCGAGGATCAGCACGTCGGGGTCCGCGAGGAACGCCCGCGCGAACGCGACGAGCTGGCGCTGGCCGGCGGAGAGCCGACCGCCCTTGTTGGCCACGTCGGTGTCGTAGCCCTGCGGGAGCCGGGTGATGAACTCGTGCGCCCCGATGGCCTGCGCCGCCTCGACGACCTGCTCCATGGTCGCCTCGGGCCGGCCGAACCGGATGTTGTCGGCGACGGTGCCGCCGAACATGTAGTTCTCCTGGGTGACCATCACGACGGCCCTGCGCAGCGTGGGCTCGTCGAGGTCGCGCAGGTCGACCCCGTCGAGCGTGACCCGACCGGAGGTGGGGTCGTAGAACCGCGACAGCAGCTTGGCGATCGTGGTCTTGCCGGCACCGGTCGTGCCGACGAGGGCGAGCGTCTGGCCGGCCGGGACGTCGAGGTCGAGGCCCGGCAGCACCGGGTTGCCCTCGACGTACTCGAACCGGACGGTCTCGAACCGCAGGTCACCGCGCACCGTGTCGAGCCGCGTCGGGCTGATCGGCTCGAGGACGCTGGGCTTCTCCTCCAGGACGCCGGAGAGCTTCTCGAGCGCCGCGCTCGCGGACTGGAAGGTGTTGTAGAACTGCGAGATCTCCTGCATCGGCTCGAAGAACTGCCGCAGGTAGAGCAGGAACGCCGCGAGCACGCCGACAGAGACCTCGCCGTGATAGGCGAGGTAGGCGCCGTACAGAAGCACCACCGAGATGGTGATGTTCCCGATCATCTTGATGCCCGGCATGAACCAGGCGACGAGCCGGAAGGCCCGCAGGTTGGCGGCGCGGTACTGCTCGTTGACGTCGTCGAAGATGGCCTGGTTGCGGGGCTCGCGACGGAACGCCTGCACCGCGCGGATGCCGAGCATCGACTCCACGAACTGCACGATCACCAGCGCGACCTTCTCGCGGGTGACGCGGTAGGTCTTGGCCGACTCCTTGCGGAACCAGTTGGTCAGCCAGAGCAGGAACGGGAAGCAGGTCAGCGCGACCAGCGCCAGCTTCACGTCGAGCGTCAGCAGCAGGACCGCCACACCGACGAGCGTGAGCAGCGCCGTGACGAGACCGTCGAACCCGGTCTCGAGCATCTCGTAGATCGCGTCCATGTCGGAGGTCTGCCGGGAGATGACCCGGCCCGAGGTGTACTCGTCGTGGAACGCCGGGCTGAGCTTCTGGAAGTGCCGGAAGACGCGTCCCCGGACCTCGTAGAGCATGTCCTGGCCGATCTTCCCCGACTTCACCAGGAAGGTCCGGCGGGTCAACGCCTGCAAGATGGTGGCGCCCAGCACGATCGCCACGATCGTGTAGAGCACCGAGGTGTCACCGGTGGCGCGGATGGGCGGGATGCCGCGGTCGATGCCCTCCTTGACCAGGTAGGGGATCGACAGCCGCGCGGCGTTCTCGAGAACCACGATGCCGAGCAGGATCTTGATCACCCGCTTGTGCGGGCGCAGCAGGTCGGTCAGCAGCCGGCGGGACCGGTCCTGGAGCAGGCCGGACTCGACCTGGGTCAGGTCGTCGGTGCGGTGCTCGGCGGCGACACCGCGCCACTCGGTCTCCTCCAGGGCGGCCCCGGTGGCGGACTGGCCGGCGGGCGCGTCGGTCGACGTGCTCATGCGGACACCTCCTCGAGCTCTGCGTCGGCCGCCAGCAGCTCGCGGTAGGCCGGGACGGTCGCGAGCAGCTCGCTGTGGTTGCCGACATGGGTGATGGTGCCGTCCTGGAGGAGAGCGACCTTGTCGGCGAGCAGCACGGTCGACGCGCGGTGCGCGACGACGATGCCGGTGGCGTCGGCCAGCACCCGGCGCAACGCTTCCTCCACGAGCTTCTCGGTGTGCACGTCGAGGGCCGAGAGCGTGTCGTCGAGGACCAGGATGCGCGGCAGGGACAGCACGGCCCGGGCCAGCGCGAGCCGTTGCCGCTGACCGCCGGACAGGGACATCCCCTGCTCGCCGATCCGGGTGTCGAGCCCCCAGGGCAGGTCGTGGACGAACTGGGCCTGGGCGACCTCGACGGCGGCGTGCACGTCCTGCTCGGTGGCGTCGCGGCGGCCGAGCAGGAGGTTCTCCCGGGCGCTCATCGAGAACAGCGTGGGCTCCTCGAAGGCGGTCGCCACGATCTGGCGGAGGTTGGTCAGCTCGAGGTCGCGCACGTCGACCCCGTCGATCGTGATGCGGCCGGCCGTCACGTCGTACAGGCGGGGCACGAGTGCGGTCAGCGTCGTCTTGCCGGACCCGGTGGCGCCGACGATCGCGAGGGTCTCACCGGGCGCGACCTCCAGGTTCACGTCGTGCAGCACCGGCTCGCCGGGCTGGTCGGGGAAGGCGAAGCCGACGCCCTCGAGGCGCAGGTGGCCGCGCGGCTGCTCGATGACGTGGGTGCCGGACACGATGGACGGCTCGGTGTCGAAGATCTCGTTGATCCGGGCCGCCGCGGTCATCGCCTCCTGGGCCATCGCCAGGATGTAGCCCAGCGACGCGATCGGCCACACCAGCGAGAGCATGAGCGTGATGAAGGCGACCAGGGTGCCGGGCGTGAGGTCGCCACGGCCGACGCCGAGGGCACCGAACAGCAGCACCACGGCCACGGCGAAGTTGGGGATGACCTCGAGGAAGGTCCAGAACTTCGCGGACAGCCGGACCTTGTCCATCGAGCTGTCGTAGAGCGTGCGGGCGGTCCGGTCGTAGCGCCCGGAGACGAACGGGCCCCGGCCGAAGCTCTTGATGACGCGGATCCCGACGGCGCCCTCCTCGGCCGCCGTCGCGAGGTCGCCCTGCTGGTCCTGCACCCGGCGGGAGATCAGCACGTAGCGCCGCTCGAACCGGTTGGACAGCGTCACGATCGGGAGCGAGGCGGCCGCCACGACCAGGCCGAGCGGCCAGTACATGTTGAGCAGCACGATCGTGACCACGGCGAGCTGGAGGACGTTCATCACCAGGAACAGCAGGCCGAAGCCGAAGAACCGGCGGATGCTGGAGAGGTCGTTGGTGACCCGGGACAGCAGCTGACCGGACTGCCACTGGCCGTGGAAGGCCATCGGCAGCTGTTGGAGACGGGCGTAGAGGTCGGACCGCATCGTCGTCTCGACGCCGAGCACCGCGTTGGACTGCACCCAGCGGCGCACGAAGATCAGCACCGCCTCCAGGATCCCCAGTGCCAGGGCGAGCAGGCCCAGCGGCAGCAGCGGCCCGATGTCACGGCGCGCGATGGGTCCGTCGATCAGGGAGCGGGTCACCAGCGGGATCGCGATCGTCAGACCGACCCCGGCGAGCGCCGTGGTGGCCATGATGATCAGCGCCCGGAGGTGCGGGCGGAGGTAGCCGCGCAGCCTCCAGAGCGATCCGACCCCTGCGGGCGGGTGCTCGGTGGGGCCCGCGGTCTCGGCTGGTGCGTCCGTCATCTGCTGGTGGCAGTCCCCTCGGTCAGGCTAGAAGTTGTAAGACGCAGATTACCCGGTGGTCCTGACGTCCCCAACTCGTTTTCCCGTGACCGAGACAACCACCCGCCGCCGACAGGTTCAGCGGGCGAAGTGCGCCGCGACGTCGAGCAGCACGTCGTTGCCGGCCGGCTCCCCGATGCTGACCCGCACGCCGTCCCCGGCGAACGGCCGGACCATGATCCCGGCCTGCTCGGCCGCGGCAGCGAAGTCCAGGGCACGGTCCCCCAGCGGCAGCCAGACGAAGTTGCCCTGGGCGTCCGGGACCGTCCAGCCCTGCCCCTGCAGCGCGTCGGCGACCCGGGTGCGCTCGGCGACGATGCCGTCCACGCGGACCAGCAGCTCGTCCTCGCGCTCCAGCGACGCCACCGCTGCGGCCTGGGCGATCGACGAGACTCCGAACGGCAGCGCACAGGCCCGCACCGCCGCGGCGATCGGCTCCGGCGCCACGACGTAGCCCACCCGGAAGCCGGCTAGCCCGTAGGCCTTGGCGAACGTGCGCATGGCGGCCACGTTCTCGCGGCCGCGGCAGACCTCGACGCCGTCGAACGGGTCCTCGTCGCGGACGAACTCGCGGTAAGCCTCGTCGAGCACCACCACGACGTGCGAGGGCACCCGGTCCAGGAAGGCCTCGAGCTCGCCGCGGCGCACCGCCGGACCGGTCGGGTTGTTCGGGCTGCAGACGATCACGACCTTGGTGCGGTCGGTGATGGCCGCGGCCATCGCGTCGAGGTCGTGCCGGGCGTCCGCGGTGAGCGGCACCTGCACCGAGACGGCACCCGGGACGGCGACCGCGATGGGGTAGGCCTCGAACGAGCGCCAGGCGTAGACGACCTCGTCGCCGGGCTCGCAGAACGCCTGGAGCAGGTGGTAGAGCACGGCGACCGATCCGGTGCCGGCGGCCAGGTGCAACTCCTGGACGCCGAGGCGGTCGGCCAGCGCGGCGTACAGCGCGGAGCAGCCCATGTCCGGGTAGCGGTTCATCCGGCCGGCTGCCTCGACCGCCGCCTCGAGCACGCCGGGCAACGGGTCGTTCGGGTTCTCGTTGGACGACAGCTTGTACGTCGGGACGCCGGGCCGTGGCGCCGGAGGGCGGCCCGGGACGTAGGCCGGGAGGTCCCGGACGGCCTGACGGACCTGGGGAGCGCGGGAGGTCATGGCCCGAAGGGTAGCCGGTTCCCACTCCCTGAACCGACAGGGGTGAGTGCGCTGTTCACCCCTTACGCTCGGGTCCATGCCCCGCCGCAATCCCGCCTTCGGACTCGGCCTGGTGGTCCTCGGCGCCCTCCTGTTCATCCAGAACGCCGGGGTCTCCCGGGTGGCTCTGCGGGCGGGGGTGGACCCGGTCGCGCTGACCACCCTGCGGGTCACCGGCACCTGCGTGGTGCTGCTGGTCGTCGCGCTGCTGTTCCGGCGGGACGCGTTGCGGCCGCCGCGCGGACGGCTCGGGCTGCTGGTCGTGGTGCACGGGCTCGTCGGGGTGGCCGCCCTGCAGTGGACCTACTTCGTGGCCATCGACCGGCTGCCGGTGGGGATGGCGCTCCTGCTGGAGTACCAGGCGCCGATCCTGGTGGCTCTCTGGGCGAAGTTCGCGCAGGGCGAGCAGGTCCGTGGGCGGATCTGGCTCGGTCTCGCGCTGGCCTGGGGCGGGCTTGCGGCCGCCACCGGCATCTGGAAGGGCCTGGTCTTCGACGGGGTCGGCGTCGCGGCGGGGCTCGGTGCGGCGGTCTGCTTCGCGGCGTACTTCCTGATCGGCGAGCACGGTGTGGGACTGCTCGACCCGCTCCGGGTGATCCTCTGGTCGTTCCTGGTCGCGACGATCGGCCTCAACCTCGTGCACCCCGTGACCGGCACCGACTGGCACGTGGTCGGCGCCCAGACCTCCCTGCTCGGCCGGCTTGCCGGGCAGCACGCCCCGGTCTGGCTGGTGCTCTGCTGGATCGTCGTGGTGGGCACGCTCCTACCGTTCGGACTCACGCTGATGGCCCTGCGGCACCTGTCGGCCACCACCGTGACGATGGTGGCGATGCTGGAGCCGATCGGCGTGAGCGCCCTGGGCTGGGTGTGGTTCGCCGAGACGCTCGACGCGGTGGCCCTCACCGGAGGTGTCGCGGTCGTGGCGGGCATCGTGCTGGCGCAGACCGCGCGGGGCTCCCGCGTGCTGGTCGAGCCACCCCACCTCGCCTGAGGTTCCCCCGACCGGCCTGTGCTGGTCGAACCGTTCGGACGAGGCGCCGGCTCTCGGTATGCGCAAGGCTGTGCAGGTCGGTGGCGCGAGGGGGGCCGAGACGCCGCCGACGCTGGGGGACCACCGTGGGCTCGCACCGAGGAGTGCGAGCCCGCGCGGGGCCTCCGTGGCCCCGACACCGCCTTTCGTCCGACACTAGGGTGGAGGACGACAGAGGGGCGGGTGCGTGAACCAGTTCGAGACGCTCAGCCTCGAGCACTCCTCGACCGTCGACCGGGTGGCTGACGAGCTTCGGCGAGCGCTGTTCGACGGCGAGGTCGGGGCCGGTACGCCGCTGCGCGAGATCGCCCTGGCCGAAGCCATGGGGGTGTCCCGCTCCACGATCCGCGAGGCGCTCGGCGCACTCGTCGGCGAGGGCCTCGCCACCCGCGCCCCCAACCGCGGCGTGCACGTCACGGCACTCGACGCCGTCTCGGTGCGCGACGTGTTCGCCGCGCGGCAGGTGCTCGAGGTGGCCGGGGTGCGCCGCTGGGCCGGGGCCGGCGATGAGGCCAGGGCGACCTGCCGACAGGCGATGCTCTCGTTCAACGCCACCGCGGAGCAGGACGCCGGTCCCGCCGAGCTGACCGCGGCCCACCTGGCCGTCCACCTCTGCTTCGTCGGCCTCACCGGGTCGAGCCGCCTCGTCGCGCTGGCGGAGACCCTGGCCTCCGAGATCCGCCTGGCCCTGGCCACGGTGGACCGGATCCGGCGCGACTCGATCGACCACGCGCACGCGCACGCGGACCTGTTCGGCCTGTTGGAGGCAGGCGACCTCGAGGGTGCGGCCTCCGAGCTGCAGCACCACTTGGCGAGCGCGGAGCGGTCGCTGCTCGCCGCTCTCGACCTGGCCTGAGGGTCGCGACGCCGGGCCGCGGTCTGGACGGACCTGGCAAGATCGGTGCCGTGAGCTTCTTGATCCGCGTCGTCGTCAACGCGCTCGCCCTCGCCGTCGCCACCTGGCTGCTCGCCGACATCCGGCTC
Organism: Nocardioidaceae bacterium; assembly: GCA_039915665.1. GTDB lineage: Bacteria > Actinomycetota > Actinomycetes > Propionibacteriales > Nocardioidaceae > Nocardioides_B. Next base: position 18,918 of record JBDSMW010000036.1, read on the forward strand.
GGCACCGGCACCCAGGGCGAGCAGATCGTCACGCTGCTCCTGGTCGCCGTCATCTTCGGACTGGTCAACGCCTTGGTCCGGCCGGTGGTCAAGCTGCTGTCGCTGCCCTTCATCATCTTGACGCTCGGGCTGCTGATCTTCGTGATCAACGCCCTGATGCTGCTGCTGACCAGCTGGCTCTCGGAGCAGCTCGGGCTGGGCTGGCACGTCGAAGGCTTCCTGACCGCCCTGATCGGTGCCCTGATCATCACCGTCGTCACCTGGGCCCTCGAGCTGGCGCTCCCGGACGGCCGATGAGGGCGGGCGCCGACGACCTGCCGGCCAGGACCACGCCATCCGGCACGCCGTACCGCGTCGCGGTGGTGTGCCTGGGCAACATCTGCCGCTCGCCGATGGCCGACGTGGTGCTCAACGACCGCATCTCGTCCGCCGGTCTCGCGGACCGCATCGAGGTGGTCAGCGCGGGGACCGGTGGCTGGCACGTCGGCGGCCCGATGGACCGTCGCGCGGCGGCCCTGCTCACCACGCACGGGTACGACGCCTCCCGGCACGCCGCGCAGCAGTTCGCGCCGGACTGGTTCGACGAGGTCGACCTGGTGCTCGCCATGGACGTCGCCAACCACGCCGACCTCGTCGCGCAGGGCCCGGCCGACCGGGTGCGGATGTTCCGCGACTTCGACCCGCGCGCGACGGACGGGGACCGCGACGTGCCGGACCCCTACTACGGCGGCGACGACGGCTTCGAGGACGTGCTCGCGATGGTCGAACGCACCTCCGACGTCCTGGTCGCCGCGCTGGCGCAGGTGCCGGCGGGGGCGGGCGACTGACATGGCGCGCCTGGGCGGGATCGCCCACCGGGCGGAGACGCTGCTCGGCACGGCGGTCGTCGCCACCACCGCGGTCGCCGGCGGTGACATCTGCACCGCCACCCGGCTGCGGCTGTCCAACGGCACCTCCGCGCTGATGAAGACGCGCCCGCACGCCCCCGCCGACTTCTTCCGCTCCGAGGCGGCCTCGCTGGACTGGCTCTCCGAGGCCGGCGGCGTGCCGTGCCCCGAGGTGCTCGCGGTCGAGGACGACTGCCTGGTGATCGCCTGGATCGAGGGCGCCCGGCCCAGCATCGAGGCGGCAGAGGGCTTCGGTCGGCAGCTGGCCGCGACCCACGGCAGCCCCGTCGCAGGGTTCGGCACCCTCGGCGGCGTCGACGGCTACATCGGCACCCTGCCGCTGCCCAACCGGACGGCGCCGAGCTGGCCGGAGTTCTTCGCCACCCGAAGGCTGCTGCCCTACCTCAAGCTGGCCAGCGACCGCGGCGGCATCTCCTCGGCCGACGCGGACGCCGTCGAGCGCGTCGTCCGCCGGATCGTCGACCTCGCGGGCCCCGAGGAACCGCCGGCCCGGCTGCACGGCGACCTGTGGTCGGGCAACCTCGTCTGGGGCCTCGAGCACACGGTCTGGATGATCGACCCGGCCGCCCACGGCGGGCACCGGGAGAGCGATCTGGCCATGCTCGCGCTCTTCGGCTGCCCGCAGCTGCCGCGGGTGGTCGACGCCTACCAGGAGGTGAGCCCGCTCGCCGCGGGCTGGGAGGACCGGCTCGCACTTCACCAGCTCTTCCCGCTGCTCGTGCACGCCTGCCACTTCGGACGCGGCGCGCACGGCGCGGGCTACGGCACCCGCGCCGGGGACGCCGCCCGCGGACTGCTCTGAGCCGCCACCGGTCTGGTCGGTCCAGCCCTGTAGATATCGCAACCGACTCCGCCTGTGGTTGACTCCGGAAGCCGCCGCAGGAGCCGCGTCGGCCCGATCTCGGGGCCCTTCGACTGCCTCCCCGGCAGGGGCTCCGGAGGAGACCGACTTGTCCAGCGTCACGAACGTGGGCCGCCCCGGCCAGGAGCTCAACTGGAAAGCGCTCCTCGACCGAGCCCTCACCGGCGAGGGCGTCTCCACCGTGTTCCAGCCGATCGTCGACCTCGTGCGCGGCGTGGTCGTCGGCTACGAGGCGCTGACCCGCTTCACCGGCTACCCGGTCACCAACCCCCAGCTGTGGTTCGAGGCGTCCCGCCGCGAGCGCCGCTCGGCCGACCTCGAGGCGCTCGCCCTGCGGTCGGCCCTCGCGATGCGCTCGGAGCTGCCCTCGAGCACCTTCCTATCGGTGAACATCGCCCCCGACCTGCTCGACGAGGCCGAGATCCTGGACGTCTGGGAGACCCAGGACGACCTGCACGGCATCGTGGTGGAGCTCACCGAGCACGCCCGCATCGACTCTTACGCGACCCTCGAGTCGGCTCTCGAACGGCTGCGCGCCGCCGGTGCTCAGATCGCGATCGACGACGCCGGAGCGGGGTACGCCGGCCTGCAGCACCTGATCGAGGTGCGTCCCAACATCATCAAGCTGGACCTGACCCTCGTCGCCGGCGTCGACCGCGACGAGACCAAACGGGCACTGGTGGAGATGATCGCCTCGTTCGCGAGCCGCATCGACGCGACGGTGCTGGCCGAGGGCATCGAGCACCTCGGCGAGCTCGACGCGGTCATCGGTCTCGGCGTACCTCTCGCCCAGGGCTACCTCCTCGCCCGGCCGGCGCCGCCGTGGGCCGGGGTCGACCGCCGCGGGGCCGCGCTGCTGCGCCAGCAGATGCCCACGACGACGGCCCCCACGTTGCGGCAGGTCGTCGAGCGGGCGGTCACCGTCGACGACGAAGGCCGGGCCGCGGCCGCCCTGACCGGCGCGGTCGACCTGGTGGTGATCCTCGACGACCGGGGCCGGCCGGTCGCCACGATGGACCAGGACGGCCTGGTCGACTCGGCTCTCGACCCGAGCATGCGGGTCGACGTCGACACGAGCGTCACCGAGGCCGCGGAGCGCGCGATGACCCGACCCACCCGCCAGCGGTTCCGGCCGCTGCTCTGCGTCGACGGCTCCGGCGTCTTCGTCGGCGTGGCGAGGATGGAGCGGGTGCTGACGTTCCTGACCGCCCAGGCCGACTCGCACTGAAGCACGGCACGTTCTCAGCCGTGGCTCAGCCTCAGGTGGCAGAGTTGGGGCGTGACCACCGACCCCGACCAGCCGACTCCCCGTGTCCTCGTCGTCGACGACGACCGCGCGGTGCGTGAGTCGCTGCGCCGGTCCCTGGAGTTCAACGGGTACGCCGTCAGCCTGGCCAGCGACGGGGCCGAGGCGCTCGCCACCATCGCCGGGCACGCGCCGGACGCGCTGGTCATAGACGTGATGATGCCGCGGCTCGACGGGATCGAGACGACTCGCGCGCTGCGCACCGCCGGCAACGACCTGCCGATCCTGGTGCTCACCGCGCGCGACTCCGTGGGCGACCGGGTCGAGGGGCTCGACGCCGGGGCCGACGACTACCTGACCAAGCCGTTCGCGCTCGACGAGCTGTTGGCCCGGCTGCGCGCGCTGCTGCGTCGTGCGCACACGCCGGAGACCGACGGCCTCGACGACGAGGTGCTCGCCTTCTCCGACCTGACCCTCAACCTGGCCACCCGTGAGGTCCGCCGCGGCGGCCGGCAGATCGAGCTCACGCGCACCGAGTTCACGCTGCTCGAGATGTTCCTGCACCGCCCCCGACGGGTGCTGGACCGCTCGTTCATCCTCGAGGACGTGTGGGGCTACGACTTCCCGACGACGGCCAACTCCCTCGAGGTCTACGTCGGCTACCTGCGCCGCAAGACCGAGGCGGAGGGCGAGTCCCGGCTGATCCACACCGTGCGCGGTGTGGGCTACGTCCTCAAAGAGTCATGAACGGACCGCTCGGCCGGTTCCGCTACCGGCGGTCGTTGGCCAGCCGGGTGATCCTGCTGACCACCTTCGCCGTGGGCCTGTCGGTCGCGATCGTCGCGCTGGCGGCGTACCTCACCGTCCGGCACCAGCTGCAGTCCACGATGGACGAGTCGCTGCACCGGCGGGCCTACCTCGCCGCCCGCTACGAGGTGAACAGCTACACCGTGCGCGAGATCCCGGCCTGGATGCAGGGTGCGACGGACACGTTGGTCGGCTACATCGACTCCGACGGCGTCACCAAGACGACCACCGCACCCAACCAGGAACCCATCCCGCTGTCCGGCCCGGAGCTGGCGGTGGCGAAGGGATCGAGCACCTGGTCGTGCCGGACGATCACGGCTGGCGGGGTGGACTACCGCGTCGCTGCGGTCCCGACGTCCAGCGACGGCATCGCACTGGTCGTGGCCCAGTCGCTGGAACCCAACGAGCACACGCTCGACAAGCTCGGCCTGGTGATGTTCTTCTTCGGCCTCGCCGGCGTGATCACCGCGGCGTTCGCCGGCTGGGGCGTGGCCCGCAACGGGCTGCGGCCGGTGCGCCGGCTGACCGAGGCCGCCGAGGACATCGCGCGCACCGAGCAGCTGGACCCCATCGACGTGCAGGGCAACGACGAGATCGCCCGGCTCGCCCGCGCGTTCAACGCGATGCTCGCGGCGCTGTCCGCCTCGCGGGACCGGCAGCGCCAGCTGGTCGCCGACGCGGGACACGAGCTGAGGACTCCATTGACCTCGCTGCGGACCAATCTCGACCTGCTCACGCAGGCGGACCGGCAGGGCGGGCTCTCCGAGGAGTCGCGGTCCGAGCTGCTGGACGACGTACGGTTCCAGATCGAGGAGCTCACCACCCTCATCGGCGACCTGACCGAGCTGGCCCGCGACGAGCCGGCACTGTTCTCCCTCGAGGAGATCGACCTCGCGGAGATCACCGAGCGCGCGGTCCAGCGGGTGCGCCGCCGGGCCAGCAGCCTGCAGTTCGACCTGCACGCGGACTCGTGGTGGGTGATCGGCGACTCGGCGGCCCTGGAGCGCGCGGTCACGAACCTGCTCGACAACGCCGCCAAGTGGAGCCCGCCGCTCGGCACCGTCACCGTGCGGCTCGAGCACGGCTCGCTCCTGGTCACCGACCAGGGTCACGGCATCCCCGAGACCGACCAGCCGCACGTGTTCGACCGGTTCTACCGCTCACCCGAGTCCCGCACCATGCCCGGCTCCGGCCTCGGTCTCTCGATCGTGCGCCAGGTGGCCGAGCGGCACGGCGGGACCGTCCGCGTCGGCACCGGCGAGCGGGGCGGGGCGGCCTTCTGGCTCGACATCCCGGGCACAGTCACGGCCACGTCCCAGGGGTCTCTCAGCGGCGCTTAAGCCTGCGCGCACATGCTCGGAGGCATGACGGAGCAGAACCCGAACGACGGCAGTGACGACACCCGGCGGATCCCGGGCGACGAGACCGGCGGCACCACGCACCGGTACGACGCCTCGGCGGAACCGGGCGCGGACCGGCAGGGGCCGGCGCCGCACGCGTCACCGTCGATCTCCCCGTCGCCGGGCTCGTCGGACTCCGGGACCGACACCGCACGTTTCGGCGGGTTCGGCTTCGCAGACCGCACGGACGACCGACCGGATCGCACCCGGTCGCCCCGTCCGAGCGGCACGGTCGTCGCCTTCCTGCTGGCGGCGGCCCTCATCGTGGGTGCACTCGGAGGCCTGGCTGGCGGTGCCGGGTTCACCGCGGTGAACGACCTGGTCGGGGGCGGCTCCAGAACGGGGTCGTCCTCGACGGGGACGCAGAGCTCGGTGGTGGACCGCAAGGACGTCGCGCCGGCTGCGGACTCGGTCGAGGGCGTGGCCAGGTCGGTGCTCCCCTCGGTCGTCAAGATCAACGTGAAGGGACAGCAGGAGGAGGGCTCCGGGTCCGGCATCATCATCAGCTCGGACGGCGAGATCCTCACCAACAACCACGTCGTCGAGGTCGCCTCCGGCGGCGGCGAGATCTCCGTGAACTTCAACGACGGGACCGCGAAGAAGGCGACCGTCGTCGGCACCGACCCGCTGACCGACCTCGCGGTCATCAAGGCCCAGGACGTCAGCGGGCTCAAGCCCGCCACGATCGGCCGCTCGACGCAGGTGTCCGTGGGCGAGAACGTCGTGGCCATCGGGTCGCCGTTCGGCCTCGAGGCCACCGTCACCAGCGGCATCGTCAGCGCGCTGAACCGGCCGGTGTCGGTCGGCAGCGCCACGGCCCAAGGCGGTCAGGACACGACGTACCCCGCCATCCAGACCGACGCCGCGATCAACCCCGGCACCTCGGGCGGCCCGCTCGTCGACCTCGCCGGCGACGTGGTCGGCATCAACTCCTCGATCCGTACGGCGTCCAGCGGCGGCGTCGACTCGTCCTCCGGCGGCTCGATCGGTCTTGGGTTCGCGATCCCGATCGACCAGGTGTGGCCGGTCGTCCAGCAGCTGCGCGAGGGCAAGACCCCGACGCACGCCCGGCTCGGCGTCTCCGTGACTGACGCGTCCAGCAACAACGGGCTGCTCACCGGGGCGGGCATCGAGTCGGTCAACAACGGCTCGTCCGGGCAGAAGGCCGGCCTCAAGCGCGGCGACGTGGTCACCAAGGTCGACGACGACATCGTGACCGGCTCGAACTCCCTGGTCGCGACCATCCGCGGCCACCGCCCCGGCGACACGGTGACGCTCACCGTCGTGGAGAGCAGCGACAGGACCCGCACCGTCGAGGTCACGCTGGACAGTGACGAGGGTTCCGCCTCCAGCTGATCCTCAACCGGCGTCGGCGGCCAGGGCCCAGCACTGCTCCGGCGTACAGGTGGCGTACCGCTCCAGCTTGGCCTGCATGTCCTGCACCCAGGGCAGGTTTCGGGACCGTGCGTAGACGTTCGTGCGCTCGTAGGGGTTCACCGTGTAGTCGTAGAGCTCGTAGGCGTAGTCCGTGCCGGTCGACGACTTGTCGAGGTCCCACCGCACCAGCAGGGCGTCCTTGCTCCGGATCGCCAGGTAGCTCGGCAGGGTGACGCTGCTGCCGCCGAGGTCGGAGTCGAAGTCCGGGTCGGTGTCCGGGTTGGTCCGCGAGTAGGTGTGCTCGAAGAACGTGTAGGTGTTGCCGGGCGCGGCCGGGTCCTGCAGGGACGGCAGGAAGCTGGAGCCGGCCCGCTCCGCGCTCGGCGTCAGCCCGGCGATCGTCTCGAAGGTCGGTGCGAGGTCGACGTTGCCGATGACCTGGCTGCGGGAGCCGGGGGTCACCCCCGGGCCGACGACGACCATCGGCACCTTCGCGTCGCTGGAGTACGGCGTGCTCTTGCCGTAGTGCAGCCGGTGCTGGCCGAGGTGGAAGCCGTTGTCGGAGGTCAGCACCACGTAGGTGTTCGGTCCCACCGTGGCCCGGACGCGTCCGATCAGCCGGTCGATCGACTGCGCCATCTGCGCGCGGTTGCGGTAGCGCCGGTTCTCGAGGTCGGAGTTGACCACCAGCTCGTTGGGCTGCCAGGCCTGCGCCCGCGTGCCGTCCGCGTAGACGGGCGTGTTGTCGATGCGGTCGTCGTTGAACCCCGGCAGGTTGCGGACGCTCATGTTCGGGCAGGCGAGCAGGCCGCAGTTGCCGGACTTCTTGGTGCGGCCGGGCCGGTCGGCGTACGCCGGAGGGAAGAGCGGGTCGTCGTGGTGGGCCGTGCCGAACGTCCGGCTGTGCGTGCCGTAGGTGGAGATCTCCAGGAAGTACGGCTTGGCGTCCGCCTGGTGGCGCTTGACGAAGTTGACGCCCCAGTTGGCCATCACGTTCGTGGAGTAGTCGGAGTCCTTGCGGGTCAACGGGCGCTTGCCGAGGAACTTCGTGAACGCGGTCGAGGCGCTGTACCTCCAGCCCCACTGCTTGTAGCCGGCGCCGTAGATCGGTCGCCAGGAGTCCCATCCGGTCGGGATCTCCGGGGCGACCTTCTGGCCGTCGACGTCTCTGACGTCGTACCCGTTGAGGTACTTGCCCATGAAGCCGGTGTAGTAGCCGGCCGACTTGAGCGCGACGTTGAAGCTCTTGGCCATGTCGCCGTTCGCCTTGAACGCGCGCCAGCCCCCGACCGGCTTGGTCGAGCTGTTCGGGTTGTTGGTGTAGACGCCGTTGAGGTGCGGGTACTGCCCGGTGAAGAGCGCGGACCGCGAGACGCAGCACAACGAGTCGGCCACGAAGGAGTTGGTGAACGACGCTCCTTGCGACTTCATCCGCTGCCCGTTGGCCATGGTCGCGAGCAGCTCCGTGGAGAAGTCGTCCATCAGGATCAGCACGATGCTGGGCGGCTTGACGGCCGCGGCGGCGGGCTGCCCAACAGGTGCGGGCGACGCGGTCGGGCCGAGGGCCAGACCGGCCACCAGGGCGGCGGCGAAGCCCAGCGCGGGCAGACGGCGGCGGGACAGCAAGAACATCCAGGAACCCCCGAGGAACGGCCTTACCCTACTTCGAGCCGTCCATGATGCCTCGGGTCGAGGTCAGGCGCCAGGAGAACCGAGAAGGTCGAGCACCAGGTCGTGGATCAGGTCGTAGCCGTTCTCGGTGAGGATCGACTCGGCGTGGAACTGGATGCCGCGGAAGTGCGGTCCCTCCACCAGGTGCACGTCGCCGGTGGCCGGGTCGGCGTGGGCGGCCACTCCGTCGGGCAGCGGGCCGTCGACGCGGGCGACGAACGTGTTGTAGAAGCCGACGTTCTCCTCCCGCTCGCCGAGGTCCACGCGCGACTGGGTGCCCTGGAACACGATGTCCTTGAACCCGAGCTCGAGCCCGAGCCGGTCCGAGAGCACCTGGTGCCCGAGGCAGACGGCCAGGAACGGCTGCTTCGTCTCGAGCAGGCCGTCGACGACCGCCCGGAAGGCGGCGATCTTCGGGTGGTCGCCGTCACGGGGGTCGCCCGGACCGGGCCCGACGATCACCAGGTCGTAGCCGCCGACCGTCTCCGGCGTCGCGTCCTCGTGGCGTACGACGGCACTGGTCATGCCCATGACCGCCAGCACGTGCCGGAGCATGTTCACGAAGTCGTCCTCGCCGTCGACGATGACGGCGGACTTGCCCTTGAGCTCGGGGGCGGGAGGGGAGCCGCCCTGGTCGGTCAGCCAGAACCGGCTCAGCCGCTGGTTGCGGGAGCCGAGGGCGATCACCACGTCCTCGTCGCGGGTCAGCTCCTCGAGACCGTCGGCCGCCGACGACGCCGGCTCGACGAGCCCGAACGCCGACAGGATGCCACCCGCCTTGGCGTGCGTCTCGGCCACCTCGTGGGCGGCCTCGGAGTCGCGCACCAGCGTCGCGCCAGCGGTCACCTTGAGCCGGCCGTCGAGGTCCACGTCGGCGGTCCGGATCACGATCGGGGAGTCCGCGGTGGGCCGGCCGGACCGGTCCCGGCCGAAGAGCGCCAGGGCGGCGCCATAGTAGCCACGGCCCTCGGTCTCGTACTTCTTGATGAGCCGGCACGCGTTCTCCACCGGCGAGCCGGTCACCGTGGCGGCGTACATCGTGTCGCGCAGCACCTCGCGGACGTCCCGGTTCGTGCGGCCGGCGAGGAGGTACTCCGTGTGCACGAGGTGCGTCATCGGCTTGAGGAACGGGCCGAGCACCTGGCCGCCCTCGTGGCAGATGTCGCACATCATCTTGAGCTCCTCGTCGACGACCATGAAGAGCTCGTAGATCTCCTTCTCGTCGGCGAGGAACTCCAGCAGCTTCTCCTTGCGCTCCGCGGGGTCGGTCAGCCCCTTGAGCCGGAAGGTGCCGCTGATCGGGTTCATCCGGACGTCGCCGCCCTGCACCGAAACGTGCCGCTCGGGGCTCGCGCCAACCAGGAACCGGTCGCCGGTGAAGAAGCAGTAGGTCCAGTAGGCGCCGCGTTCTCGCTCCAGCAGCCGGCCCAGGACGGTGAGCGCCTTGGCCGCGTCCCAGTCCTCGATCCGGGCCCGGTAGTGCCGGCCGACGACGAGGTTCGCACCCTCCCCGTGACCGATCTCGTCGCGAATGATGGCGTCGACCACGACTCCGTACTGCTCGTCGGTGGTGTCGAAGCCACCGCGGTCGGAGAAGGTGAACTCCTCGCGGGGGAGCGCGGCGAGCAGGTCCGCGAGCGGCACCTCGGTCTCCAGCTCGATGTCGACGACGGTCAGCGGAGTGCCGTCGTCGTGCGCGTCGAAGCCGCGCTCGGTGACCTGACGGAACGGGATCGCGACCAGGCGATCGAAGCGGCGACCCTCGTCCGGCACCCCGTCGTCGAGAGGTACGTCGACCAGCCGCTCGACCACGCTGCGCCGACCGCCGACGAGGGTCACCGCCCCGGAGTCGCGCAGCCGGATCGCCGCCCAGGCCTCGTGGCCCAGCATCGCGTCGAGCGCGGCCGTGGCATCGGGCGAGGTCTCCATGGTCGCGGACTCTACCGACCCGACGGGGGTGCGACTGAGGGCGTCTACTCAGTGGAGACCGGGTGCCGGGACGGATGCCCGGACGGCCTACGGGAGGGAGGCTCGTGGCCTGAACGCTCTCGTGACCGGGCTGCTGCTCGGCGCGATGGAGACCTACCCCGGCACCACCGCGCTCGACCAGGCCGACGCGGCCGGGTGGCAGACCTGGGGAGCCCTCGGCGCGGGTGCTCTCGTCGCTCGTCGGCTGGACCGTGCTGCGTGAAGCGGCCGAGGCGTTCGCGGGATCAGGCCGCGTGCGTGGTGATCAGGATCCCGCAGCGCGGGCAGTGCACCCCTGAGCACAGGTCGAGGTCCTGGCCGCAGCCGCACACACTGGGGGTCGAGGTCCACGGATGCTGCTCCGTGTTCATAGAACTCATCACCCTTCCGGGGTTTCCCTTGCCTGTGCTGGTTGTTCGTCACCGTGGACTCATCGGCTTGCTCCCCGGCCCTGCGGGCAGGATGAGCCCATGACGATGCACGACGACCAGCTCGACGTGGACGAGGGCACGGTCCGCCGGCTCGTCGCGACGCAGTTCCCGCAGTGGCGGGACCTGCCGATCCGCGAGCAGCGAACGGCCGGGACCGTGAACGCGATCTTCCGGATCGGCGACGACCTCGCTGCCCGCTTCCCGTTGCAGCCGATCGAGCCCTCCACAGCCCGGGCGTGGTTGCACCGCGAGGCCGCCGCCGCGCGCGAGCTCGCTCCCCTGTCCTCCGTGCCGGTGCCGGCTCCGGTGGCGATCGGCGAGCCGGGCGAGGGCTACCCGCTGCCGTGGAGCATGCAGACCTGGCTGCCGGGGAGCGTGGCCACCGACGAGGACCCGGCTGAGTCGACGGCGTTCGCGGAGGACCTGGCCCGGTTCGTCGCGGGCCTGCGCGCGGCCGATGCGGGCGGCCGACGGTTCCACGGTGAGGGCCGGGGCGGGCACCTCCCTGACCACGACGTCTGGGTGGGGTCGTGCTTCGCGCACAGCGAGCACCTGCTCGACGTACCTCCGTTGCGAGCGCTGTGGGCCGACCTCCGGACGCTGCCGAGTGTCGAACCGGACGCGTTGTGCCACGGCGACCTGACCCCGTCCAACGTCCTGGTCCGGGACGGCCGACTGGTCGGGGTGCTCGACGCCGGGGGCTTCGCGGCCGCCGACCCCGCACTCGACCTGGTCGGAGCCTGGCACCTGCTGGACGAGCCACGGCGCACGGTGCTTCGCGACGCCCTGGGCTGCGGCGAGGTGCAGTGGCTGCGCGGCAAGGCGTGGGCGTTGGAGCAGGCGATCGGCGCGGCTTGGTACTACGTCGACTCGAACGCCACGATGAGCCGCTGGGCCCTGCGCACTCTGCACCGGCTGGCCGGCGGCGCGGGCTAGCCGCTCGGTGCGCGTCAGGCGGCGAGGATCAGGCGGGCGAGGGCGCGCTCATGCGGGCTCGCTGAGGTCTCGGCCGTGGTCAGGGCCGGGGGTCGAGGCGCTGGGTGCCGTGCTGGTCGACGCGGAACCAGTAGCCGTGCGGGGTCCGCCAGAGGTAGACACCGGGCATGGGTTGGTGGTGTCGCCAGCCGCGGCCGTGGGTCTTGACGCGGTGGGTGAATCGGGTGAGGGGTCCGAGGTTCTCGATCCGGGTCTGGCCGGGTGGTCCACCGGCATCGGGTCGGAGGTAGGGGATGGTGTGGTCGAGGTCAGGCTCCCCCGTCGTGTGGGAGAACGGTAACACGCTCGAGGGCCTGCTTAGCTTGAGCGCGTCCCGCAGCGCGGTCGGGACCTCGTAGGCGTCCACGGGGAGCTGCTCGCGGAGGTCCAGGACCGGTCGGACGGTGACCCGGCAGTGCCCGAGCAGGTCCTTGACCTGCTCCACCGTGACGACACCGACGCTGCCGGCGCCCTTGGTGCCACCACAGACCACGACAC
>JBDSMW010000039.1:0-6216 GCA_039915665.1 Nocardioidaceae bacterium
GCGGCGCCAGACGGTGAGCGACTGCCCGTTGGGCGTGGTCGTCCGGACCGCCGGCAGGTTCTTGGTGGGACTGCTCAGGGTCTGACGAAGGATGTGCTCGGTCGCGGCCAGGTCGTGCTCGAGCTCGGCCACCCGGAGCTGCAGCGCGGCGACGTGATGCTCGAGCTCCAGGACCCGGCGCACCCCTTCGAGGCCGATGCCGGTCGAGGTCAGCTCGGCGACCTCGCGGAGCAGCTCGATGTCGCGCCAGGAGTAGCGCCGGCCACCGCCCCCGGTGCGACCCGGCCGCACCAGGCCCAGCCGGTCGTAGGTCCGCAGGGTCTGCGGGTGCAGCCCCGTGAGCTCGGCCGCGACACTGATGACGTAGACCGGGACGTCGGGACCGGGGGCGGCCGGGCCGCCGGTGGTCACGCCGGGCTCCCGGGCCGCGAGCGCGAGTCGAACAGGTTGGCCCGCAGGTCGGTGCCCTGCGTCGCGTCGCGCAGCGCCTCCACGGCCTGCCGGGCAGCCTCGTCGAGGTGCGCCGGGACCTGCACGTCGACGGTGACGAGCAGGTCACCCGAGTGCCCGTCCTTGCGCACCACTCCGCGTCCGCGGACCCGGAACGCCCGGCCGTTGGGGGTGCCCGACGGGATCTTGAGCGTGACCGGTGCGCCACCGAGCGTGGGCACCTTGATGTCCGCCCCCAACGCCGCCTCGGCGAAGCTGACCGGCACCGAGAGCGTGAGGTTGTCACCCTTGCGGCCGAACAGCGGGTGACCGGCCACCTTGACGGTCACGTAGAGGTCGCCCGACGGTCCGCCGCGCTCGCCGTTGGCGCCCTTGCCGCGCAGCCGGATCCGTTGACCGTCCTTGACCCCGGCGGGGATGCGCGCCTGGATCGTCCGGTTGGACAGGCCGCGACCGGAGCCGTGACAGGTCGGGCAGGGGTCGTCGACGACGAGTCCGCGGCCGCGGCAGGACGGGCAGGTCTCGTTCATCGTGAACGCGCCGCCCACCGAGGCCGCGCGCATGCCGACGCCCTCGCAGTCCGGGCACACCCGGGGGAGGGTGCCGGCCCGGGCGCCGGTGCCGGAGCAGTCCGGGCAGGGCGCGTCGGAGCTGAGCCGCAGGGAGACGGTCACGCCCTCGATCGACTCGGCGAACCCGATCGTCGCCTCGGTCTCGATGTCCGCGCCGCGGCGGGCGGCCGACGCACGGGTGCGCGCGCCGCCACCGCCACCGAACATGCCGCCGAAGACGTCGCTGAACCCGCCGCCACCACCACTGCTGCGACCGGTGCCCCCTCCGAAGAGGTCGTTCAGGTCGAACGGCTGTCCGGCGCCGCCCGAGCCTCCGGTCGGGAACGGCCCGAAGCCGCCGAGACCCGTTCGCAGGTCGTCGTACTGCTTGCGCTTCTCGGTGTCCCCGACCACGTCGTAGGCCTCGGCGATCGCCTTGAAGCGGTTCTCGGCGGCCTGGTCGCCGGGATGGGAGTCGGGGTGGTTCTCACGGGCGAGCTTGCGGTAGGCCTTCTTGACGTCGGCCGCCGGTGCCTCCTTGGCCACGCCGAGGACCTTGTAGAAGTCCTTGTTGGCCCAGTCCGCGTTGGTCATCCGTGCACCCCCTCTCCCTCTCGTGCGTCGTCGGTGCCTCGGTCAGGCCTGCGGCTCAGGATCCACCACGGTCACCTGCGCCGGGCGTACGACGCGCTCGCCGATCTGGTAGCCCGCCGAGATGATGTTCTGGCAGGTCGTCTCGGTCACGTCCGGCGAGTGCGCGTGCATCAGCGCCTCGTGGAAGCGCGGGTCGAACGGGTCGCCGGGCCGGCCGAACTTGACCAGCCCGTGCGCCGCGACGATCCGCTCCAGCGAGTCGGCGACGGCCTTGAAGCCGCCCTCGAGCTCGCCGTGCTCGCGCGCCCGGTCGAGGTCGTCGAGCACCGGCAGCAGGGCGGAGAGCACCGAGAAGGTCGCGTTCTGCTTGACCAGCTCGCGGTCCCGGTCGACCCGACGCTTGTAGTTGACGTACTCCGCCTGGAGCCGCTGCAGGTCCTCGGTGAGCGCGGCGACCTTGGTCTGCGCCTCCGCGAGGTCGACCACCAGCTCGGTGGGCGAGTCGTCGGCCATCTGCTCGCCGGCGTCCGGCCGGCCGGGCTCCGGAGCAGGGGCGTCCTGCTCCGGGGCCTCGACCGGCTCGTCGGCGGGCTGCTCCTGGGTCACTTGTTCTCACCCTCGGTGCCGCTCTCGTCGCCCGCGTCGTCGGCGCTGGTCTCCTCGTCGACGATCTCGGCGTCCACGACGTCGTCGTCGCTGTCACCGGTGCCGGTGGTGCCGCCCGCGGCGGAGGCGTCGGCCTCGCCCGCGGCGTACATCGCGGCGCCCATCTTCTGGCTGGACTCGTTGAGCTTGGCCAGCGCTGCGCTGATCTCCGCGCCCGCGTCTTCCTCTGTGTTCTCGAGGGCCTTCTTCAGCGCGTCGAGGTCGGTCTGCACCTCGGTCTTGACCTCGTCGGGAATCTTGTCGCCGTTCTCACCGAGGAACTTCTCGGTGCTGTAGGCGACGCCCTCGGCCTGGTTGCGGGTCTCGACCGACTCCTTGCGCTGACGGTCCTCCTCGGCGTACTGCTCGGCGTCCTTGACCATCTTGTCGATGTCGTCCTTGGACAGCGCCGAGCCGCCGGTGATCGTCATCGACTGCTCACGACCGGTGCCACGGTCCTTGGCGGACACGTGCACGATGCCGTTGGCGTCGATGTCGAAGGTGACCTCGATCTGCGGCACGCCGCGCGGGGACGGCGGGAGGCCGGTCAGCTCGAAGTTGCCGAGCGGCTGGTTCTGGGCGGCCATCTGGCGCTCGCCCTGGAACACCTGGATCTGCACGGACGGCTGGTTGTCGTCAGCCGTGGTGAAGACCTCGGAGCGCTTGGTCGGGATCGTGGTGTTGCGCTCGATGAGCCGCGTCATGACGCCGCCCTTGGTCTCGATGCCCAGGCTCAGCGGGGTGACGTCGAGGAGCAGCATGTCCTTGACCTCGCCCTTGAGGACACCGGCCTGGAGCGCAGCGCCCACGGCGACGACCTCGTCGGGGTTCACGCCCTTGTTGGGCTCCTTGCCGCCGGTCAGCTCCTTGACGACCTCGGCGACCGCCGGCATGCGGGTCGAGCCGCCGACCAGGATCACGTGGTCGATCGCGGAGACGTCGACGCCGGCGTCCTTGATGACCTGCTTGAACGGCGACTTGGTGCGGTCGAGCAGGTCGCTGGTCATCCGCTGGAACTCGGCGCGGCTGATCTTCTCCTCGAAGTGCAGCGGGCCGGACTCGGAGTGCGTGATGTAGGGCAGGTGGATCGTGGTCTCGGACGAGGAGGACAGCTCGATCTTGGCCTTCTCGGCGGCCTCCTGGAGCCGCTGCCGGGCGATCTTGTCCGCGCCGAGGTCCACGCCGTTGTTGTCCTTGAACTTCTTGACCATCCACTCGACGAGGCGCGAGTCCCAGTCGTCACCACCGAGGTGGTTGTCACCGGAGGTCGCCTTGACCTCGACCACGCCGTCGCCGATCTCGAGCAGGGACACGTCGAACGTGCCGCCACCGAGGTCGAAGACCAGGATGGTCTGGTCGGACTCCTTGTCGAGGCCGTAGGCCAGCGCAG
Organism: Nocardioidaceae bacterium; assembly: GCA_039915665.1. GTDB lineage: Bacteria > Actinomycetota > Actinomycetes > Propionibacteriales > Nocardioidaceae > Nocardioides_B. The sequence continues at coordinate 3,631 of JBDSMW010000039.1, forward strand.
CCGCCGTGGGCTCGTTGACGATCCGGCTGACGGTCAGGCCGGCGATCTCGCCGGCCTCCTTGGTCGCCTGACGCTGGGCGTCGGAGAAGTACGCCGGGACCGTGATCACCGCGTCGGTGACGGTCTCGCCGAGGTAGGCCTCCGCGTCACGCTTGAGCTTCTGCAGGACGAAGGCCGAGATCTGCTGGGAGTTGAACGACTTGTCGTCGATCTGGGTCTTCCAGTCCGTGCCGACGTGGCGCTTGACCGAGCGGATGGTCCGGTCGACGTTGGTGACGGCCTGCCGCTTGGCGACCTCACCGACGAGCACCTCGCCGTTCTTGGCGAAGGCGACGACCGACGGGGTCGTCCGCGCGCCTTCGGCGTTCGCGATGACGGTGGGTTCGCCACCTTCGAGGACGGCGACGACGGAGTTCGTCGTACCGAGGTCGATACCGACCGCACGAGCCATGGGTTTACCTCCAGATGCGTGCCGACCCGGGGCGGATCGGCGGATGGGGACTGTTCGAAGCGTTCGGGGAACCGGTCACGATGCCCCGCTGACTCGAGTGTGTCAAACAACTTGAGTCCGATCAACTCAACTCTTGTGAGGGTTGTCACGCAGGTGACGGACACCTTGTTCCCCGGCGCGACGCGCAGCGGCCCCCGTCAGCGGTGCTGACAGGGGCCGCGTCGAGCGGATCGGGTGCCTCCGCCCTGCTACGCCCCGGCTGATCGCTGCCGGTCGGGGTCCTCGGGTTCGTGATGCCTCCGGACCGTCAGCCGATCGTCACCCGGACCGCGTTCGACTTCTTGCCCGATGCCTGGTCGACGACCCGGAAGCGGTTCAGGCCGGAGCGGCCGGTGTAGACGTACGTCGTGAACGCGCCACCCTTCACCGACGCGTCCACCGGGAAGTCGATCCAGCTGCCCTCGAAGCGCTGCACCTGGAGGCTGGTGCCCTCGGCGCCGGCGTAGACGCCGGTCAGGTTGATCCGCTCGTTGGCCGACACCTGCCGGGGGAAGGCCTGCAGGCTGATCGCCCGCGGCCGCTTCGTCGGGCTCTTGCTCGGCGTGGCGCTGGGCGAGGCCGCGTCGGACCCACCGGACCCCACGGGGTCGGGGTACTGCTCGGGCCGCGTGGTGGGCTCCCCGCTGGGGATGAACAGGCTCGGCTTCGCGGTCGCCGTGGTGCGCGCATCGTCGATGCCGGACACGTTGGCCGCTCCGAGCGCGACCACGCTGACCACTCCCCCGATGACCAGGGCCACCGCCACGAGCACGCCGACCGCGACCAGGAGCTGCCTGGACCAGTGGGCGTCCTCGTCGTCGTCACGAGCCATGCGCCCAAGTCTGCGGCACGCGCGACCCGAACGGTAATCAGATCTCGCGGCGCGAGGGGCTCACCCAGCGGAGGGCTCGGGGGCGTTCTCCGGGAAGTGGCAGGCGACCTGGTGGCCGGGCGCCAGCGGGAGCAGCTGGGGCTCTTGGGTCTTGCAGACTTCCTGCGCCTTCCAGCAGCGGGTGTGGAACCGGCAGCCGGGCGGCGGGTTGATCGGGCTGGGCACGTCGCCCTCCAGACGGATCCGGTCGCGCTGGGTGCGACGCTTCGTGTCCGGCACGGGCACGGCGGACATCAGCGCCGTGGTGTAGGGGTGCATCGGCCGGCTGTAGAGGCCCTCCCGGTCGGCGATCTCCACGATCTTTCCGAGGTACATCACCGCGACCCGGTCGGAGACGTGCCGCACCACCGATAGGTCGTGCGCGATGAACACGTAGGTCAGGTCGAGCTCCTCCTGCAGGTCCTCCAGGAGGTTGACGACCTGGGCCTGGATCGACACGTCGAGCGCCGACACCGGCTCGTCGAGCACGATCAGCTTCGGCTTGAGCGCCAGCGTGCGGGCGATGCCGATGCGCTGGCGCTGGCCGCCGGAGAACTCGTGCGGGTAGCGGTTGTAGTGCTCCGGGTTCAGGCCGACGAGCTCGAGGACGTCCTGCACCGCCTTCTTGACCCCGCCCTCCGGCGTGACCTTCTGCAGCCGGTACGGCGCCCCGACGATCTTGCCGACGGTGTGCCGCGGGTTCAACGAGGAGTACGGGTCCTGGAAGATGATCTGGATGTCGCGGCGCAGCGGACGCATCGCGCCGTCGCCGAGGGTGGTGATGTCGCGGCCCTCGAACACGATCTTGCCGGCCGTCGGCTTGTCGAGGCGGGTGATCAGCCGACCGGTGGTGCTCTTGCCGCAGCCGGACTCGCCGACCAGCGAGAGCGTCTCGCCCTGCTTGACGCTGAAGTCGATGCCGTCGACGGCCTGCACGGCGGCGACCTGGCGCTGCAGCACTCCCTTGCGGATCGGGAAGTGCCGGACCAGGCCGGTGACCGTGAGGAGATCCCCCTTGTCCGTGAGGGCACCGCCCCCAGTGGTCTCGGTGACAGTCATGAGGTCAGTCTTCCTTGCCGTCTTCAGAGGAGGGGTTGAATCTCGTCGCGCCAGATCTGCTGGCGCTGCGTCTGGGACATGTGGCACGCCACCAGGTGTCCCCGCCCGTTGTCGGTCAGCTCCGGAAGGTCCCGCTGCGCGAGCCCGCCGGTGTTCGACTCGAAGC
>JBDSMW010000045.1:0-13844 GCA_039915665.1 Nocardioidaceae bacterium
GACTCCTCCGGGAGTCGGCGGCCTTCGTCGTTAGCTCCGGCCCGGGGCGGTCGAGCCGGGCCTGCCGGTTGGTTGAGCTTGTCGAAACCACCCGGACCCGTCCGGAGCGTGCACCACGGGGATTTTCGAGATTCCCGTTGTGGACAATGTGATTCTCGACCGTTCGAGGTCCGGGAGTGTCGGTGGTCGGGTCTAGGTTTGTTCCATGACCAGCACCGTCGACACCGGCTCCGAGCCGCGGGACCTCCCCGTGGGCGAGGTGCTGCCAGCGTTGGCGGAGGCTCGTCGGGCTGCCGATCGAGAAGAGGCCAGGATTCTTGCGCTGGCGGTGCACTGGGTGGATCTGCATCCGGTCACCGAGGACCACCCGGCGGTGTCGTTCATCGTGCAGCACGGCATCTGCGGTGCGTTCGCCGCCGAGACGATCGAGGCGTCTCTGGGCGGTGTCGGGACACCGGGCGTGAGTGAGTACGCGGTCGAGGCGTTGGCTCCGGCTCTGGGTCTCTCCTACGGTGCCGGGTTGCGGCTGGTGTCGGAGGCGGTGGAGCTGTGCTTCCGCCTCCCCACGCTGTGGGCCTTGGTGCAGGACGGCCGGTTGCAGGCGTGGAAGGCCCGCCAGGTCGCCCAGCAGACCACCCAGCTCTCACACGAGGCGGTGGCGTTCGTGGACCGGCACCTCGCGGTCATCGCCCGTCGCAACCGCACCCTCACTCCGGCCCGGTTGAGGGATCTGGTGCACGAGGCGATGCTGCAGCACGACCCGGACCAGGCCGCCGGGGTGGAGCAGACCGCCCTAGACGCCCGCGGTGTGTGGTTCGACCACCGCGCCTCGACCGCGACGACCGACGTGACCGCCCGCCTCGACACCCTCGACGCGCTGGATCTGCAGGCCTCGGTCGGGGACCTGGCGGGTGTGCTCGGCCGGCTGGGCGACGACCGGTCCCTCGACCTGCGGCAGGCCACCGCGCTGGGACTGCTCGCGCACCCGCAACGCTCCCTCGACCTGGTGGACGGCATGCAGACCGACGCCACCGAGACCGGCCTCAACGGCTCGAAGGGCACCCTGTTCCTGCACGTCACCACCGACGACCTCGGACGAGACGCGGGCGCTGGGACGGGTGGGCGGGTCGAGAAGCTCGGCCCCGCCACCCTCACCCTGCTGCAGGACTGGATCAGCCGGTTCTCCACCCTCAGCGTCCGCCCGGTCCTCGACCTCGCCCGCACCGACACGGTCGAAGTCCACGACCCACCGGGCTGGATGCGGGACACCGTGATCCTCCGCGACGCCCACTGCGTGTTCCCCGGCTGCGCCATCGACGCGAGGTCCTGCGACCTCGACCACATCGACCCCTACGTCCCACCCGACGACGGCGGCCCACCCGGCCAAACCAGCCCAGCGAACCTCGCCGCGTTGTGCAGGCGACACCACCGGCTGAAGACCTTCACCGCCTGGACCTACCGACGCCTTCCCGACGGCGACTACGCCTGGACCGATCCGCAAGACCACACCTACCGCGTCACGCCCGGCCACTGACCGCGCGCGCCTCCGACCTTGGCCGCGCTGACAGTGCCTTGGCCGCACTGCGAGCGTTCGTGTCTACCGGATCTGCCGATGAGCGGTTGTCGCGGGGGCGCAGTATGGAGGGCATGGATATCGAGTTGCTCGTTGTGCCGGACTGCCCCCATGAGGCGGGAGCTGCCGAACTCCTCCGGACTGCGCTGGACGATGTGGGCCTAGGAGCGTCCGGCGTCGCGGTGGATGTCGTTCACTCGCAGGAGGAGGCCGAAGCGCGTTACTTCGTCGGCTCGCCGACCTTTTGCCTCGACGGCGCAGACGTATTCCCCGAGCCGGACCAGCCCGCAGCGCTGGCCTGTCGCCTGTATCCCGGAGCGCGCGGTGTGCCGGAGCTACGGGACCTGAGGCAGGCGTTGAAACGGGCAGCCGCGGCGTCGATGACGCGGTGATCTCAGCCTTGAGCGTCTCGTAGCTCGTCCCAGGTGTGAGCACCCTCACCGTGTAGCCAGCGGATTACGTCGTGAGCCCCGTCTCGCGCTGCAATATCGAGAGGCGTTGCGTTCTCCCACCCGGGCACGAAGTCCAGGTCTGCGCCACGTGCCGCGAGAGTCTGGGCAGTCTCCAACTGCCCTCCGTGGCAAGCGGACCAGAACGACTCATTGAGATCTTCCGGCGTTGACTGGGCATCGTCGAGGCGGGCGAACAGTTCATCTGTCATGCCGAGCGCGGCGAGATCGAAGTGGCTGGTCCTAGCGCCATGCTCGACCAACTCACGAGCGGCGCCCCACTGCGCGAAGGCGGTGGCGTCGCCCAGAGGCGTGCCGCCCGCGATGACGCCTCCCTCGGCATCAATCTCTGCGCCTGCGTCGAGCAAGGCACGCAAGGCGCCGACGTCGTCGGAACTTGCCGCCCAGTGCAGCGAGGTCTCCTCGTGAGGTCCACGGAACCGTCCGTCGACGTCGGCGCCGAACTCTACGAGGAGGGCGATGGTCTCGGCGACGTGAGGGAAGTGCCCTGGCCAGTCGGTCGCGACGTGGAGAAGCGTGCGCGACATCCCGTCGGGATCGTCGTCGCCAAGCCGGTCGGTGGACAGGGTGGGATGCCCGGCGAGAAGTTCCCGGAGGTCTTCGACGCGCCCGGAATGAATGGCCGCCACAGCGGCAACGGCCTTGGGGTCGAGAGTGTTGATCGTGGTCACAGCGGCCACCTCCGGTCCAACGCTAGCGGGCGCCCCCGCGTGACCGCTCATGCCGCGTTGAGGGCGGCTACGCATCAACCGATCTGCCGCCGATGGCGAAAGCCGCATCTGACGCGATCCGCGCGGTCGTGCCGATGCGCGGGCACCTGCCAGGATGCATCTCGTGGAACCAAGAGTGACGGCGCGCGCGGCCACAGCGGCTTCGTCCCTCGCACGTGACCTTGACCTGGACGTTGAAGACGTGGTCGTCGTCCAGAACTCCAACACTCTCGCGCTTCGCCTACTGCCGTGTGACGTGTTTGTGCGAACCGCGATCGTCGGACAGGAGGTCGCGGCGTTCGAGGTGTTGGTCGCGCAAGACCTGGCTGCGGTCTCGGCCCCTGTCGTGTCGCTTGACCCACGAGTGGAACCGCGGGTCTACGAGCGTGATGGCTTTGCCATGACGTTCTGGACCTACTACGACCAAGTGACTGCCCCGGCCTCGCCCGGGCAGTACGCAGACGCTCTGCATCGCCTGCATCGGGCCATGCGCAGCAGCGCGGTCGAAGCGCCACACGTCACCGATCGAATCGCGGCCGCCGAAGGTCTCGTGGCGAATGCTCACGAGACGCCCGAGCTGACTGCTGCGGACAGGACCCTGCTCCTGCAGACACTGCGGAGCGGACGACAAGCCGTGCGCAGGCGGACGGGAGCCGACCAGTTGCTTCACGGCGAGCCACATCCCGGCAACCTCCTCGATACTCCAAACGGCCTGCTCTTCATCGACCTCGAGACGTGCTGCCGAGGGCCCGTCGAGTTCGACATCGCCCATGCGCCCGAGGCGGTCAGCGTGCTGTATCCGGGCGTCCATCACGATTTGCTCCAACAGTGTCGTCGTCTCGTACTGGCGATGGTCGCGGTGTGGCGGTGGGACGTGCGCGATGAGTTCCCGAACGGCCGCCGACATGGACTCACCATCCTGGACATGCTTCGCAGCGGACCTCCCTGGCCAGCATTGGAAGTGCTGTCAACGTCGTAGCGGGAACGTTCGCTCATGCGCGAGCCGCTCACGCGTCGTGGCGATGCGCCTTGCGGCAGCGGTATTCATCCCTCCCGTACCAAACGGTCCAGGTCACCAGCAACGCAGAGCTTTGTTCGCCGGACTCGGTGTGCGACGAAGCCGTGGTCCGCCCCGGACACCACTCGCCAGGTCGAAGGGCGCGGGGCGGGTGCGAGCTTTCAGGTGACCGCGTTCCTCACGTCGTACGTCGGATCGAGGTGCTCGTCCCGGTCCATCACCGCGACCAGGTGGGTCACGGCGTCGAAGACGTCGGCGTGCGAGACGTACAGCGGGGCGAAGCCGAAGCGGGCCACGTCCGGGGTGCGGAAGTCGCCGACGACCCCGCGCGCGATCAGGGCCTGCACCACGCCGTACGCGTTGTCGTGGCGCAGCGAGACCTGGCTGCCGCGTACGGCGTGCGGACGGGGAGTGATCACGTCGAACGCCGACCCGAGGTGCTCGTCCACGAGGGCGATGAACAGGTCGGTCAGCGACAGCGACGCCGCCCGCAGCTCGTCCAGGGTCACCCCGTCGAAGACGTCGAGGGCGGCGTCGAGGGCGGACAGCGCGAGCACCGGCGGGGTGCCCGAGGCCATCCGGGTGATGCCGTCGGCCGGCACGAAGGCGCGGTCCATGTCGAAGGGGTGGGCGTGCCCGAACCACCCGGTGACCGGCTGGTCCCACGCGTCCTGGTGACGCGGGTGCACCCAGGAGAACGCGGGGGAGCCGGGACCGCCGTTGAGGTACTTGTAGGTGCAGCCCACCGCGATGTCGGCGTCGGCGTCCACCAGCCCGACCGGGACGGCGCCGGTGGAGTGGCATAGGTCCCACTGCACGAGGGCGCCGGCGTCGTGGGCGGCGCGGGTCAGGGCGGGGATGTCGAACATCGCCCCGGAGCGGAAGTCGACGTGGGTGAGCGCGAGCAGCGCCACGTCCTTGTCGAGCGAGGCGGCCGGGTCGGCGGGGTCGCACCAGCGCAGCTCCAGGTCCAGCAGCCGCGCGACACCCGCGGCGACGTACCCGTCGGTGGGGAAGGTCGTCGGCTCCAGCACGACGACCCGACGTCCCGGCCGCAGCCGGGCGGCGGCGACGAAGGTCTTGAACAGTGTCACGCTGGTCGAGTCGCCCACGTGCACGTCGCCGGGGGAGACCCCGATCAGCGGCGCGATGCGGTCGCCGACGCGCCGCGACAGGGCGACCCAGCCGGCGTCGTTCCAGGACGAGATGAGACCCGCGCCCCACTCGGACGCGACGACCTGCTGCATCCGCGGGGCGACCGATCGCGGCAGAGCGCCGAGCGAGTTGCCGTCGAGGTAGACCACGCCGTCGGGCAGGGCGAACAGGTCGCGGCGGGCCCGCAGTGGGCTGGTGGCGTCGAGGGCGACGGCGGCGTCGCGGGTGAGGAAGGCGGTCACCTGCGCAGCCTATGCGTCAGTCGAGCTCGCGGAGCCGATCCCCGGACCGCACCAGCAGGGCGTGGAAGCTGGTCGCGGTCATGTCGTCGGCCGGGGACGGCGCGAACGTCAGCTGCGCGACGGTCCGCCTGACCCGGACGAAGCCGAGCCGGAAGCGCACCTTCTGCTGGTCGTTGACCTTGGTCTGCAGGTCCCACGAGTCCAGGTCGAGCCGCGGCGACGTACGGCGCTCGGTGCGAGCGCCGCTGACCTGGGTGGCGAGGTCGCGCTTCTCGCAGCGACCGACGGTGCCGCGCACCTCTGACAGGAAGCGGTTGGCCGCCCGGGTGCTGGCGAACACGCCGTAGGTCTCGGACAGGCCGAAGCGGGCCGGCAGCGACGCCTCGGGGATCAGGTAGGTGCGCGTCCGGGTCCTGGTCGCGCCGCCCTTGGCGAAGTCGGCGCGGTCGCACGTGGTGGCCGACGGGTTCACCCGAGCTGGCGCAGGCTGCGTGCCGACCCACGGCTGCGAGATCCGGCCGACCGGAGGCAGGTCGGCGACCGCGAGGATGCCGCGCTCCTCACCCGACGGCGGAGGGGGTACGACGCGGTAGGTCGGCCGCTTCGCGCAGTCCGAGGAGCCGCTCCGGGCGCAGAGCATCGCGACCGAGTCCGCGAGGGACTGGGTGATCTCCTGGGCGGGCGGCGGGGCCGCGCCGACCGTCGTGCCCACGGTCGTCGTGGTCACCTTGCCGGTGCGGGCGACCGCGACCGACAGGGTGGTGACCGGCTTCTTCCAGAGCTTGACCATCAGCACGTCGGCCTCGTCGCCGATGTTGTCGACGGCGTAGGAGCTCAGCAGCTGGAGGCGGCCGAGCCGGCAGCCGGCGAACCAGCCGACGGTCGTCCCGAACGCCGCCTGCGCCTGCTTCTCGGTCTTGGAGACCTCGACGGTCTGCACCGCCGAGCGGCGCGGAGAGCCGGTGGCCGCGAAGCTGCGGACGATAGCTGAGTAGCCGTCCGGGTCGGCGAAGCGGGTTTGCTGGCAGACGGTGTTGATGCCGTCGCCGGAGGTGTTGTCGCCGGTGCCGGAGACGTTCCACCGCTGGGCCAGGCCGAGCCGGCGGATCTGGTCGGGGTCGAGGAGGTTGCCCCCGGTCGGTGCGGAGGCGGCCACGTCCGGAGTGGCGACGACGGGTGCCTCGGGCTTGACCAGGCGCAGGTCCTCGGCGTTGCTCACGGTCGGCTGGTAGGTGAAGGCGCCCGCCCCGAGGGCGGTCGCGACGGCGGCGGCCGCGCCGACCAGCGCGTGCCCTTGCCGGCGCTTGCGTCCGGCGCGGCGCACGATCGGCCCGCGCGGCAAGGTGGCGTGCTCGAGCAGGTGGTCGAGCCCGAGGAGCCGGTCCCGCGCCACCTCGTGCTCCACACCGAGCGCCATCGCGAGCCCGGCCCGGGCCCGCTGCTGGTTGGCGTTCGCGAGGTCGCGGGTGACGCCGAGCTCGCGGGCGGCGTGCGCACTGTCGAGACCGGCGAGATCGGTGAGCAGCAGCACGCGCCGCTGGGCGACCGGCAGCCCGGACAGGGCGTCGAGGACGGCCTTGTGCTCCTCGGACAGGCCCTTGTTGCGGTGCCAGATGCGGGCGGTGTGCCGACGCTGGGCCAGCTGCCAGGCCCGGGGACGGACCCAGTCCAGCGGGTCGTCGAGCCGGGAGACCTTGCGCCAGTGCTGCCACGCTCCGACGTACGCGTCCCGGACTGCTGACTGGGCCGCGGGCAGGTCACCGGTCAGGGCGAACGCCTGGTGCAGGACCCGACGGCGGGTCGCTCGGTAGAAGGAGTCGAAGCTCTCCTCCCGCATGGCGCCCTCCTGTCCGTCGGTCCGCGGCGGAAGTCACCCACGGTACGGGCTGTCCCGCCCGCAGGGCCAACCGGCGTGGGAGCCCGAGATCGAGATAGCGCTCGGCGAGGATGGGCCGGGATGACTGATCTCCTCGACCCCCGGGACACCCGGCTGGGCTCCCGCACGACTACGGCCTCGTCCGGGGGAGCACCGCCGTTGCGGCCGCTCGCCCTCGGCGCCGCGGTCGCCGGTGTGGCGGCCTCCGGCGCCGTGCTGATGGGCTGCATGGCCCTCGCCCTGGTCGGCTGGTTCGCCGCCGACGCGGGCAGCCACGGCGACACCCGCGACGCGATCCGGGTGGGGGCGGACGGCTGGCTGCTGGCCCACGGCGCCCACCTGCACCTGGCCACCGGCGCGGTCTCCGCGACCGTCACGGCCGTTCCGCTCGGGCTCACGCTGTTCTGCGTGTACGTCGCCTACCGGCTCGGCCTCTGGGCGGCCCGCACCTCGGCCGTCGAGGACCCGGGCACCGTCGTGCTCGGGACCGTCGTGATGTCCGGGCTCTACGGCGTGGTCGCCCTGGTCACCGCCCTGCTGGCGGCGACGGCCACCGCCGAGTCGAGCCTGCTCCGGGCGTTCGCGGGCGGCTTCGCCGTTGCGTTCGTGGGCGGTGGGTCCGGCATCCTGGCCGGCAGCCGCGAGGTCGTGGACTGGCGCTCGAAGGTGCCCGAGACGGTCCGCGCCGTCCTCAAGGGCGGGCTCGCCGCCGCGCTGCTGCTGACCGCCGCCTCGGCGGTGCTGCTCACGGTAGCGCTGCTGCTCGACCTGGGGTCGGCCGCCAACGTGCTCTCCCGGCTGCACACCGACGTCACGGGTGGTCTGCTGTACACCGCGCTGGTCGCCGCCGTGGCGCCCAACGCCGTGCTGCTCACCGGCTCCTACCTGCTCGGCCCCGGCTTCGCGGTCGGCACCGGCACCGTGGTCTCCCCGGCCGCCGTCGTCCTGGGGCCGGTGCCGGCCTTCCCGCTGCTCGCCGCCCTGCCGTCCGAGGGCAACCAGCCCGGCTGGCTCGCCGTGCTCGTCGCGCTGCCGGTGCTCGCCGGGACGCTGGCGGCCGTGCTGGTCGTCCGAAGGTTCCAGATCTCGTCCTTCGGCGACGCTGTGGTGCGTGGCGGGGGCTCCGGCGTTGCGGGTGGCGTCCTGTTCACGCTGCTGGTCGCCGTGTCGGGCGGGGCGGTCGGGCCGGGCCGGATGGCCGACCTCGGGGCCGACCTGCTGCCCACCCTGGTCGCCGCCACGGTGGCCATGGGCATCGGCGGTCTCGTCGGCGGCGTCGGCGCCACCTGGTGGTCCCGCCGTCGGTAGCCTTCGGGGCGTGTCCCGCGCCCCCGCCCGCCTCGTCGTGCTCGTCTCCGGCGCGGGCACCAACCTCCAGGCCCTCCTCGATGCGTCCGCCGACCCGGCGTACGGCGCCCAGGTGGTCGCGGTCGGTGCGGACCGGGACGGCATCGAGGGTCTCGAGCGGGCCACCCGCTCCGACGTACCCACCTTCGTGCACCGCCTCAGGGACCACGCCACCCGCGAGGAGTGGGACGCGGCGCTCACGGCGTCCTGCCGCGAGCACCGACCCGACCTGGTCGTGCTGGCCGGCTTCATGAAGCTGACCGGGGACACCTTCCTGGCCGAGTTCGGCGGTCGCACCGTCAACACGCACCCGGCGCTGTCCCCGTCCTTCCCCGGGATGCGCGGCCCCGCCGACGCCCTGGAGTACGGCGTCCGGGTGACCGGCGCGACGCTGTTCGTCGTGGACGCCGGGGTCGACACCGGCCCGATCGTGGCCCAGGTAGCGGTGCCCGTCGAGGACGACGACGACGTCGACGCCCTGCACGAGCGGATCAAGGTGGCCGAGCGCTCGATGCTCGTGGACACCGTCGGCCGGATGGCCCGCGAGGGGTTCGCGCTCGAGGGCCGCAAGGTGCGCCTCGGTGAATCGGCTCGGTAGGCTCTGCCGTAGTTTGGCGGAACACGACTGGCGCAGGTGGGCAACCACCAGGGAGTGAAGCCGAGAGCATCGAACGCCTGGGTGCCCTCATCACCACCTGATGAGGAGTCCCGCCCATGATCGCCGTGCCCGACCAGGCCGACGCCCGCCAGCCGATCCGCCGGGCGCTGGTGTCCGTCTACGACAAGACCGGCCTCGCGGACCTCGCCCGTGCCCTGCACGAGGCCGGGGTCTCGATCGTCTCGACCGGGTCGACCGCCGCCCGCATCGCCGACGCCGGCGTCCCGGTGACCAGGGTCGAGGAGCTCACCGGCTTCCCGGAGTGCCTCGACGGCCGCGTGAAGACGCTGCACCCGATGGTGCACGCCGGCATCCTGGCCGACCGTCGCCTCGCGTCCCACCGCGAGCAGCTGCAGGACCTCGGGGTCGAGCCCTTCGACCTGGTCGTGTCGAACCTCTACCCCTTCACCGAGACCGTGACGAGCGGTGCCGCCCCCGACGAGTGCATCGAGCAGATCGACATCGGCGGACCGTCGATGGTGCGCGCCGCCGCCAAGAACCACCCGTCCGTCGCCATCGTCACCGGCCCGGCGCAGTACGACGGGCTGCTGGCCGCCGTACGCGACGGGGGGACGACCCTCGCGCAGCGGCAGAAGCTGGCCGCCGAGGCGTTCGTGCACACCGCGAGCTACGACCTCGCCGTCGCCTCGTGGATGGGCAGCGTGCTCACCGACACCTCCGACGGCACCGGGTTCCCGGCCTGGATGGGCGGCACCTGGGACAAGGCGACGGTCCTCCGGTACGGCGAGAACCCGCACCAGCGCGCCGCGCTCTACACCAACGGGTTCGTGCCGGTGCCGGGCCTCGCGCAGGCCACGCAGCACAGCGGCAAGGAGATGTCCTACAACAACTACGTCGACGCGGACGCGGCCCGGCGCGCGGCCTACGAGCTCGACGGCACCGCGGTCGCCATCATCAAGCACGCCAACCCGTGCGGGATCGCGGTCGGCACCGACGTCGCGGAGGCGCACCGCAAGGCGCACGCCTGCGACCCCGTGTCCGCCTTCGGTGGCGTGATCGCCACCAACGTGCCGGTGTCCGTCGAGATGGCCGAGCAGGTGGCCGAGATCTTCACCGAGGTCGTCGTCGCGCCCGGCTACGAGGAGGGCGCCGTCGAGGTGCTGTCCCGCAAGAAGAACGTCCGGGTCATCGAGTGCGCCCCGCTGGTCGGCGGCGGCCTCGAGACCCGTGGCATCTCCGGTGGGCTGCTGATCCAGGCCCGCGACGCGGTCGACGCCGAGGTGGAGGGCGGCGGTGACGACCCGTCGACCTGGACGCTGGCCACCGGCCAGGCCGCCACCCCCGAGCAGCTCGCCGACCTCACGTTCGCGTGGAAGGCCTGCCGCTCGGTGAAGTCCAACGCGATCCTGCTCGCCTCCGACGGTGCCGCGGTCGGCGTCGGCATGGGCCAGGTCAACCGGGTCGACTCCTGCCGGCTCGCCGTCGAGCGGGCGGGGGACCGGGCCGCCGGCTCCGTCGCCGCGTCCGACGCGTTCTTCCCGTTCGCCGACGGAGCCCAGATCCTGGTGGACGCCGGCATCAGCGCGATCGTCCAGCCGGGCGGCTCGATGCGCGACCAGGAGGTCGTCGACGCCCTCGAGAAGTCCGGCGTGACGATGTACTTCACCGGCACCCGGCACTTCTTCCACTGATCCTCCCGCCGAGCCGCACGAATGATTGGATGACCCCAATGACCGCACAGATCCTCGACGGCACCGCGACCGCCCGGGCCATCAAGGCCGAGCTGACGACCTGCGTCGCCGCGCTCCGCGAGCAGGGGGTCGTGCCCGGCCTCGGCACCGTCCTGGTCGGCGACGACCCCGGCTCGAAGTGGTACGTCGGAGGCAAGCACAAGGACTGCGCCGAGGTCGGCATCACCTCGATCCGCGTGGACCTGCCCGAGACCGCCTCGCAGGCCGAGGTGGAGGAGCACGTCGACCGGCTCAACGCCGACCCGGCCTGCACCGGCTACATCGTGCAGCTGCCCCTGCCCAAGCACATGGACGTCAACGCCGTGCTGGGCCGGATGGACCCGGCCAAGGACGTCGACGGCCTGCACCCCACCAACCTCGGCTGGCTCGTCCTCGGCAAGGACGCTCCGCTGCCCTGCACGCCGTACGGCATCCTCGAGCTGCTGCGCCGCCACGACGTGGAGGTGGCCGGGGCCGAGGTCGTCGTGGTCGGCCGTGGCGTCACCGTCGGTCGGCCGCTGGGGCTGCTGCTCACCCGCCGCAGCGAGAACGCCACGGTGACGCTGTGCCACACCGGCACGCGCGACCTGGCCAAGCACGTCCGCGAGGCCGACATCGTCGTCGCTGCGGCCGGGGTGCCCGGCATCATCTCCGCCGCCATGGTCAAGCCCGGTGCCGCGGTCCTCGACGTGGGCGTGTCCCGCGTGGACGGCAAGATCGCCGGCGACGTGGCCCCCGACGTGGCGGAGGTTGCTGCGTGGGTGTCCCCGAACCCAGGGGGCGTGGGCCCGATGACGCGCGCGATGCTGCTGTCGAACATCGTGTCCGCCGCCGAGCAGTCGATCGCACGCTGAGCCACCCGTGTCGCCCGAGAACCCGTTGAAGAGGCCGCAGACCGTCGGCGGGGTGATCTACCTCGCTGTGGTCGCGGCGTCGGTGGTGGGGCTGGGCATCGTGCTCGCGGGCGCCTGGCGCACCGGCGTCAGCTGGATCGGAGCGGGGCTGCTGCTCGCGTCGGCCTCGCGGCTGGTGCTCTCCGAGCGCGGCGCCGGCATGCTCCGGGTGCGCCGCAAGTGGTCCGACGTGCTGATGCTGACCGTCGCCGGCGTGAGCCTGATCGTGCTCGCCGTCGTGGTGCCCAACCAGCCGCCGACCTAGGCGACCGGCCGGTGCAGCAGGGTGCGGCTGAGCACCCCCGCGAGAACGGCGGGCGCGGCGACCAGCACCGCCAGGAACGGGACCAGCAGCGCCACCGCGAGCAGCACCTCTCCTCGATCGCCCCCGCGCACCACCAGGAGCACGGCGACGAACGCCCCGACGAGCAGGCCCGCCCCGACCCAGGTCGCCGCGAGCCGGCCGACGTCGTGGTGACGGCCGTCGAGGGCGCCCCAGACGAGGGCCGCCAGGGCGAGCAGGCCGAGCCCCACGAGCCCACCCCCGATGTCGGTCTCGTGAGGCCCGGCGGTCGTGGCGTCCCAGACCCTGGTGAACGCCCACTCGCCGGTCAGGAGGGCGCCGCCACGGACGGCCAGGTCGAGGACGACGTGCGCGGGTCGGTTCATGCCTCCACCCTGCCGGTCGGCGGGCACCCGCACATCCGCACGCGTACTCAGGTGCGGGTGGGAGATCAGCGCAGGGCGTCGTAGCCGGCGTAGTCGTGCACGGCCATCCCGGCGTACGACGCGACTCCCGACTCGGCCGCGTCGACCTGGTCGAGCGCGGTGTTGAGCGCGGCCTCCGTCTTGCCGTAGAACGTCTGCTTCACCGCCACGGGGTCGTTGCCGAGGTTGTTGGTCTCGACGGCGAGGCGCACGGGCTTGCCCGCCGCCGTACCGGCCGCCAGCGTCCTCGCACCGATGGCGGTGATGCTGTCGGCGCCGGAGACCGTGTTGCGGTAGCTCATCACCGTCACCTTGTCGACCCGCTGCAGCACGGCGGCGTCGACCGGGGTGCCGTCGGCGGCCGTGAGAGTCCAGAGCCAGAACGGCACGTCGGCCTCGAGCGGCAGGGTGGTGGCGGCCTGGAGACGGTCGTACGTCGCGAGGTAGCCCGCGATCGCGCCGGCCTGGTCGGTGTTCCAGTCCGGGCGCTGCCAGGGCTCGACGTCCACGTGCACGCCGGAGAACAGCCCGGTCGAGAGGGCGGCGTCCTGCCAGGCGACGGCTGCGCCCGGGTCGTCGATCCAGCCCGGGTCGCCGCCGAGGGCCTGCAGCCGGATGCCGGCAGGGCCGGCGAGCTTCGCGACCGACCTGACCCAGGTGAGCCGGCTGGAGGTCGGCAGGTTCGGGGGCACCGAGACGAACAGCTCGTTGACTCCGCGGGCCTGGGCGAAGGCCACCAGGCTCTTCGCGGCCGGCTGGTTCCAGACCCACAGGCCACGCGCCCAGGCGGACGAGGCTGCAGCAGTGACGGCGCCGCCGCGGGCAGCCGGCTGGGCCGCGTCCGCCGTTCCCGAACCGGTCACCGACAGCACGATAGCGGCGAGCAGCGAGCCGAGGACGGCAGGCGCGAGCAGGCGGCGTACGACGGTCAGCGGGCGGGTCACGCCAGGGGTATCGGGGTCGCGCCCCCTGACACTTGAGGAACAGGGGACGCGAGACGACCCATTTGTCTTACGTTTTACTCAGGTCGTCGGATCTAGCTCAGATCAGGCCGAGGCCCTTGACGGCGTCGCGCTCCTCGACCAGCTCGGCGGCGGTGGCGTCCATCCGGCCGCGCGAGAAGTCGTCGATCTCGAGACCCTGGACGATCTCCCAGTCGCCGCCACGTGTGGTGACGGGGTAGGAGTAGATCAGGCCCTCGGGGATGCCGTAGGAGCCGTCGGACCGGACCGCCATCGACACCCAGTCGCCGTCGGCGCTGCCGTGCAGCCAGTCGCGAGCGGCGTCGATGGTGGCCGACGCCGCGGAGGCAGCGGAGGAGGAGCCGCGCGCCTCGATGATCGCCGCGCCGCGCTTGGCCACGGTCGGGATGAAGTCGTTCTCGATCCAGGCCTGGTCGTTGACGGCCTCGGCGGCGTTCTTGCCACCGACCTCCGCGTGGAAGATGTCGGGGTACTGCGTCGCGGAGTGGTTGCCCCAGATCGTCAGCTTCTTGATGTCGGC
>JBDSMW010000057.1:0-30973 GCA_039915665.1 Nocardioidaceae bacterium
GCCCACATGCAGATGCTGCCCAAGCTGGCCCGAGCGCTGATGAAGAAGGACTTCAAGGCCGCCCTCGCCGCCGCGACCACCGAGGCCGAGGTCGTGCGCATCGTCAGCGAGCAGGTCGAGCTCGACCAGCCCGCCGCCTCCGCTGCCGGCGCTTCTACCGCCGGCGCCGCCGGCGCCTCGGCCGCTGCTCCGGCCGCGAGCGTCACCGAGGACCGGTCCGGCGCGGCTGCCCCCGCCAAGCGGGTGCTCAACCTCGTGGGCGTCACGTCGTGCCCGACCGGCATCGCGCACACCTACATGGCGGCCGAGGGGCTCGAGAACGCCGCCAGGGCCGCGGGCCACGTCATGACGGTCGAGACCCAGGGCTCCGCCGGGTCCAATCCGCTCGGCGCTGACGTCATCGCCGCCGCCGACGCCGTCATCTTCGCCCACGACCTGCCCGTCAAGGACGCCCGCCGCTTCGCCGGCAAGCCCCTCGTCGACGTCGGCGTCAAGAAGGGCATCTCCGACGGGCCGGGTCTCATCTCGCAGGCCGAGCGCCTCGTCACCGAGTGGGACGCCGACCCGAGCAAGCGCGAGGCGGCCGTCGCCGCTGCCGCCGCGGCCGGCCCCACGGGCGGGCTCGTCTCCAAGGTCGAGGACGGCGCCAGCACCGCCACGAGGGTGCGTCAGTGGCTGATGACCGGTGTCTCCTACATGATCCCGTTCGTCGCCGCGGGCGGCCTGCTGATCGCGCTGTCGTTCCTGCTGGGCGGCTACGAGATCGTCGGCCCGGGCAACGACATCGCCCTGAACAACTCGCTGCTCAACCTGCCCGACCTCGACAAGGCCGGCCTCGGCCACGTGCCGTTCGACAGCGGCTTCCTCGCCTATATCGGCGCGGTGCTGTTCACCCTGGGCGGCGCCGCGTTCAGCTTCCTGGTCCCGGCGCTCGCCGGCTACATCGCCTACGCCATCGCGGACCGGCCCGGCATCGCCCCCGGCTTCGTGATGGGCGCGATCGCCGGCACCCTGCAGTCCGGCTTCCTCGGCGGCATCGTCGGCGGTGTCCTCGCCGGCCTGGTCGCGCACTGGATCGCGGGCTGGAAGGTGCCCACGTGGGCGCGCGGCCTGATGCCGGTCGTGGTCATCCCGCTCTTCGCGACGCTGATCTCCGGCGCCGTCATGATCATCGTGCTCGGCAAGCCGCTTGGTTCCCTGATGAAGGCGCTGGCCGACGGCCTCAACAGCCTCAACGGCGGCTCCGCCATCGTGCTCGGCGTGATCCTCGGCCTGATGATGGCCTTCGACATGGGCGGCCCGTTGAACAAGACCGCCTACACCTTCGCCACCGGCGGCCTCACCGCCGCGGCCATCGCTTCGGGCGGACCGCAGCTCAAGATCATGGCCGCGGTCATGCTCTCCGGCATGGTGCCGCCGCTCGCGCTGGCGCTCGCCACCGTCGTGCGGCCGAAGCTGTTCACGCCGGCCGAGAAGGAGAACGGCAAGGCGGCCTGGCTGCTGGGCGCGTCCTTCATCACCGAAGGCGCCATCCCGTTCGCCGCGGCCGACCCGTTGCGCGTCATCCCCTCGATCATGCTCGGCAGCGCAGTCACCGGCGGTCTCTCGATGGCCTTCAGCGTCACGCTGGCGGCGCCCCACGGCGGCATCTTCGTGTTCTTCGCAGTCGGGCACCTGCTCGGCTTCCTGGTCTCGCTGCTCGCCGGCGTCCTGGTGGCCGCCGCGAGTGTCGTCGCCCTCAAGCAGCTCTCCGCGACCAAGATCGACGTCGACGAGCTCACCGCCGTCGCCTGACCCACCCACCCCCGCTAGTCCCGAGGAGCACCATGCCCAGCAAGACCGTCGTCGTCGGCTCGTCCGTCGGCCTGCACGCCCGTCCCGCCGCGATCATCTCGGAGGCGGCCGGCGAGCTCGACTCCGAGGTCACCCTCGCCGTCGCCGGCGAGGAGCCGGTCGACGCCGCCTCGTCGCTGCTGATCATGACGCTGGGCGCCGCGTGCGGCGACCAGATCGAGGTGGCCGGTGACAACCAGGCCGACGTCGACGCGATCGCCGACCTGGTCGAGAAGGACCTGGACGCCTAGGCGGTCGTCCCCACGAGCACGTCGCGGAGCAGGTCCTCGCGGCGTGCTCGTGCCACGTCCACCCGCAGGTCGGGCCGGCCCGACTCGCGCCAGGTCCGCTCGATGACGTCGACGGTCGCACCGCTCTCCCGTCCGGACGGGCCGGGAAGGAACGCGACGAGGTCGAGCAGCTGCCAGTACGCAGACGCCCGCGGGTCCCGCTCCAGGACGCCGCCCCGGTCGACGTACGCACACCGGAACGCCCGGGCCGCCTCGGCGCCGTGCAGGCTCGCAAGGTTCGTGACGCAGTGCGCGACGTCGAGGTCGGCCGGGCCGGTCGACGTCTCCACCCAGTCCACGACGCCGGTGACCCGACCGTCGTGCCGCAGCACGTTGGCCGGGTGGAAGTCACGGTGCAGGAACGTCTCGTCGTACGGCGGAGCGGGCTCGGCCAACCGGGCGAAAGCCTCACGGTAGAGCCCGTCGTCACCCGACCACGGCGGCACCACGCGCTTGGACTCGAACGCCCAGGACTCGTAGCGCCGCGGCCACTCCCCCGGCTGCGGGCGGACCGCGTGGATCGCGAGCAAGGCCTCGGCCAGCGACTCGGGACGGGCCGCGACCAGATCGACCCGGCCGGGCAGCCGGCTCATCAGCAGGCTCGGGTCTCCGTCGGTGCTGTCGCCGCGGACGTCGAGCGCCAGGGTGCGGGGTGCTGGCACCGCACCGCTCGCCAGCAGGACGTGCACGTCTCGCTCCCGGGTCAGCAGTGCCTCGGCGTGGGCCCGCCACGGGTCCTCGACCATCTGCCGCAGCACGGCCTCGCGACCGTCCTCGACCCGGACCAGCAGCATCCGGGAGGCCACCCCGCCGCTCAACGGGTCGGCCGCGACGACGACCGATCCCAGCGCGTCCTCGACCCAGTGCCGGGAGCCGTCGCCCAGGCTCATCGGCCCAGGCTCATCGGGTCAGGCTCATCGGGTCAGGCTCATCGGGTCAGGCTCATCGGCTCAGGTTCATCGGCTCAGGGTGCGGTAGATCGCGCGCACGGCGACAGCCCGCTCGAGCTCGCGCACGACCGAGGTGAAGAACTGCGCGCGGTAGGTCTCGTCGGTGACCGCGGTGACGGTGAAGTAGAGGCCGGAGAAGCCCGCGAGGAACACCGAGACCTTGAGCAGCGGCTCGGTCACGTCGACCGGTCCCTTGGCACCGAGCCACGAGCCGACGACGGCCGGCTGCATCACCACGGTGCCGAAGACCAGGAAGAACACCAGCACGGCGATGGAGAGCAGCAGCACCTGCACGAACTGGGCGATCAGCAGCACCAGGACGAGGTTCCACTTCTGCAGGCCCGCGACCTCGAGCACACCGCACAGGTCCTCCTCTCGGATCTCGTCGAACACCTCGCGCGCGCAGTGCCCGACCGGCGTGCCCTCGGTGCGGGCCACCAGCCGGTCGGTGTCGGTGTCGTCGTCGACCCGGTCCATCTCCTCGGGCAGCCGGACCAGCAGGAAGACCACGGCCAGCGCCGCGAAGAACATCACCGCCATGGTCAGCACGCCGGGGTCGAGCGAGCTCGCGACCATCCAGACCTCGGTGTTGATGAACAGGAAGGTGATGAACAGCATCAGCAGCGGCAGCGCCCGGGTGACCAGCGGGAACATCAGCGCGAGGCTGCCGAGCGTCCGGCCGGCCGCCCAGCGCGCGATGATCCGCAGCCGCAACGTGGTCGCGGCGTAGACCGCGAGCACGCCTCCGGCACCCCAGAGCCCGAACACCAGTCCGCCCGAGACGTCGCCCAGCAGGAGGCCGGAGCCGACCCCGACGACCGCGCCGACGAGCAAGGCGACGCCGACCACCGGCAGCAGCCGGTTGCGGGACAGGCCACGTTCGACGATCGCGCGCTCTGACTGCACGAAGTAGGGCAGTCCGTGCCGCACGAACCACTGCTCCGCGTCACGCAGAGCCTGGTCACGGTCGACCATCAGACTTCCAGCACCTCGTGGGCGCGGGCGACGTCCTGGGCCATCGTCTCGACGAGCTCCTCGACGGAGTCGAAGCGGAGCATGCCGCGGATGCGGGCCACGAAGGACACCTCGACCTGCACGCCGTACAGCTCGAGGTCGTCGCGGTCCAGGACGTAGGACTCGACGCGGCGTTCGCGCTCGCCCTCGAACGTCGGGTTGGTGCCCACGCTGATCGCGGCCGGCAACGGCGCGTCGTCGGTGTCCGAGCGGAGCAGCCACCCGGCGTAGACGCCGTCGGCGGGGGCGGCGAGCATGCCGGTCGTCGGCACGTTGGCGGTCGGGTAGCCGAGCTCGCGGCCGCGCTGGTCGCCCTTGACGACCTCCCCGCGCACCGAGAACGGATGGCCGAGGGCTTCGGCGGCGCCCTCGACGTCGCCGGCGAGCAGGCAGCCGCGGACGTACGTCGAGGACCACACCTGCGGGCCACCGTCGAGCGCGATGCCCTCCGCGGTGAAGTCGTGGGTGCGGCCGAGCTCGGTCAACATCGCGACGTCACCGGAGGCCTTGGCGCCGAAGCGGAAGCTGGCGCCGACCACGACCGCGCGCGCGTGCAGCGCCCCGACGAGCACGTCGACGACGAACTGCTCCGGGGACCAGGCCGCGACCTCGCGGGAGAACGGGACAGCCAGCACCGCGTCGACGCCGGCGTCGCCGAGCAGGCGTGCGCGGGTCTCCAGGCTGGTCAGCGTCTGAGGCGCGTGCTCGGGTCGCAGCACCGCCATCGGGTGCGGGTCGAAGGTGACCGCGACGACCGTGCCGTCCGGCCCGGCGACCTCACGGGCGCGGGCCACGACGTGCTGGTGGCCGCGGTGCACGCCGTCGAAGTTGCCGACCGTGACGACGGTCCGGCCGAGGTCGTGGGGCACCTCGCCCAGCGAGCGCCAGATCTGCACGGGAGTCTGCTCCTTCTGCGTCTGAGCCGCCTGCTGGGACGCCGCCATCGTCCCACAGCGGTTCAGACGAAGACGGCCACGGGGGCGGCGACGTCGCCGCGCTGCTCGTAGAGCGCGAGGAAGTGCCCGGCGGGGTCGAACACGGCCACCGGAGCCGGGTCGCCGACCGACGTGTCGAGCGACCGTCCGTAGGTCACCGCGCGGGCGTCGTCGGCGTCGAGGTCGTGCCCGGTGAAGCACCGCCGGGCCACGTCGTCGATCCCGACCAGGTCGAAGGAGTCGGCCAGGGCGTCGAGCCCGTGCGCCTCGTCGAGCGTGAACGGTCCGACCGCCGTACGCCGGAGCATGGTGAGGTGACCGCCGACGCCGAGCGCCGCGCCGAGGTCGCGCGCGATCGCCCGGATGTAGGTGCCGCTGCTGCAGCGCACCGACACGTCGACGTCCAGCCACTCGCCGTCGGTGCGCACGTCGGTCACGAGCAGCTCGTGCACCGTCACCGGCCGCGCCGGCAGGTCGACGTCCTCGCCGTCTCGCACGCGGGCGTAGGCCCGCTTGCCGTCGACCTTGATGGCGGAGACGGCCGACGGCTTCTGCTCGAGGTCACCCACGAAGGCGCCGGCGGCGGAACGTACGTCGTCCTCGCTGACGTGCTGCACCGACGCGGTCGTGAGGGTCTCGCCCTCGGCGTCGTCGGTCGTCGTGCTCGCGCCGAGGCGGACCGTCGCGTCGTACGCCTTCTCGGTGAGCGTCAGGTGCCCGAGCAGCCGGGTGGCGCGGTTGACGCCCACGAGAAGTACGCCGGTCGCCATCGGGTCGAGCGTGCCGGCGTGCCCGACCTTGCGGGTGCCGGCCAGCCGCCGGACCCGGGCCACCACGTCGTGCGAGGTCATCCCGGCCGGCTTGTCGACGACGACGAGACCGGCCGGCGCGTCGGTGGTCACTGGTCTTCGTCGGCGGCGTCGTCGGCGGCGTCGTCGAGCGGGTCGTCCTCGTGAGGCTTGCGGTAGGGGTCGGCCTCGCCGGCGTACGCCGCCCCGGCGGCCGACGCGGCCCGCGCGGCGTCCGCCTCGCGGGTCCGGGCCAGGATCTCCTCGAAGTGCCGCGCGGTGTCCGGCAGCGCGTCGTGGATGAACTCCAGCGACGGTGCGTGCCGCATGCCGAGCTGCTTGGCCACCTCGGAACGGATCAGCCCCTTGGCCGACTCGAGCGCGGCCGCCGATCCGACGACCTGCTCCTCCTCGCCGAGGACGGTGTAGAACACCGATGCCTGCTGCGTGTCACCGCTGACCCGCACGTCGGTGACCGTCACGAACCCGAGACGCGGGTCCTTGATCCGCCGCTCGAGCATCTCCGCGACGATGACCTGGATCCGGTCCGCCACCTTGCGGACCCTGGGGTTTGCCACTGCTGCTCCTGTTGGGGGAATGAGGGACGCCGACCCGTCACCTCTGCATCGAGACGCCGCGAACGGCGCTGCATTGATGACGGGTCGGCGACGTGGTCAGGCGCGGGGGATCTCCCGCAGCTCGAAGCACTCCACGATGTCGCCCTGCTTGATGTCGTTGAACCCACGGAGCGTCAGACCACACTCGAAGCCCTCGCGGACCTCGGCAGCGTCGTCCTTCTCGCGCCGCAGCGACGACAGGTCGAGGTTGTCGGCCGCCACGTTGCCGTCGCGGATGAGCCGCGCCTTGGCGTTGCGACGGATGACACCGTTCGTGACCATGCAACCGGCGATGTTGCCGATCTTGCTCGACCGGAAGATCTCGCGAATCTCGGCCTGGCCGAGCGTCGCCTCTTCGTAGACCGGCTTGAGCATGCCCTTGAGCGCTGCCTCGATCTCCTCGATGGCCTGGTAGATCACCGAGTAGTACCGGATCTCCACGCCCTCCTTGTCGGCCATCTCGGTCGCCTTGCCCTGCGGGCGGACGTTGAAGCCGATGATGATCGCGTCGGACGCGGCCGCCAGGTCGACGTTGGTCTCGGTGATCGCACCGACACCGCGGTCGATGACGCGCAGCTGGACCTCGTCGCCGACGTCGATCTTGGCGAGCGAGTCCTCGAGCGCCTCGACCGAACCGGACACGTCGCCCTTCAGGATCAGGTTGAGCTCCTGGCTCTTGCCCTTCTCCATGGAGGCCATGAAGTCCTCGAGGGTGCGACGCACGCGACGCTTGGCCTGCATGGCCGCCCGCTCACGCGACTCGCGACGCTCCGCGATCTGACGGGCGATGCGGTCGTCCTCGACGACGATCAGGTTCTGGCCGGCGCCGGGGACGGCGGTCAGGCCGAGCACCATCGCGGGGCGCGACGGGAGCGCCTCCTCGATGTTGTCGCCGTACTCGTCGAGCATGGCCCGCACGCGGCCGTAGGCCGGTCCGGCCACGATCGAGTCGCCGACCCGCAGGGTGCCGCGCTGGATCAGCACGGTCGCCACCGGGCCACGGCCACGGTCGAGGTGCGCCTCGACGATGAGGCCCTGGGCGTCCTGCTCCGGGTTGGCCCGGAGGTCCAGGGACGCGTCCGCCGTCAGCACGATGGCCTCGAGCAGCTTGTCCAGGTTGAGCTCGGCCCGCGCGGAGACGTCGACGAACATCGTGTCGCCGCCGTACTCCTCAGGGACCAGGCCGTACTCCGTGAGCTGGCCGCGCACCTTGGTCGGGTCCGCGTCCTCCTTGTCGATCTTGTTCACCGCGACCACGATCGGGACGCCGGCGGCCTTGGCGTGGTTGAGCGCCTCGACCGTCTGCGGCATCACGCCGTCGTCGGCCGCGACCACCAGCACCGCGATGTCGGTCGCCTGCGCACCACGGGCACGCATGGCGGTGAACGCCTCGTGGCCCGGGGTGTCGATGAAGGTGATCCGGCGCTCGTCGCCGTCGACGTCGGTGGCGACCTGGTAGGCGCCGATGTGCTGGGTGATGCCACCGGCCTCCTTGCCCGCCACGTTGGCGTTACGGAGCGCGTCGAGCAGCTTGGTCTTGCCGTGGTCGACGTGACCCATGACCGTGACGACCGGCGGACGCGCCGCGAGGTCCTCCTCGGTCCCTTCGTCCTCACCGAACTCGAGGTCGAAGGACTCCAGCAGCTCACGGTCCTCGTCCTCGGGCGAGACGACCTGGATGATGTAGTTCAGCTCGTCGCCGAGCAGCTCCAGCGTCTCGTCGTTGACCGACTCGGTCGCCGTGACCATCTCGCCCAGGCTGAACAGCATCTGCACGAGCGAGGCCGCGTCGACGCCGATCTTCTCCGCGAAGTCGGTCAGCGACGAGCCGCGAGCCAGGCGAACGGTCTCGCCGTCGCCCTTGCGGACGCGCACGCCACCGATCGTCGGGGCCTGCATCTGCTCGTACTCTTGACGACGCGCGCGCTTCGACTTGCGACCACGACGTGACGGACCGCCAGGACGACCGAACGCACCCTGGGTCTGGCCACGCTGGCCGGGACGACCACCACCGGGACGACCACCGCCGCCGGGACGACCGGCGAAGCCGCCGGGAGCACCGCCGCCGCCGGGAGCACCGGCGCGAGCCGGAGCACCGGGACGACCTGCACCGGGGCCACCGGGGCCACCGGGGCCACCGGGGCCACCACGGCCGGGCGCACCGCCACGGCCGCCGGGCGCGGGACGTCCACCGGGTCCGCCACCGAAGGCGGCCGGGGACTTGGGCATCATCGCCGGGTTGGGGCGCGGCATGCCGGGACGTCCGGCACCGCCGGCGGGCGCGCCGCCGGGACGGGCGGGCGCACCGCCGTCGCGGCCTGCCGGAGGACGCGGGGGACGGTCCGCGCGCTCGGCGGGAGCGTCGCCAGCGGCCGGGCGTGCGGGCGCCGGACGGCGACCCATGCCCTGGGACGGCGCGAACGGGTTGTTGCCCGGACGCGGGGCGCCGGGGCGGGCCGAGGGACGCGCCGGCGGCGGGCCGGGACGACGTGACGTCTCGGTGCCGTCGCTCGCGGCCGGGGCCTCGGCGGCCCCGGGCGTCTCGGTCGGTGCAGGGGCTTCAGCGACCGGCTCCGGCGCGACGGGCTCGTCGGCGACGGGCTCGACGGGAGCTGAGCGCGGACCCGGACGGGGACCACCGCTCCGGGCGGCGGGCGCCTCGACGGCCGACTCGGCCGGGGTCTCGGCGACGGGCGCGGACGGGGCGGCCTGGGCTGCGGGGGCGGACTCCTCGGCGGCAGGCGCCTGGGGGGACGGCTTGGGGGCGGCCTTCTTGGCGGGAGCCGGGGTGGCGCTCGCCTTCAGCTCGGCACCGAACTGGTCGGTGAACCGCTTGACCACGGGGGGCTCGACCGTCGACGACGCCGACTTGACGAACTCTCCCATTTCTTTGAGCTTGGTCAGGACGACCTTGCTCTCGACTCCGAGCTCTTTGGCGAGCTCGTGGACTCGGACCTTAGCCACGCTTCTCCTTCTGGTCCGAGTCCCGGGACCCTCGAGGGTCGAAGGGGGGCGGTCGGACCGTTAGCTGGTGTGCAAACTCATCGGAAAGTACTCATCGAGTGCTCATGAGCTGCTGCTCCAATTTCTTCTCAGGTGTTCACGGTCGGTGCGCTGGGTGCTGCTGGTCGAGCTGCTGGGCGAGGTGCTGGGCGAGGTGCTCCTCGACCGCCGTCGTGGCAAGCCGTCCCTCGACCTTGAGGGCCCGGGGGAACGCTCGGCGGCGGACGGCGAGCTCTAGGCACTCGGCGGTGGGGTGCAGGTGCGCTCCCCGGCCGGGTGCCCTTCGGTCAGGATCGGGGAGGACCTCGCGGTCCGGGCCCCGGTCACTGGCGACGACTCGCAGCAACTCGCTCTTCGCGGCCCGCTGCCGACACCCGATGCACGTGCGGACACTGCCCTGGATGGAACCGTCGGACATGCGTCTGCACAGGCTTTCGTGATGCGGTTGCGGACCGCCCAACAGTCTAGCGGCTGGTGGGCCGGGGGACGAACCGGCTTCAGGCCGGGTCGTCCAGCGGCGGGGCCACGGGTACGGCGGGCTCGACGGCCGGCTCGCTCGGGGCCTCGTCGGAGCGGATGTCGATGCGCCAGCCGGTGAGCCGTGCGGCGAGGCGCGCGTTCTGGCCCTCCTTGCCGATGGCCAGCGAGAGCTGGTAGTCCGGCACGACGACCCGGGCGGACCGCGCAGCGAGGTCGACGACCTCGACGCTGCTCACCCGTGCCGGGGAGAGGGCGTGGCCGACCATCTCGGCCGGGTCCTCGGAGAAGTCGACGATGTCGATCTTCTCGCCGTGCAGCTCGCTCATCACGGCCCGGACCCGCTGGCCCATCGGGCCGATGCAGGAACCCTTGGCGTTGACGCCCGGGATGGTCGAGCGGACCGCGATCTTGCTGCGGTGGCCGGCCTCGCGGGCGATGCCGCAGATCTCGACGGTGCCGTCGGCGATCTCGGGGACCTCGAGGGCGAAGAGCTTCTTGACCAGGTTGGGGTGCGAGCGCGACAGCATCACCTGCGGTCCGCGCATCCCCTTGCGGACCGAGATGACCAGGCAGCGGATCCGGGTGCCGTGGGAGTAGTTCTCCCCCGGCACGCGCTCCCCCGCCGGCAGCAGCGCCTCGAGGCGGCCCAGGTCGACCATCACGTCCTGCGGGTCGCGACCCTGCTGGATGACGCCGGAGATGACGTCGCCCTCCTTGCCGGAGAACTCCCCGAACTTGATGTCGTCCTCGGCGTCGCGGAGCCGCTGGAGCATGATCTGCTTCGCGGTCGTCGCGGCGATCCGGCCGAAGCCGTCGGGCGTGTCCTCGTACTCCGACAGCTTGTTGCCCTCGTCGTCGGTCTCGGTGGCGAGCACCGTGACGTGGCCGTTCTTGCGATCGAGCTGCACCCGCGCGACCGTGGCTGCGCCCGGCGTCTTGTGGTAGGCCGTCAGGAGGGCCTGCTCGATGGCCTCGACGAGGATGTCGAAGGAGATCTCCTTCTCGCGCTCCAGCGCTCTCAGGATCGTCATGTCGATGTCCATGAGGTCAGGACTCCTTCCGGTTGAACTCGATCTCGATCTTGGCCTTCTTCACGTCGTCGTACCCGACCTCGCGAGGCGTCCCGTCGACGTCGAGCACGACCCGCGCGTCGTCGCTCTCGGTGATCCGGCCGGTGGCCGTGGTCTTGTCGGCGAACGTCACCTTGACCAGCCGGCCCTGGTTGCGACGCCAGTGCCTCGGGTGTGTCAGCGGACGGTCCGTGCCGGGCGACGTGACCTCGAGGGTGTAGGGCTGCTCTCCCATCACGTCGGAGCCGTCGGGTCCGTCGAGCACCCGCGACACCTCCTTGGTGGCCTCGGCGATGTCGTCGAGCGTGACCCCGCCGTCCTTGTCGACGGCGACCCGCAGGAGGCGGCGCTTGCCGGCCGGCGTGATGTCGATGGCCTCGACGTCGAGGCCGTTGGCAGCGAGGGGATCGGTCAACACCTCTGCAAGTCGGTCCCGGGTCTGATCGGTGCTCACGGGCATCCCTTCCTGCTCTGCTGTTGTGGTCCGGCAACCCTATCGGTTCGGCACGGGCTGTCGGCACGGGCTGTCGGCACGAGCTGTCGACACCGGCCGGCCGGCCCCCCGCGTTATAGCCTCAGGCATGCCACAGCGCGCCCGGTCCCTCCCCGCCGCGGCGCTCGTCGCCGGTCTCCTGCTCGCCGGCTGCAGCTCCGGCTCCGACGTCCCCTCGTCCTCGGGGTCCCGGTCGTCGTCCGTGTCGCCCTCCGGCAGCTCGAAGCCGTCGACCTCGACAAGCCCCGACGCGCCGCCGCCGGCCCCGCGCGCCGCGCCGGGTCCCGTGGGGCAGAAGGCCTTCGCCCGGCACGTCATGGACCTGTGGAGCTACGCGCTGCGCACCAACAACGCGCGCCCCCTGACGAAGCTCGCGGGCACGAAGGCCTGCGCCGGCTGCGCGGCCCTGGGCCGGGAGCTGGCCCGGCGGGAGAAGCAGGGCTGGGTCGTGGACTTCACCGGGCTGCGGGTGCGCACGGTAACGGTCGCGAAGCAGCAAGGGCCCGAGCGCGTGGCCCGGTCGAAGGTCGACATCCCGGAGAGCGACTCCTACAACGCCGACGGCAGCTTCCGGAACACCAGCCCGGCGCATGCGGGCTCGACGTTCGTGGTCCGGATGCGTTACACCGACAAGCACTACCGGCTCGTGTCGTTCACGGTCTCCTGACCTGGTTAGGCTCTGCGCGTGCCGATCCCTCCCGCCCCACGTCCTCACGCGGGCCTGACCCGGCGTACGGCGGTGGGCGTCAGCCTGGCCGGCGCCGGGGCCGTGCTGGTGGGCTGCACACCAAAGGGGCTCGACCGTCGCCCGAAGCACGGGGCGACCGCGTCCGCGAAGGTCCGCGCCGGGGTCGACCCCGACGTGGCGCTGGCCGCGACAGTGCTCGCCGACGAGCAGGCGTTGCTCGACCGGGTCGTGGCGACCGTCGACCGGCACCCGGGGCTCGGGGCCGCGCTGGCGTCGGCCCGCTCGGCCCACCAGGCACACGTCGACCTGTTGCAGGACGCGGTGCCCGATGACGTGCGCGTGCCCGCGGGCGGGGCGAGCTCGCCCAGCGTCTCGCCCAGCGTCTCGCCCAGCGTCTCGCCGTCGGTGTCGCCCTCCGTCGCCCCCTCTCCGCCCACAATCAAGGTGCCGGCCCGAGCGCCGGTCGCCCTGCGCGCTCTGGCCACCGCCGAGGACCGACTCGCATTGGTGGGGCGACGCAGCTCGTTCGCAGCCGAGAGCGGTGCGTTCGCACGCGTGCTCGCCAGCATGGCGGCGGCCGCCGCGCAGCAGGCCACGACGCTGGGCGCCTCGGCCACGGTGGGCCGATGACCCCCCTCGACGCGCTCCAGAAGACGCTGGCCGGCGAGCACGCCGCGGTCTACGTCTACCGAGCCCTGGCCGGACGGGTGTCGGCCTCGGCCCAGCCCGACCTGGCCGGCCGGCTCGCCGCGGCGTACACCCTCCACCGCGGCCGCCGCGACCAGCTGATCGCGATGGTGCGCGTCGCGAAGGGCGAGCCGGTCGCCGCCGACGTGAGCTACGAGCTGCCCAACCCGAGCCGCACCGCGGGACAGCTCCGCGCCGGCGCGCTGGTTTCCGAGGAGCGCTGCGCCGAGGTGTACGGCGCGATGGTCGGCAGCACCTCGCGGGGCAACCGGCAGTGGGCGATCGACGCGCTCGGCGACGCGGCCGTCCGGCTGCTCGGGTTCGGCGGCGTCCCGGCGGACTTCCCTGGCGTGAGCGAGCTGTAGGGACGGCGTGAGCGAGCTGTAGGGACGGCGTCAGCGAGCTCTAGCCACGTGAAGACCCTCCCCACTCCAGGTGGTTCACCTGGGATGAGGAGGGTCTGCCCGACGGGACGGCCCCCGAGAAGCTTGGCCTTCCCGTGTCGCGCGCGACCTGGAGGGAGGCCGCGCGTGTCAAGGGGTCAGGCGCGGTACGCGGCGAACATCTGCTGCGTCCGGGTGGCCTGCTTGGGGGTGAACTGGTTGTAGCAGGGGTCGTAGCTGTAGTCCATGTAGTTGTGGATCGGGTCGAGGCCCGGCAGCGAGCAGGAGTCCCGGCCCTCGGGGCAGCCACTGGTGGCGCCGGCCTGCGCCGGGGTGTCGCTCACCTCGTCGTTGGTGCTCGTGCAGCCGCCCTGGAAGGTGTGGTAGAGCCCCAACCAGTGGCCGGCCTCGTGCGAGGCGGTCTTGCCCTGGTTGTAGTTGGTGGCCGAGCCACCGGGCAGCGACGTGTAGTTGACGCGGATGCCGTCGATGCTCGGGTTCTTTGCGTAGTCCCACGGGAACGTCGCGATGCCGAGGTAGGCGAAGTCGACCAGCCAGATGTTCAGCGCGTTCTTGCCGCCCAGGCGGGTCTTCGAGCGGTACGTCGTGCTGCTCCTGTCCTGGTGCCACTGGGTGTTGTGGTAGCGGTCGACGCCAGCCAGCGAGAACGTGAAGCCGGTGCTGGCCGCCGAGGTCGACTCGCCCCCGGCGAAGTCCTGGTTGAGCTCGGTGATCTGCTGGCTGATCTGGGTCGCAGTGACGTCGCCGTTGCCGTTGGCGTCGGCCATCACGTGGATGTAGACCGGGACGCCGGCGCCCGCGGTGGGCGTCGTGCCGCCGCCACCGGGCTTGCCCTTGGCGGCGAGGATGTTCTTGGTGCGCGTCTCGATCGCGGCCCTCTCCTTGGCGGAGAGCTCGCGGTGGTCGGCGCCCGAGCGGCCACCGCGGGCCGCGGCGGCACTACCGGTGCCTGCCCCGACGTCGGCCGGGTCGAAGCAGGTGGCGGAGCGGCTCGCGACCGGCTCGGACGCGTTGGCGGGGGCGACGGTCCCGGCGAACGAGACGCTGCTGACCAGGGCGGTGAGCCCGGCCAGGGCGGCGGTCCGGTGGCTGAGTCGGGTCATGGGTGAGGTCCTTCGACAGGTCGGGGATCCGGGACGGTGTGGTCCCGCTCCTCGATCCTGCCTGCAGATCTTCCGCCGGTGAAGGTGAGCGCGACCGGATCTTGTGCAGGTTTGCGCAGGTTCCAGAACGTGCAAGGCCCGAAACCTGGGGCGTCTCAGCCCTCCGCGCTGCGCCAGGCCGCCACGACGTCGTACACGTGGGCGAGCTGCTCGGCGACCGCGTCGGGCTGCCCCTCGGTGTGCCCGACCTGCTCGTCGGGGATGTCGCTGTGCGGCACGTGGATGGTCCGCATCCCGGCGTTGGCCGCGCCCCAGATGTCGTCGAACAGCCGGTCCCCGACGAACACGCACGCGGCCGGGTCGTAGACCCCGACCGCCTCCATCGCGGCCCGGAACGCCTCCGGGGACGGCTT
Source organism: Nocardioidaceae bacterium (assembly GCA_039915665.1). GTDB lineage: Bacteria > Actinomycetota > Actinomycetes > Propionibacteriales > Nocardioidaceae > Nocardioides_B. The sequence goes on from JBDSMW010000057.1 coordinate 14,769, forward strand.
CGTCCACGGCACCTCGCTGGTGTAGACGGCGCCGTCGAGCAGCCCGAGAACCCCGTCGCGGTCGAAGACCTCCTCGTGCCAGGCCCGCGGCCACACGGTGTTCGACAGCACGCCGACCTTGAGGCCGTCGACCTTGAGCCGCGACAGGAGAGGTACGACGTCGGGGTCGGTCAGCGTGTGCGGCTCCCAGAACGCGCGGTAGTCGCCCAGCAGCCCCTCGTCGTGGGTCAGCCCGGCCTCGCGGAACAGGTCGGCCACCGTGGCGCTGGTGTGGTCGTCGCGCGAACGACCCCAGACCACGCCATTCGCGGCGAGCAGCCGCGTCGAGGCCGAGTCGTCGGCGTCCACGACGGCGACCGCGAGCGCCCGGGCCTCCTGCTGGAAGTCGACCGTGTGCCAGGGCGTGAGCGTGCCGCCCCAGTCGAAGATGACCGCCTCGATGTCCGGGGTCGGCATCAGTGTTCCGAGATGGGGTTTCCCACGGGCTCGCGCACCGCGTTGAGGACGTGCACGGCCGCGTCGGCGACCGCGACGTCCTCACGTTCGCCGCTCGCCCGGTCCTTGACCTCGACGACACCCTCCGCAAGACCCTTGCCGACCACGACGATCGTGGGCACGCCGATCAGCTCGGCGTCCTTGAACTTCACGCCCGGTGAGACCTTGGGCCGGTCGTCGTACAGCACGGTCAGGCCCTGGGACGTCAGGTCGACCGCGAGAGCCGCGGCCGCGTCGTACACCGCCGTGTCCTTGCCCGTCGCGACGATGTGCACGTCGGCTGGGGCGACCTCGCGGGGCCAGACCAGGCCGAGCTCGTCGTGGGTGTTCTCCGCGATCGCGGCGACGGCCCGGGAGACACCGATGCCGTAGGACCCCATCGTGACCGTGACGAGCTTGCCGAACTCATCGAGGACCTGCAGGCCGAGCGCGTCGGCGTACTTGCGGCCGAGCGCGAAGATGTGGCCCATCTCGATGCCGCGGTGGGTGTGCAGCGTGCCGCTACAGACGGGGCAGGGGTCGCCGTCGCGGACCTCGGCTGCCTCGATGGTGCCGTCGGGCGTGAAGTCGCGCCCGACCACCAGGTCGAGCACGTGCGAGCCGGAGACGTCGGCGCCGGTGACCCAGCGGGTGCCCTCGACGATGCGCGGGTCGACGAGGTAGCGGATGCCGGACTCGTTCTTCTCCCCCAGCACGCCGGGGCCGATGTAGCCCTTGGCCAGCGAGGGGTGCTCGGCGAAGTCCACCTCACCGAACGCCCCGACCTCGATGGGCTCGAGCTGGCCCTCCAGGCGCTTCTCGTCGACCTCGCGGTCACCGGGCAGACCGATCGCGACCGGCTCCCGTGTGCCGTCGGGGTGCTTGAGCATGATGATGACGTTCTTGAGCGTGTCGCCCGCGTGCCAGGGCCGGTCGTCGCGGGGAAACTTGTCGTTGAGGTGCTGGACCAGCGAGTCGATGGTCGGCGTGTCGGGCGTCTGCTCCGCATGGGCCGCGGGCGCGTCGTCGTAGGCCACGGCGCTGGGCGGACGGACCTGGACGGCCTCGACGTTGGCGGCGTAGTCGCAGTTGGAGCAGCGGACGTAGGTGTCCTCGCCGTTCTCGGAGGTGGCCAGGAACTCCTCGGACATCGAGCCGCCCATGGCTCCCGACGTGGCCTTGACGATCACGTAGTCGAAGCCGAGACGGTCGAAGGTCTGGACGTAGGCGGCGCGGTGCGCGGCGTACGACTTCTCGAGACCCTCGTCGGTGACGTCGAAGGAGTAGGAGTCCTTCATGATGAACTCGCGGCCGCGCAGCACGCCGGCGCGGGGCCGCGCCTCGTCGCGGTACTTCGTCTGGATCTGGTAGAGCCAGACGGGCAGGTCCTTGTAGGAGGAGTAGAGGTCCTTGACGACGAGGGTGAAGAGCTCCTCGTGCGTGGGGCCGAGCAGGTAGTCGCCGCCCTTGCGGTCCTTGAGCCGGAAGATGCCGTCGCCGTACTCCGTCCACCGTCCCGTGGCCTCGTAGGGCTCGCGCGGCAGGAGGGCGGGGAACTGGAGCTCCTGTGCGCCCATCCCGTCCATCTCCTCGCGGACGATCTGCTCGATGTTGCGGAGCACCCGCAGGCCCAGCGGCAGCCAGGTGTACATGCCGGGAGCGACGCGGCGGATGTAGCCCGCCCGGACGAGCAGCCGGTGGCTCGGCACCTCGGCGTCCGCGGGGTCGTCACGGAGCGTGCGCACGAACAGGCTGGACATCCTCAGGATCATGGGGTGAAGGCTAACGGGCGCTCCGGCGGCGCCGCACACCCGTTTCCACCCGGCTCCGGGGAGTCAGAGGGAGCGGGCCGCGCGATAGGCGCTGCGCAGCAGAGGCAGTTGCAGCGGCAGCCGGCCGAATGCGACCGCCTTGCGTCGGTCTTGTCGGTCTGCGCGGCGTCGCCGGCCATCTTGAGATTGGCGGGGTAGACCGCCAGCAGCAGCCCGAAGCTGGCCCAGCCGGCCAGCGGGCCTTCAGAACATGATGGTCGAGAAGGTGCCGGTCTGCTCGAAGCCGGCCCGGGCGTACGCCGCGCGGGCGGCCACGTTGTGCTCGTTGACGTAGAGCGAGACCACCGGGGCGATGTCGCGCAGGGCGAGCTGCACGACCGCCGCCATGCCAGCCGCCGCCAGTCCCTCACCGCGGCGGGACGGGTCGACGTAGACGCCCTGGACCTGGCAGGCGTGCGGCGAGGACGCGGCGACCTCGGCCTTGAAGACCACCCGGCCGTCCTCGATGCGGGCGAAGGACCAGCCCTTCGCGACGAGCTGGGCCACCCGGGCGCGGTAGAGGTCGGCCCCTCCCCCGATCTCGGGCGAGACCCCGACCTCCTCGGTGTACATCGCGACGCAGGCCGGGTAGACCACCTCGAGGTCGGCCGCCTCGCACCGTCGTACCAGCGGGTCGGGGGCGACCGCCGGCTCGGAGGAGATCTGCAGGTGCGGCTGGTGCCAGCGCACCTCGCGCGGCGCGGTCCAGTGGGGGGCCAGGTGCTGCCACAGCGACTCCACCGCCTCGGTCGGGCCGACGATCGTCGCGCACCGCCGGTGCTGGCTGGCCGCCCGGTCCGCGAAGGCGACGATCGCGTCCGGGCGGGCCTGCACGAGCACCAGGTTGGCGGCCGCGTGGCAGGCCGACACCAGCTTGCCGTCCTCGTGGAAGCCCCACACCTCACCGCCCAGCCAGCGCGGGTCGAGCTGGGTGAGACGGGCGCGATAGTCCGCGAAGACGTTGACCACAGGATCGCTCGCCGTCAGCTCCAACATCGCAGGGAGGTCGGAGGGTCCGAGGAGGCGGAGGCCGGGATGCGTGCTGAGCACACGCGGAGCCTAACGCGCAGCCGGTGCGTTCTCGGACGTGTGGTGCGCATCCGTGGACGGGTCCGTCGAGTGGTCCGTGGACTCGTCCGCGTCGAGCATCGTGGTCTCGTCGAACGGCCGGCGGCCGGCGAGCACCTCGTCGAGCTTCTCGCGATCGATGCCGCCGGTCCAGGTGCCGATCAGGACGGTGCAAAGAACAGGCCGCCCGCGAGGGTGGCGAGGCCGGCGGCGCCCTTGCAGGCGATCACCATGAAGACCAGCAGGGAGATCTGCTCGCCGATCACCAGGGGCCCGCCCAGGGCCTCCCCGACGGGCACGGCCTGGGCCTGCTGCAGCGGCTGCGCTACGCCGACTACCGGGCCCGGCTGACCGCCAGCGAGAGCACCGTCGGCGAGGACAAGGTAGACCAGATGCTCGGCACGCTCCGGGCGGCAGCGGCCGGCCCGAGGTGGAGTACCGCTGGACCGGCGCGTAGTCGGCCTCTTCGCACAGGTGGGCGCGGTTGTGGCCGATCCCCCCTGCGACACGCCGTACGACGGTGCGGGGACAGGCCACAACCCGGCCGCCGGGGGCCTCACCCCTCAGCGCTCAGGAGACGCTGACGGTCGCGCCGCCCTCGACACCCTCGACGGGCTCCATCGACTCGGCGATCCGCATCGCCTCCTCGATGAGCGTCTCCACGATCTTCGACTCGGGGACGGTCTTGATGACCTCGCCTCTCACGAAGATCTGGCCCTTGCCGTTGCCCGATGCGACACCGAGGTCGGCCTCACGGGCCTCACCGGGTCCGTTGACGACGCAGCCCATCACCGCGACGCGCAGCGGCACCTCCATGCCCTCGAGGCCGGCGGTCACCTCGTCGGCGAGCTTGTAGACGTCGACCTGGGCGCGGCCGCACGACGGGCAGGAGACGATCTCGAGCTTGCGGGGCCGCAGGTTCAGCGACTGCAGGATCTGGATGCCGACCTTGACCTCCTCGACGGGAGGAGCCGACAGGGAGACGCGGATCGTGTCGCCGATGCCGCGCGAGAGCAGCGAGCCGAACGCGACCGAGGACTTGATCGTGCCCTGGAACGCCGGGCCGGCCTCGGTGACGCCGAGGTGCAGCGGCCAGTCGCCGCGCTCGGAGAGCATCTCGTAGGCCTGCACCATCACGACCGGGTCGTTGTGCTTGACGGAGATCTTGAAGTCGTGGAAGTCGTGCTCCTCGAACAGCGACGCCTCCCAGACGGCCGACTCCACGAGGGCTTCCGGCGTGGCCTTGCCGTACTTCTCGAGCAGCCGCTTGTCGAGCGACCCCGCGTTGACGCCGATCCGGATCGACGTACCCCGGTCCTTGGCGGCCGCGGCGATCTGCTTGACCTGGTCGTCGAACTTGCGGATGTTTCCCGGGTTGACGCGTACGGCGGCGCAGCCGGCGTCGATGGCGGAGAAGACGTACTTCGGCTGGAAGTGGATGTCGGCGATCACCGGCAGCTGGGAGTGCTCGGCGATCTCCTGCAAAGCGTCCGCGTCGTCCTGGCTCGGGCAGGCGACCCGGACGATGTCGCACCCGGCGGCGGTCAGCTCGGCGATCTGCTGGAGCGTGGTGTTCACGTCCGAGGTCAGGGTGGTCGTCATCGACTGCACCGACACGGGCGCGTCACCGCCGACGAGGACCTTGCCCACCTTGATCTGGCGAGTGGGACGACGCGGTGCGAGGACCGGCGGCGGCGCCGCGGGCATCCCCAGGTTGACCGTGGTCATGGACTTCCTTCTCGTGTCGTTGGTTGAGCTTGTCGTCGTGGCCAGTCAGCTGAGGCTGACCGGGGCCACGATGTCGGCGTAGATCAGCACCACGCTCATCACCAGGATCAGCCCGGCCATCACGTAGGTCACCGGCAGCAGCTTGGCGCTGTCCACCGCCCCGGGGTCGGGACGCCGGAGCAGCCGGGCGATCCAGCGCCGGACGGTCTCGTAGATCGTGGCCGCCATCGGTCCGCCGTCCAGCGGCGGCAGCGGCACCAGGTTGAACAGGCCCAGGAACAGGTTCAGTCCCGCCAGCAGGAGCAGCAGCGAGAAGAACCGGTCGGCCACCGAGACCGTGCTCGCCGAGGCCACCTCGCCGGCCACCCGGCCGGCGCCGACGACGCTCATCGGGCCGTTCGGGTCGCGCGTCTCGAGCCCCACCGAGGCCCGGCCGACGTGGTAGAGCTTCACCGGCATCGAGCCGAGCGTCTTGAGCGTCTCCCAGGTGCCGGTGCCCATCGTGGTCACCACGAAGCCGATGCCCTGGCGCTCCGTGGCGAGGACCGGCTCGATGCCGAGGAACCCGGTCTTGGTGATCCGCTCGGGGTCGGTGGGGTCGGGCCGGGCGGACACGGTGGTGTTCGTGGTGACCGTCAGCCTCTTGCCATCCCGGTCGACGGTGACCGCGGCCCGGCCCCCGGCGTTCCCCCGGATCGCGGTCTCCAGCTGCGCCCAGTCACGGATGGCGGTGCTGTTGAAGGCCACGATGCGGTCACCGGGCAGGAGCCCGGCCTGCTTGGCCGGGGCGACCGGGTCGCTCGCTCGGCAGGCCCGCGCGGGCTGGTCGGCGTTGGCCTTGGTCACCGCGATCACGCACATGGAGACCGCGTTGATCCTCGTGGTCGCGGTGGGGGTGCCGTGGCCCATGAAGACGACCGCGAACAGCAAGAAGGCGATGACCAGGTTGGTCATCACGCCGGACCCCATGATGACCAGGCGCTTCCACCAGGGCAGCTTGTAGAACAGCCGGTTCTCGTCGCCGGGCTCGACCAGCTCGTACTCCGCCGAGCGGGCGTCGCTCATCAGCTGGGCGAACATGCCGGTGTTGGAGCCGCGGGCCAGGCTCGGGTCCTGGTCGGGCCCGGGCGGGAGCATCCCCACGAGCTTGACGTAGCCGCCGAGCGGGATCGCCTTGACGCCGTACTCCGTCTCGCCCTTGCGGCGCGACCACAGCGTCCGGCCGAAGCCGACGAAGTACTGCGTGATCTTGACGTCGAACAGCTTGCCTGGGATCAGGTGGCCGAGCTCGTGAAGCCCGATCGAGACCGCGACGCCGAAGACGAAGAGGAGCACGCCCAGCGTGTACGTCAGCGCGGTCATGCAGAGTGGCCGTTCACGGTGTGTCTCGTCCTGCCTGTTCCCGTGCCCAGGCGTCGGCCGCCAGCACGTCGTCGACGCCGAGGTGCGTCACCTCCGAGGGTACGTCGTGAGCGTCCATCACCCGCTGCACGGTGGCCACGATGTCGGTGAACCTCATCTCACCGGCGAGGAACGCCGCGACGCACACCTCGTTGGCCGCGTTGTAGACCGCGGGCGCCGTACCACCGCGCGTGCCGGCCTCGCGGGCCAGCCGGACCGCGGGGAACGCCTCGTCGTCGAGCGGGAAGAACTCCCATCGGCCGGGCTGCGTCCAGTCGACGGCCGGTGCTGCGTCGGGCACCCGGTCGGGCCAGCCGAGACCGAGCGCGATCGGGATCATCATCGAGGGCGGCGAGGCTTGGGCCATTGTGGAGCCGTCGTAGAACTCGACCATCGAGTGCACGACCGACGTCGGGTGCACGACGACCTCGATCCGGTCGAACGGGACCCCGAACAGTAGGTGCGCCTCGATGACCTCGAGGCCCTTGTTGACCAGCGTCGCGGAGTTGATCGTCACCACCGGGCCCATCGACCAGGTCGGGTGCGCCAGCGCCTGATCGGGCGTCACGTCGTGCAGGTCCTCGCGGCTGCGGCCGCGGAAGGGGCCCCCGCTGGCGGTGAGCACGAGCTTGCGGACCTCGTCGGCCCGACCGCCGCGCAGGCACTGGGCGAGGGCGCTGTGCTCGGAGTCCACCGGGACGATCTGGCCGGGCTTCGCGCGGGCGAGGACCACTTGGCCGCCGATGATCAGCGACTCCTTGTTGGCCAGGGCCAGAATGTTGCCGGCGTCCAGCGCCGCCAGCGTGGGAAGCAGTCCGACCGCGCCGGTGATGCCGTTGAGCACCACGTCGCACTCCATCGCCGCCGCCTGCGACGAGGCGTCCTCGCCCAGGTCGGCGAACGCCGGCGCGAACTCCTCGACCTGGGACCGGAACAGGTCGGGGTTCGAGCCGCCCGCGGTCAGGGCGACGACACGGAAGCGGTCCGGGTTGGCCCGGACCACGTCGAGGGCCTGGGTGCCGATGGACCCGGTCGAGCCGAGCAGGACGACGTCGCGTCGGGAAGTCACCCCCCTCATCCTGCCGGACAGCCCGGTCCTGCGACGGATCCGGTGGTCGACCCGACGATCCCCCGCGCAATCAGTGGCCTTCTTCGCGCCCGACTGACTAACCTGTCGGTCATGACTGAATCCCCCGCCGTCGGCGGCCCCGGCCTGCCCCAGGAACGCCGACTCGTCACCGCCGTCCCCGGACCGCGCTCGATCGAGAAGATGGCCCGCCGCAGCCAGCACGTGGCGAAGGGGGTCGGCACCACCTTGCCGGTGTTCGTCGAAGCGGCGGGAGGCGGCGTGATCGTCGACGCGGACGGCAACTCCCTGATCGACCTCGCGTCCGGCATCGCCGTCGCCAGCGTGGGCAACGCGGCCCCGCACGTCGTCGACCGGGTCGTGGACCAGGTGCGCGCCTTCACGCACACCTGCTTCATGGTCACGCCGTACGACGGCTACGTCGACGTGTGCGAGCAGCTGGCCGAGCTCACCCCGGGGAGCCACGACAAGAAGTCGGCCCTGCTGAACAGCGGCGCCGAGGCCGTCGAGAACGCCGTCAAGGTGGCCCGCGCCTTCACCGGCCGGACCGCCGTCGCGGTGGTCGACCACGCCTACCACGGCCGCACCAACCTGACGATGGCGATGACCTCGAAGTCGATGCCCTACAAGCACGGCTTCGGCCCGTTCGCCGGCGAGGTCTACCGCGCACCGATGAGCTACCCCTTCCGCGAGCCCGCTCCGATCAGCGGCGAGGCAGCCGCCGATCGCGCGATCGACGTACTCGAGAAGCAGGTGGGGGCGGCCAACCTGGCCTGCCTGGTCATCGAGCCGATCCTCGGCGAGGGCGGCTTCGTCGTGCCCGCCCCCGGCTTCCTGCCGCGTCTCAAGGCCTGGACCGAGGCGCACGGAATCGTGTTCGTGGCCGACGAGATCCAGACCGGCTTCTGCCGCACCGGCGACTGGTTCGCCAGCGAGCACGAGGGCGTCGTGCCGGACGTGGTCACCACCGCGAAGGGCATCGCCGGCGGCTTCCCGCTCGCGGCGGTGACCGGTCGCGCCGACATCATGGACGCGGTCCACGTCGGTGGCCTGGGCGGGACGTACGGCGGCAACCCGGTGGCCTGCGCAGCAGCGCTCGGTGCCATGGAGACCATGCGGGAGCAAGACCTCACCGGGCGGGCCCGCGCGATCGGCGCCCTGCTCACCGACCGGCTGACCGTCATCGCCGAGAAGCACCCGGCCGCGGGCGACGTCCGCGGTCGCGGCGCGATGATGGCCGTCGAGATCGTCGGCACGGACGGCAACGTCCCTGATGCCCTCCGCGCCGGCTCGATCTCGGCGTACTGCCACGCCCAGGGCGTCGTGACGCTCACCTGCGGGACGTACGGCAACGTGCTGCGGTTCCTGCCGCCGCTGGTGACCAGCGACGCGCTGCTCACGGAGGCCTTCGACGTGGTCGCGGCGGCCTTCGACGCCACCGCGTGAGGAACGTGAAGATTGCACCGTTTCGCTACCTCGGTGCGTGTGTGTACCTACCCTGAACCCGTGCGGCCTGTGAGGGGTCCACCCGTAGGTACGGAGCCACAGCATGCAAGTCTCGCTCAGCGGGCAGAGCCTGACCTTCCAGATGGTCCGGCGTCTGGCGATCGCAGTCGTGGCCGTCTTCGTGGTGCTCGCCTACCTCTACGGCCCGGCCGCGAGCCCGCCGATGCGCAACGAGGCGATCTCCCAGTGCAACGAGCACGCGGAGGGCAACTGGCGGAACTTCCGCCTCGACTGGAACGTCGGTGTCTACCCGCACTGGACCTGCTGGGACGCCGACCGGCCGCACAGGAAGGCGATCAGCCTCGGCTGGTGGACCAACCCGTTCAACGCCTGAGCCCGTTCCAGGCGTGGCTCAGCAACGCGGTCACGGCGAAGTCGCCCTGGCCGACGACCGCGAGACTGGCATCGATCAGGCCGTGCCCGTGCTCCCCGGGTCGGAGCTCGAGCCGGTGCGCCCCGCGGGAGCAGCGCCCCGACCGTGCTTCTCAGTCGACGGTGCTGGGCTCGATCCTGCACGGTTGCACGGGGCCGGCGGTCACGCTGAAATCCGCCCAGCCGCTGAAGCCACCACCGTCGATGACGCCTTCCTCGGACGGCTCCGAGGTCGACGGAGGAACGGCCACTCCGGAGACTGCCATCACGAAACGCTCACCGTCACGGACGGTCCCGGGGGGCAACGTGACTCGCAGTAGGTTCGTCCCCATCGAGATCCCCATCCCCGAGAGCCTCCGATCCACCGGCGTGTACCGCCTGGGCGCACATTGCTGGCCGTCAGGCACATAGGTGATGTCCGCCCTCACCCCGGATTTGGCCAGCAGCGCCTCCAGACCCTCGGCATCCTCGAGTCGACGGACCTCGACGGTGATGGTGCCGGAGTTCCCCTCCTGCACCGAGTACGCCGGGGCGGTGCCGAGTCCCGGCACGATCACCACCATGGCGACAGCCGCGGCCACGGTGGCGCTGCCGAGCAGCAGGCGGCGTCGTGAGGGTCGTGGGCGCACCGCTGGCGGCTGCTCCACCTGCTCGCGGAGCCGGGTCAGCAGGGCGGACTCGAAGGAGTCCAGTGCAGCGTTCATGGGGCCACCTCGGCAGGATCGGGCAGGATTCCGGACAGGGAATGAGCCAGGCGCCGTCGAGCGCGGTGGTAGAGCACCCGCGCGTTGCCCGCGGAGATGCCAAGGGCGGCGGCCGCGTCGACCAGGGACATCCCGTCCACGGCCACCAGCTCCACCACCGAACGTTGCCGCTCTGGCAGTGCAGCCAGCGACGTGTAGACCTCGCGGGCCGCGCGCTGGCTGTCGAGGCGAGCCACGATCCGGTCGGTGGCGTCCTCGTCGAGCAGCTCCCGTGCGTCGATCCGGTGTGCTGCACGCAAGGCCCTGCCGGTCGAGCGGTGGTGACTGGCCACGACGCGGCGGGCGACGCCGTACAGCCAGGCCCGCGGGGCAGCGGCGTCTCCCCGGTAGTCCCGGCTCGCGTGGATCGCAGCCAGGAACACCTCGGCGGTCAGGTCGGCGGCGTCCTCAGGGGTCTGCACCCGCCTGGCCACGAAGCGCTGCACGGCCTCCAGGTGCTCACGGTAGAACGCCTCCAGGGCATCTGGGTCGCGGCCGATCGCGGCGACTCCCTCGATGGTGTCCATACCTGATTGTGGTCGCCGGGACCGATGGCGTTACACGACCTCGGTCTGCCGCGGGGTCGTGGTGCACGAGCCAGAAGCCGTGCGGCCGGTCGCGGGCCATTTCCACCGCGCGCCTCCGAGCGACACGAGGGTCGTCCGCACCCGCAAGCGGGGCCGGCGGTCCCTCCAGCCCCGCGAGCTCGAGCACATGGCACAGACGCTGATCGGTGGTCTCGGCGGATCTGCCGTGATCGTCCATCAGCACGATGGAGGCTCGGAGGGGACGACGTACTCCAGGTGCTCGTCGGCGATTCTCCAGACGGCCACGGTTGCGCTGGGCGAGAGTTCTGACAGCATGCAGCCGCGGCACGGGTGAGTCGACGCGCCGTACGTTCGGCGTGCCGCCGAGTCCGTAGGGTGCGGCGAGTGAACGAGTCAGACCGTGCCAGGACCTTCGGACGGGTCGGCCGGGAACGGCCCTGTGCATCGAGAGCTACGCCGCTGCGGTGACCGGTCTGCCGGTCGAGAGGTGCAGCCTGACACCCTGCCCAGCGAGTGGGTTGGGCCACATCCCGCACACCCACTGTGCCATCGACGGCGCCCTCGGCTTCGCCCATCTCCTGATCGACCTATCGCGTCAGGTCAGTGCCCGTGGTGCGTCCCGTGAGCCGGGAACCGAGCGAAGCAGGCGCGCGGATCAGATGCCGCGTGAGCCGTCGAGCGTCTCGCGGATGATGTCGGCGTGCCCGGCGTGGCGTGCGGTCTCCTCGATCATGTGGAACAGGACGTAGCGCACGTTGCACTCAATGATGTCGGCACGCGCACACGGAGCGTCCAGGTCCATCGATGCGGCGATCGCGTTGGACGTCTCGATGCTCTCGCGGTAGGACGCGAGCCAGTGGTCCACGGTGTCGTGCTCGTCGACCACCATGTCGGCGTCGTGAGTCTCGGTCCTGGTCGCGGGCCACCCGTCGGGCAGGTCGCGGCCCGCCATGACCACCTGGAACCAGCGGGCCTCCCAGGTCACGGAGTGCTTCACGAGCCCGAGCAGCGACAACGAGCTCGCGGTCGGCGCTTGTCGCGCCAGCGCGTCGTCGATTCCCTCGATCTTCCTGATCAGCCCGTCGCGCTGGGCGTTGAGGAACTTCTCCAGAGCCGCACGCTCCGAGGTCAGGGCGAGCTGGTCGTTCTCGTCACGGGGCATGCGCGGATGCTAGCGGCGCGACGCGATAGGTGCGCCGGAACGCACTCGTCCACTCGTAGGTCGGGTCACTGCTCGCCGGGTCGTCGGGCAGCCGGCGGTAGGCCCAGCCGGCGAAGGTCTTCAGCCGGTGGTGTCGACGGCACAGACAGGCCAGGTTGGCCGGTGACGTCTGGCCGGGTGGGCCGCCCTCGTCCATCGGGGAGTACGGCGCGAGGTGGTCGAGATCGCAGGAGCGGGCGTCGACGGTGCAGCCGGGGAAGACGCAGCCGCCGTCGCGCAGCATCGCCAGCTCCCGCATCCAGCCCGGCGGGTCGTGCGCGTCGACTTCGTCGGTCCGGCCGAGGTCCAGGACCGGCCGGACGGTGACCCCGGACAAGCGACGCAGCCAGTCGCCGAGCAGCTCGAGCGTGGCGGTGCCGAGCCGCTCGACGGAGCCTCCCGCGCGAGACGGGTCCTGCAGGGCGGTCGCGTCGACGTGCAGGAAGAGGGTGCCGCATGATCCGTTGAGACCGGGCGACGTACGGGCATCGGCGGAGACGAGGTCGAGCGCCCGCTGCGGGTGGGCCAGCAGACCGAGGGCGGTGGCACGCCGCACGTCGACCGACCGGGTGTCCCCCAGCCGGCCGATCGTGGAGGCCAGGTCGGAGATGGAGCCGTCGAGGTCGAGGGCGTCGAGGGTGTCGAGACGGGCGGTCAGCGTCGTGGTCGCGGTGGACTCCCGGTGGTCGAGCCAGACGCCGCGGTGGTCCAGTGCTGACTGCTCCACGGCCAGTGCCTGGTCCGGGTCGCACTGCAGCCGCGCCTCGTGGATCACCGGCCCCAGCACCGGAACCCGGTTGCGTCTGGCCGTCACCGCGAGGTGTCGGTCGACGAAGGCGACCGACTCGCGGGAGAGCGACGGCGTGGCCTTGGCCACCTGCCGCGCCTTCCACGCCTGCAGGTGTCCGTCCTGGACCAGTGCCCACAACCGCGGCAGCCGGAAGCAGAGCTCGACCGCCTCGCTCACCAGCGACATCCCTGCGGCGTGCGACAGGTCGAGGGCGGCGGCCAGCTCCTCGACGGCGTACGACGCGACGCCCGGTGTGCCGTCTCCGGCCAGCGGGACCTCGAGGTCCCGCAACGGACCACGACGGGCGCCGGCCCGGAACACCGCCGCCGGATCCTCGTCGGTCACCGGGTGCAGGTCGACCCAGTGCGCCGCGGCGGCCAGCAACCGGGCCTCCTCCCGGTCTGCTGCGCGACGCGATGCGACGGCGACGTCGAGCACCGCGGAGCGGTCCAGGTCGCACATCGTCGTCGTGGTCATGAGTCCAACCTAGACCCGACCACCGACAGCCCTGATGGCTGGAAACCCCTGTCCACAAGGGGAAACTCAGTCCACCACTAGTCCAGCCGAGCAGGTCAGCGTCCCCGCGTCGGCGTCCAGCACGCAGGAGCTCCCCAGTGGGACGGTGAACGGATCGGCGAGGTGCCCCAGCGGCAGCCCGGCCAGGACGGGCACGTCGAGGAGCGGCAGCCGGTCGCGCACGTTCTCCGCGTGCGCACCGGCGATGCAGCCGTGCAGCGAGGTGACCCCGGCGGCGTACCAGACGGACAGCAGCGCCGTGATGTCGCTGAACGCGACGATCGGCTTGCGATCTTCGCGCAGGGCCGCCACGTCGACGGACGGCGTCACCCGCAGGCTTCCGCAGCCGCCACGCAGCGTGACGATCGCGCGGGGAGAGGAGGGCGACCAGGTCACCCGCGACGAGGGCACGCGGGGTCCGGATCGGGTGGTCCACCTCAGTCGTCGCGCTGGCCCCAGGGGGCGCCGTACTCCGTGAGCAGGTCGAGGAAGGGGACGGCGTCGAAGGCCTCCGGCCCGAGCACACCGGCGCCCGACCACGTCCCCCGGGCGAGCAGCTCGAGCGCGACGACGGGGTTCACGGCCGTCTGCCAGACGACGCACTGGTGGCCGTACTCCCGCATCGTCCACTCGTTGTCGACGACGTGGTAGAGGTACGTCGACCGTGGCTCGCCGTCCTTGCCGGTGCCGGTCACCCACAGGCCCGCACACGTCTTGCCCTTCATGCGCGGACCTACCGTGGCCGGATCGGGCAGCACGGCGGCGACCACGTCGCGGGGGCTGACCTCGACACCCTTGACCCGGACCTTCTCGGTGCGGTCGAGGCCGAGGGTGTGCAGCACCTTGAGGACGTTGATGAACTCGTCGCCGAGGCCGTACTTGAAGGTGGCCCGCTTGCAGTCCACCCAGCGCGGCATCAGGAGCACCTCCTCGTGCTCGACGTTGACGCACTCGACCGGGCCGATTCCTTCGGGAAACTCGAAGACCTCCGGCTCGGAGAACGGCTCCGTGGTGAACCATCCCCCCTCGGGATTCGACGCAGTCTTCTCCCACACGACCGGTGGGTTCAGGCACTCCTCGATCGTGGTCCACATCGAGAAGGACGGCGCGAAGATCTCGTTGCCGTCGTCGTCGGTGACGACGAGGTTGGCGCCGTCGCGGGTGCCGAGCTCGTCGATCTCGTCGAACAGGTGGTCGGCGGCATACCGCGCGAACACGTCGGAGAGCCCGGGCTCGACCCCGATCCCGACCAAGGCGAGCCGACCGGCCGACTTCCACTCCCCCGCGACCTCGAACTGCTCGTCGCCGAGCTTCACCCCCGTCTGGCTGTACGGCGCATCAGGGTGCGGCTTGGACAGGGACATCGCCATGTCGAGGTAGTCGGCGCCGGCGGCGAACGCACCCTCGAACACCGGCAGGTCGAAGACCGGGTCGACGGCGTTCATCACGTGCGTGATGCCGTGCTCGCGGCACAGCGCGGAGACCGACTCGGCCGATGACGCGTCGACCTGGGCGGCGACGAACCGGTTGTCGGTGCTCGCGGCGCGCTCGGCCTTGGCCAGGTCGTAGTCGGTGATCACGATCGTCTCGAAGAAGTCGCGTCGCGCCGCGATGGCAGCAAACGCCGCACCGACGCCACCGGCGCCGACCAGGAGGATGCGCACCGTCTACTCGCCGATGTAGGACATCACGTGCTTGATGCGCGTGTAGTCCTCCAGGCCGTACATCGAAAGGTCCTTGCCGTAGCCGCTGTGCTTGAACCCGCCGTGCGGCATCTCCGACACGAACGGGATGTGGGTGTTGATCCACACGGCCCCGAAGTCCAGCCGCCGAGACACCCGCAGCGCCCGGGCGTGGTCCTTGGTCCAGACCGAGGAGGCCAGGCCGTACTCCACGTCGTTGGCCCAGGTCAGCGCCTCGGCCTCGTCGGAGAACTTCTGCACGGTCATCACCGGGCCGAAGATCTCGCTCTGGACCTGCTCGTCCTGCTGCCGCAGTCCCGAGACCACGGTCGGGTCGTAGAAGTAGCCCCGGTCGCCGTTCCGGGTGCCGCCGGTCGCGATGGTGGCGTGGTCGGGCAGCCGCTCGATCATGCCGGTGACGTGGGAGAGCTGGTGGGCGTTGTTCAGCGGGCCGTAGTAGGTCGCCTTGTCGTCCGGCATCCCGGTCGGCATCCCCTTCGCGGCTTCGGCGAGAGCGGCCACGAACTCGTCGTGGATGCCCGCCTGCACCAGCACGCGCGTGGCGGCCGTGCAGTCCTGACCGGCGTTGAACAGGCCGGCCCCGGCGATGCCCGCGGCCGCGGCCGCGATGTCGGCGTCGTCGAACACCAGCACCGGCGCCTTGCCACCGAGCTCGAGGTGCACCCGCTTGACGTCCCGCGAGGCCGACTCGGCCACCTGCATGCCGGCGCGGACCGAGCCGGTGATCGCGACCATCTGCGGGATCTTGTGCTCCACCAGCGCGCGGCCGGTGTCGCGGTCACCGCAGACGACATTGAGCACGCCGGGCGGCAGGTGCTCCTGGGCGATCTCCGCCAGCAGCGTCGAGGAGGCAGGGGTGGTGTCCGACGGCTTGAGGACGACGGTGTTGCCGGCCGCGAGCGCGGGAGCGATCTTCCAGATCATCATCAGGAGCGGGTAGTTCCACGGGGTCACCTGCCCGACGACGCCGATCGGCTCGCGCCGCACCCAGGAGGTGTGGTCGGCCATGTACTCGCCGGCGGACAAGCCATCGAGCAGGCGGGCCGCGCCGGCGAAGAACTTGAAGTGGTCGGAGGCGTAGGGCATCTCCTCGTCCATCGTGATCTGGACGGGCTTACCGGTGTCCTTGCACTCGACGGCGTTGATCTCCTCGACGCGTGCCTCGATGGACGCGGCGAGCTTGAGCAGGGCGTTGGAACGGTCCTGCGGGGTCGCGTAGCCCCAACCCTCGAAGGCCGCGTCGGCGGCGCCGTAGGC
>JBDSMW010000111.1:0-11928 GCA_039915665.1 Nocardioidaceae bacterium
AGCGGCAGTTCTCCGTGGTCAGCGAAGCGTGGGGTGGGGTCGATGCCCGCTCACCCCAGGACGGTCTCGATGGCGCCGGTCACGCGCGGGTCGTCCGGTACGACGGTCGGGTCGAACCGGGCCACGACGGACCCGGACCCGTCCACCAGGAACTTCTCGAAGTTCCACTGCACGTCGCCCTGCTTGCCGGACTGGTCGGCGACCTGCACGAGCTCGTCGTAGACGGGGTGCCGCTCCGCGCCGTTGACGTCCACCTTCTCGGTCATCGGGAAGCTGACGCCGTAGGTCGCGGAGCAGAACTCGGCGATCTCCTCGGACGTCCCTGGCTCCTGGCCGCCGAACTGGTTGCAGGGCACGCCCACGACGGTGAACCCGCGGCCGGCGTACTCCTCGTGCAGCGCCTCGAGGGCGGTGTACTGCGGGGTGAGACCGCACTTGGAGGCGACGTTGACCAGCAGGGCGGGGCCACCGCCGGTGATGTCGCCCAGGGTGGCGTCGGTCCCGTCGAGGCGGGCGATGGGAAGGTCGAGGAGGCTCATGCCTCCAGCCTAGGTCGCGGCCCCGTCAGCTCGTCCACGCCCGCCAGAGGTCGGCGTACTCCCCGCCCAGCGCGACCAGCTCCTCGTGCGAGCCGAGCTCCACGATCCTGCCGTCGATGACCACCGCGATGCGGTCCGCGTCGTGCGCGGTGTGCAGCCGGTGGGCGATCGCGATCACGGTCCGGCCTTCCAGCAGGGTGTTCATGCTGCCCTCGAGCGTGCGGGCGGTGCGGGGGTCGATCAGCGAGGTGGCCTCGTCGAGGACCAGCGTGTGCGGGTCGGAGATCACCAGCCTGGCCAGAGCGACCTGCTGGGACTGGGCCGGGGTGAGCGCCAGGTTGCCGGAGCCGACCTGGGTGGCCAGGCCGTCGGGGAGCCGGCGCACCCAGTCGGCGGAACCCACCGCGGCCAGCGCGGACCAGACGGCGTCGTCGGTGGCGTCGAGGCGGCCGAGCACGATGTTGTCGCGGACGGTGCCCACGAAGACGTGGTGCTCCTGGGTGACCAGGGCGACCTCGGTGCGCAGCACCTCGAGCGGCAGCGCGACCAGATCGACGCCGCCGATCTGCGCCGCGCCGGTGCGCGGCCCGTTGATCCCGGCCAGCAGCCGGCCGAGGGTGGACTTGCCGGAGCCGCTCGGTCCCACCACGGCGAGACGCTCCCCGACCCGCGGGGCGATGTCGATGCCGTGCAGCACGTCGTGGCCCTCGCGGTAGGCGAAGCGCAGGTCGCGGCCCACGAGCCCCGGACCGGCCGGCAGCGCCTCGCCGGGCTCCCGGTCGGGCGGCACGGTAGCGATGCCGAGCAGCCGCGCGGTCGACGCGGCGCCGACCTGCAGGCGGTCGACTTCGCCGACGAGGCGGTCGAGCGGGCCGGACAGCGCCTCCACGTAGAGCACCGCGGTGGTGATCTGGCCGAGGCTGACCCAGCCGCGCCAGTAGGCCCAGGCGCCGACCAGCACCGTGACGACCCGCGGTGCGTTGAAGGCGACGTCGATGACCGTGAACAGCAGGTTGCGCAGCGTCATGCTGTAGCGCTCGGTCTGGCCCGACAGCGCCACATCGTCCTCAGTGGCCCGGATCCGGCGCTCGGCCAGGCCGAGCGCCTCGACGGTGCGCGCGCCCTCGACGGTCTCGGTGAGGGTGCTGTTGATGCGGGAGTACGACGCACCCTCGGCGATGTAGGCCTTGGGGGCGCGCCGCAGGTAGCGCCGGACCTGGACGTAGGACGTGCCGATCACCAGCAGCGCCGGCACGGCGAGCAGGACCGAGTTGACCAGCATGGCGACGACCGACAGCACCACGGTCAGCAGCATGATCACGGCCATCGGGACACCGAACTGAACGGCCCGGCTCATGGTGCCGACGTCCCGCGTGACCCGGGTGACGAGGTCGCCGCTGCTCGCACCCTCGACCCGGCTGAGCGGGAGCTTGAGGATGGTGCCGACGACGTACTCGCGCGCGGAGGCCAGCAGGTCCTGGCCGAACAGGGTGGAGGTGACCTGGCCGGCGAACGTGAAGACGCTCTGCGCCACCACGAACCCGATGATGACCAGCGCCAGCGAGTCGATGCCCTGCGCGGGCTGGGTGCCGGCGCCGGTGGCCGTGACGCGGTCGACGAGCACGCCGAGCAGCTTGGGCACCACCAGGGCCGCGACGGCGGCGCACGCGTTGAGCAGCACCATCGCCACGAACCAGCGGCGCCGGGAGCGGACCAGGTCGGCCGCGAACCGGAACACCGCGTGGTCGTCGGCGACCGGCCAGCCGCGCTCGGGGCTGCGGGAGTCGGCGTAGACCTGCTCGGCGCGCTCGCGCCGCAGCGTGTGCCGTCCGCGCAACGCGCGGTAGCGCGTGCCGAGGTCCACGTCGGTGCGCACGTCGGCGAGCTCGGGCGGCAGCAGCGGCGGGTCGAGCGAGCGGTCCCGCCAGGTCTGTGCGGAGTCGGCCAGGAGGTCAGACACGGGAGTCCTCCAGTCCTGGCTCGTCGAGGGCCCGGGCGACCACGTCGCGGTAGGCCGGGTCGTGGGCGAGCAGGTCCTCGTGGCGACCCTGGGCGGCCACCCGTCCGTCGGTGAGCAGCACGACCTGGTCGGCGTGGTGCAGCCACAGGGGGGACACGGTCGTCACCACCGTGGTCCGGCCCGCGCGGTGCGCGGCGATCCGAGCAGCGATCCGGGTCTCGGTGTGCGCGTCGACGGCCGAGGTCGGCTCCACCAGCACGAGCACCTCGGCCTCGAACGCCAGGGCGCGGGCCAGCACGACGCGCTGCCGCTGGCCGCCGGAGAGCCCGCGGCCGCGCTCGTCGAGCTGCCCGGACCAGCCGCCGGGGAGCGCGTCGTAGACGTCCTCGGCCGCGGCCACCCGGAGCGCCTCCTCCGCCTGCCGGCGGGTGAGCACCTGGTGCGGGTCGATGGCGTCCTGCAGGGTGCCGGCGAAGAGCTGGGAGCCGGTGTCGCTGACCAGGATCGTGCGGCGTACGTCGTCCAGAGGGACCCGCGCCAGGTCGACGCCGCCGTACGTCACGCACCACGGACGGGCGGCCCGCTCGGCGTCGGCGGCGACGATCCGGGCGCGGGCTTCGTTGCGCTCGGCCCGGGTGCGCCGTCCGCCCGGTGTACCGGTCTCCTCCACCAGGGGCGGCGGCTCCTCCTCGACGGGCAGCCACCGGCCGAGCCGGTCGGCCAGCGCGGCCGACGACTCCGGCACGGCGCTGACCACGATCGTCAGCAGACCGGGGCGCGCCACGAAACCGGTGGCCTCGTCCACGAGGTCGGCGTCGTGCGGCAGCGCCTCGGGGTCGACGGGCCGGGTCCACGGCGGCGTCTGCTCCAGGACCGCGACGGCCTTGCGGGCCGAGACCAGCGAGCGGGTCAGCTTCTGGGCCAGCTCGAAGAAGGTCCGGATGGGGCCGACCATGAACAGGCCGTAGCCCAGGAAGCTCACGAGCTCGCCGACGGTCAGCTCGCCGGTCCCGACGGCCCGCGCGCCGGAGTACATCAGCAGCACCAGGAAGCAGCCGGAGAACAGCACGCCGACCGCCTCGATCAGCGCCTGCCACAGGCCGGCTGCGACGCCCGCCTCCCGGACCCGCTGCGACTGCGCGGCGTAGTTGTGGCCGAACGTGCTCTCGCCGCCGATGCCGCGGAGCACCCGCAGGCCGCCGACGATGTCGGTGGCCAGCGAGGTCAGCGTGGACGTGCGCCGCCGCTCGGCGGCCTGCCGCCGGTGCAGCGGGCGGAGCAGCGGCAGGGCGATCGCGACCAGCACCGGGGCCGCGACCAGGACCAGCACCCCGAGCCGGGCGGAGGTGGCCAGCACGATCGCGGCGACGGTCAGGTAAGACACCAGCTGGGAGAAGGAGCGGGCGGTGATCTCGGTCAGTGCACCGAACTCGTCGGAGTCGCTGCCGGACACGCTGAGCACCTCGCCCGTCGGGGTCCGCCGCGGGAGCACGTGGCCGAGCTGGGCGGCCTTGCGGGTCACCATCAGTGTCGTGCCGTATAGCGCGATCAGCCAGCTCCGGACCACCAGTGTGTGCATGGTGATCCCGAAGACGCCGCCGATCACGATCACCAGCAGCAGCAGGCCGCTCCACTGCAGCGTCGCCGACACCGAGTGCGCGATCAGGCCCTGGTCCACTGCCTTGCCGACCATCCACGGCCCGACGGTCAGCGGCAGCTGCCAGAGCACCCCGACCAGTGCGGCGGTCGCGACCACGCTCTGCTGGCTGCGGATCACCGACCACAGGAACCGGCCGGGTGACCGCAGGTCCGGATCCGCGTCCGGGGTCTCGCCGGGAAGCGTGTGGAAGGTCCGGACGGACGGTGGGAAGTCGCGCATGGCACCGACGAGCGTAGGCGTGCGTGGGGACATCAGGCGAACCAATTACCCCGTTTGGCGCCCTTGAGCGCGAGGTCACACTGGATGCGTGCCCGTCGCCCGCGTCGTCTTCCCGCACCAGCTCTTCGTCGAGCACCTCGACGCTCCCGGCGACACGCTCGTCGTGCTCGTCGAGCCCGACCTGTTCTTCCGGCAGCTGCCGTTCCACACCCACAAGCTGGTGCTGCACCGGGCCACGATGCGGGCCTTCGCCGACCGGCTGCGCGGCGCCGGCCTGACCGTCGTACCCGTCGAGACGTCCGCGGACGCGACCAGCGACAAGCGCCTGTCCGAGGTGCTCACCGAGCACGGGGTCACCCAGGTCTCGGTGTACGACGTGGTCGACGACTGGCTCGACCGCGACCTCCGCAAGGTCTGCCGCGGGGTCGGTGCCGAGCTGACCGTCCTGGAGACCCCCGGTTTCCTGACGACGCGGGCCGAGATCGACGAGACGTTCGCATCCGTGCGGCAGCCGCGGATGCAGCACTTCTACGAGCGCCAGCGACGTCGGCTCGACCTGCTGATGGACGGGGTCCGGCCGACCGGCGGCCGGTGGAGCTACGACACGGAGAACCGCAAGCGGCTGCCCAGGGACGTCGCCGTCCCCGCGATGCCCGAGGCCAGCCGCGGCGACCACGTGCGCGACGCGATCGCCTGGGTGGGCGAGGCGTTCCCGGACAACCCCGGCGACCTCGCGGGCTACCACTGGCCCACCACGCACCGGCAGGCCGAGACCTGGCTCACCCGCTTCCTCGAGGACCGGTTCGCGGACTTCGGGCCCTACGAGGACGCCATCGCCGCCGACGAACCCTGGCTGTTCCACTCCGTGCTCAGCCCGCTGATCAACGTCGGGCTGCTCGACCCGGCGCACGTGGTCGAGCGGGCCGTGGAGCACGCCGCCGAGCACGACGTCGACCTGCCCAGCCTGGAGGGGTTCGTCCGGCAGGTCGTCGGCTGGCGGGAGTACATGCGGGCGACGTACGTCGTGCACGGTCGGCGGCTCCGCACCCGCAACCTGCTGGGGTTGACCCGCGAGCTGGGGCCGTCGTGGTGGGACGGCACGACCGGGCTGGAGCCAGTCGACACCGTGATCGCCCGCGTGCTGAGGCACGGCTACGCGCACCACATCGAGCGGCTGATGGTGCTGGGCAACGCGATGCTGCTGCTGCGGACGGACCCCGACGAGGTCTACGAGTGGTTCATGACGTTCTTCGTCGACGCCTACGACTGGGTGATGGTGCCGAACGTCTACGCGATGAGCCAGTTCTCCGCCGGTGAGCTGGTGACGACCAAGCCCTACGTCAGCGGCTCGAACTACCTGCGGAAGATGAGCGACTTCGGTCCGGGGCCGTGGCGGGAGGCGTGGGACGCGCTCTACTGGCAGTTCGTGGCCGACCACCGCGAGGGGTTCGAGGCCAACCCGCGCAGCAGCTTCGCGGTGCGGACCTACGACCGGATGGACGACGCGCGCAAGCGGGAGCTGTCCGCGGTGGCCGAGGAGTGGCTGGGCCGTTAGTCAGAAGGTGTCGCTGTGCGGCGGCCATCCCGTGCATGCGCGGTCTGCACAAGGACGGCGCGGCCAGGGTCGGCAACTGCTGTTCCTCAACTCCGCCGCGCCGATCGTGACCTGCTTCGTGCTGCCGACGGCGTTCACGATCCTGGCGTCGTGGTGGACCTCCATCAAGGACGTCCAGCCCTGGATCGACCTGGGCACCCTCCCAGCAACCCTCGTTCGGCGCGGACCACATGACGGGCGAGCAGTGGGCGCAGGCGGCCACCAGCACCGTGCTCGGGGTCGCGCTGCCCTTGGTGCTGGGCCTGGTCCGGGTGCTGCGCGCCGAGGTGAGGTAGTCAGGCGCCTTCGTAGGTCGCGTCCTGCGACGCGAGGGCGCGCAGCACGCACAGCTCGTTGCCGTCGGGGTCCTGGAGCACCACCCAGCTGACGTCGCCCTGGCCGATGTCGGCCCGGGTTGCGCCCAGGGCCTCGAGCCGGGCCACTTCGGCGGCCTGGTCGAGCGGC
This sequence comes from Nocardioidaceae bacterium, assembly GCA_039915665.1. Classification (GTDB taxonomy): domain Bacteria; phylum Actinomycetota; class Actinomycetes; order Propionibacteriales; family Nocardioidaceae; genus Nocardioides_B. Next base: position 6,438 of record JBDSMW010000111.1, read on the forward strand.
CTGAGGTCGAGGTGCAGGCGGTTCTTGACCGACTTGCCCTCGGGGACGCGCAGGAACAGCAGGTCCGGGCTGACGCCGTCCTCCGGGCTGCCGGCCGGTGGCTCGAGCACCACCTCCTCGTCGGTGTCGTGGGTGCGGCGCCAGCCCAGGGCCTCCTGCCAGAACGTCGCGATCGCACGGGGGTCGGTCGCGTCGACGCAGACGCACTGCCAGCGCAGCGAGGGGGTGCTCATCGGGCCACCGTGGCACGTTTCGTGGAAGGCTTGCAGCATGGACCTGCTGCGCACCCCCGACGACCGCTTCGCCACGCTGCCCGGTTTCGACCACCCGGTGTCCTACGCGGACGTCCCGGACGGTGACGGCGGCAGCCTCCGGATGGCGTACGTCGACGCGGGCCCGCCCGACGCGCCGGTGGTCCTGCTCCTGCACGGCGAGCCGAGCTGGTCCTACCTCTACCGCGACGTGGTCGCCGTGCTCGTCGAGCAGGGCCTGCGGGCCGTGGTGCCCGACCTGGTCGGCTTCGGCCGCTCGGACAAGCCGACGGCCCTGGCCGACCACACGTTCGCGCGGCACGTCGAGTGGGTCCGCGCGTTGGCCTTCGACGTGCTCGACCTGCGCGACGTCACGCTCGTCGGACAGGACTGGGGCGGCCTGATCGGGCTGCGGCTGGTCGCGGAGCACCTGGACCGGTTCGCCCGGGTGGTCGCGGCGAACACCGGCCTGCCGACCGGGGACCTGTCGATGCCGGACATCTGGTGGCAGTTCCGCCGGGCCGTCGAGAAGGCCGAGCACCTCGACGTCGGGCGTCTCGTGGCTGCCGGCTGCGTGCAGCCGATGAGTGACGAGGTCCGGGCCGCCTACGACGCGCCGTACCCGGACGAGAGCTTCAAGGCCGGCCCGCGGGTGATGCCCACCCTGGTGCCCACGTCGCCGGACGACCCAGCGACGGAGGCGAACCGCGCCGCCTGGAAGACGCTCACGCACAGCGACCTGCCGTTCCTGGTCGCCTTCAGCGACGGTGACCCGATCACCTCCGGGATGGGACCGGTCCTGGCGCGCTCGATGCCCGGCGCCCAGGGGCTCGACCACCCCGTGGTGACGGGGGCCGGGCACTTCCTCCAGGAGGACGCCGGCCAGCGGCTGGGCGAGATCGTCGCGGACTTCGTCGCGCGGCCGGTCGAGGAGCCGAGGCGCTGACCCGCGGCCTCAGCCGACGAACGCGCAGAACTCGTTGCCCTGGGGGTCGGCCAGCACCGTCCAGCCGATCGTGTCGTCCTGGGCCCGCAGCACGGTCGCTCCGGCGGCGACGAGAGCGTCGACGTCGTCGGTCGTGACGTCGAGGTGGATGCGGTTCTTCACCGTCTTCGACTCCGGCACGGGCACGAAGTCCAGCGAGTCGAACGGCGCACCGGGCACGTCGAGCACGTAGGAGTAGCCGCGCTCGTCGTCCACCAGCCGGGCGCCGAGCACGTCGGCCCACCAGGCCGCAACGTCGTGCGAGGCCTCCGCGCCGTCGCCCGGGCCGCTGATGTCGATGCCGACCTCGTAGAGCCGCCGGGTGATCTCGCCCTCGCGGACGAACACGCAGAACTCGCCGCCCTCGGGGTCGGTCATCAGTGTCCACCGGAACGAGTCGGCGTCGACGACGGTGGCGCCGAGCGCCTGGACCTCCGCGACGGAGGACGCGTTGACGTCGAAGTGCCACCGGTTCTTGACCGTCTTGGCCTCGGGGACGGCGTTGACCCAGATCGTGTGCCCCGGCGTCGGCCCGGTGAGATAGGTGTCACCGCCGTCCTGGCGGTGCAGCTCGAGGCCGAGCAGCCGGCCCCAGAACTCACCCAGCAGCACCGGGTCCCGGGCGTCGAGGCAGAAGTCCTTGAACGTCGCGATCGTCATGGCCACCATCCAACCCCAACGCACCGACGGCCATCTGCTCGAGCATCGCGCTCATCTCCGGCTCGGGCAGCCGGGCGCTGTGCGGGGTGGAGTTGATCAGGCCGAACGCCGCGTGCGCCATCGCGCGGGCCCGGTCGAGGTCGAGCCGTCTGGCGCCATGGACGCGTCGGAGCTCGGCTGCCCAGAGGTCGACGTACTCCCTCTGGAGCGAGCGGACTCGTTCTCGGGCATCGGCAGGCAGCGACTCCCAGTCTCGGTCCTGCACCACGATCAGGGCCCGGTGCCGCAGCGCGAAGTCGACGTGCCAGTCGACCAGGGCGGCGACGGCCGCTCCCGGGTCGGCTGCCCCCTTGACCCGATCGCGTCCCACCGCGAGCAGCTCCTCGCTGATCGAGACGAGCATGGCGGCCAGCAGCGAGTCCTTGGACGGGAAGTGCTTGTAGAGCGCCGGCCCCGACATCCCGCAGGCGGCACCGAGGTCGGCGACCGACACCCCGTGGAACCCGCGCGCCGCGAAGAGCTCCGCAGCGGTCGTGAGGATCTGGTCCCGCCGCGAGGGCGCCGCCGCCGTGGCTACGGTCGGCGCGTCACTGGTCACCTGCCAAGGTTAGCAACCGTTAACCCGTCGTCGCTGTCGGTGAGCACAGGCTCTTCGTCGACTGCCATCGGGCGGTAGCCGTTCCCGGGCAGGGCCGCGAGCGCCGCGAGCGCACCGAACAGGCACATCAACCCGATCACCAGGCAGCTGGTGTGCAGCCCGGCCATGAAGGCGGTGTCGGTCGCGGACTGCAGGCCGGGCATCTTGGCTGCGAGGGCGTCGGCGACGCCGACCGAGTCCTGCGCGCGGGCGAGTGTTGCGTCGTCGAGTCGGCCGCCGAGCTCCTCGGCGAGGCGGGCGGCGTAGATCGAGGAGAACAACGAGCCGATCACGGCGACACCGAGGGTGCCACCGAGCTCGCGGGTCGCGTCGTTGACGGCCGATCCGACGCCGGCACGGCCCGGCGGCAGCACCTGGAGGATGGACTCGGTGGCGGGCGTGCTGATGAACCCCATGCCGAGGCCCATCATCACCATCTGCGGCACGATCGTGGTGGCGTACGACGCGTCGACGGCGACGGTGGAGATCCACACGAACGACGTCCCGAACAGCACGAGCCCCGACGTCACCACGACCTTGGTGCCGATCCGCGGCGCGAGCAGCGCGCCCACGACGGAGGCGACGGCGATGCTCAGGGCCACCGGCAGGATGCGGGCGCCGGTCGACAGCGTTCCGTACCCGCGCACGAACTGGAAGTACTGCGTGATCAGGAAGATGAAGCCGAACAGCGCGAAGAACGTCACGGTGACCGCCCCGCTCGCGGCGCTGAAGCGCCGGTCGCGGAACAGGCTGAGGTCGAGCATCGGGTGCGCCGTCCGACGCTCCACCGTCACGAACACCAGCAGCAGCAGGGCGCTGAGCGCGAAGCCACCGATGGTGTGCGCCGATGCCCAACCGTGCTCGGGTGCCTCGATGATCGTGTAGACCAGCGCGCTCAGCATCGCGATCGAGAGGACGAGCCCGGGCAGGTCGAGCGGAGGTACGGCAGGGTCGCGGGACTCGGGCACCAGCACGTACGCCGTCGCGGCCGTCACCAGGGCCAGCGGGACCAGTGCCCAGAAGACGCTCCCCCACGCGAAGTGCTCGAGCAGCAGGCCACCGACGACCGGCCCGGCCGCCACGCCGATGCCGACCACGGCACCCCAGACGCCGAGCGCGGCGGCGCGCTCGCGGCGCTCGCGGAAGGTGTTGCTGATGATCGACAGCGTGGTCGGGAAGATGACCGCCGCGGACATGCCCATCGCGACCCGCGCGGCGATCAGCGCGCCGGACGAGTCGACCACGGCGCCGACCATGCTGGACGCGGCGAAGGCGATGAGGCCCAGGATCAGCGCCGGCCGACGGCCGAAGCGGTCGGACAGGCTGCCCGCGGCCAGCACCAGGGCGGCGAACGCCAGGTTGTAGCCGTCAACGATCCACTGCAGGGCACGCGTGCCGGCGTCGAGATCGGTGGAGATGCTCGGCAGCGCCACGTTGACGATCGTGGTGTCGAGGTTGATGGCGAGCACGGCCGCGCAGACCGTGAGCAGGATCGGGAGCTTGGAGCGCATGTGGACAGTGTCTACATCAATGTACCCACTGTCAACATCTCCGCTAGGATGCAGACGTGCCAGCGACGACGAAGCCGTACCACCACGGCAACCTGCGCGCTGCCCTCGTCGACGCGGGAGCCGAGCTGGCGCGAGTGAACGGTCCCGACGGGGTGGTGCTGCGGGAGGTGGCGCGACGGACGGGCGTGTCGCACAACGCGGCGTACCGGCACTTCGCCGACCGCGACGAACTGCTCTCCGAGATCGCGTCCCTGGCGTCCACCCAGCTCGAGCAGGCTATGCAGCGACGACTGGACGGCGTGCGCGAGACCGATCCGGCGAGGCGCGCGCGGGCGCAGTTGCGCGAGACCGGGCGGGCGTACGTCGAGTTCGCGCTGAGCGAGCCCGGTCTGTTCGCCGTGGCCTTCTGTCCGACCGAGACCGATGACCCGACGTCGATGGCGGACGCCGGACCCTACCTGCTCCTCGGCCAGGTACTGGACGAGCTGGTCGAGGCCGGTGCCATCTCCCCCGCCGGTCGCGAGGGCGCCGACGTCGCCTGCTGGGCTGCCGTGCACGGCCTCTCGGTGCTGCTGCTCGACGGCCCGCTGCGCGGTCTGCCTCCTGCGGACCGCGAGGCCGTCCTCGACAAGCTGCTGGTCACGATCGAGCAGGGCCTCACGGGGTCGATGGGCTGACCGGCGCGACGATCGCCGCCGGGTCGGGGGTCTCGACGCGACGAACCCTGCATCTTCCCCCGCTGCACCATCGAGGCAGGACGTACCTCGTCATACCGCAAGGCTAGGGTCGGGCGGGTGTCGACCTCGGTCGTTGGATCTGATGATCTCGACTGGGCGGTCCAGGTACTCCGTCGGCGACGGGAACCACTCGTGGAGTTCGCGCCCTTGTTCTGGCGTCTGGCTCCCGACGCCTCGGCCAGCCACCGCGCGTACCTCGAGCACCTCGTGTCCGACGTCGGAGGGAAAGCCTTTCGCACGGACGCGTCCATCCTGGTGGCAGTCCCTCGAGGAGAGGGCTGGCTCGTCGATGACCTGTACGTCCCCGGGCCGGACTGGGCGGCGAGTGATGGGCGCAGCCTGTGGAACGCCCTCGACGGCGAGGCCCACGGAGCCACCGTGCGGTTCGTGTGTCCCACCTACGAGAAGGACAGGGCGGAGTTCGCGCGGACAGCGGGGCTGGCCGTCGCGGAGTCGTGGTGGCTGATGGAGCTGTCGGGCGCCGGGGGCGGCGAGGCCGGCGTCCGGGTCGAGCTGGCCGGAGCGGTCGAAGCCGTCACGGTGGCCGCCCCACCCGTCTATGACCCGCAGGGGCCCGTCCTGTTCCTCCCCGCCGTGATCAACGCGCATATCGCCCTCCCGGACGCAGTCGCCACCGCTCCGCGACTCGGTTGTGCCGCGATCGTCGTCAACCAGGTGGCGGGCCACGACGCGCTCGCCGAGGCCCTGTC
>JBDSMW010000163.1:0-15224 GCA_039915665.1 Nocardioidaceae bacterium
CGTCCGATGACCGGATTCGGCAGGGCCAACGGGTTTCCGTATACTCGTCCGGCGTGCCCGGCTGATGGTCGGGCGCCGTGCCGCCTTAGCTCAGTCGGTAGAGCGTCTCACTCGTAATGAGAAGGTCGTCGGTTCGATTCCGACAGGCGGCTCCCCGAACAGAACGTCCCCCACCTGCATCGGCAGGCGAGGGACGTTCTTGCTGTTCGGCTGCGGCTTGGTCAGTGCACGGACACGCTCAGCGTCCGGTAGTTCGACGCATTCTTCTCGGTGGCCGCAGCCACGGCCTTGAACGTGAACTTCTTGGTCGCTGAGTACGTGTGCGTGTAGGTCCACGCACCCTTCGCGCTCGTCTTCATTGAGCCGAGCAGTCCGTAGGCGCCGCTCGACTTCTTGTAGTAGACCTTGACGACCTGGAGCGCCTTGGCCGGCGAGACCGTCCCGTGCAGGGTGTACTTCCGCTTCGCCACCCGGGTGGCGGCCAGCCTCATCTTGGACTTCGCGGAGACGAACACCGTGGGACCGGAAAGACCCGTGGCACCCTTCGCCTGGTAGACGGCAGAGCTGGTGGTGAGGATCGAGGCGGTGTAGCGCCCGGTCCCGTCCACGACGGCGGTCACGCCTCCGGCGGAGTCCCCGGTGATCGTCCGGGTGATCCGGACCGTCTCACCGGGCTGCCCGGTGCCGGTGAAGGTGATCCGGTCGCCGTAGACCGCGACGGTCGTGGAGGTGGTGAGGGTCGGGGTCGCGCGGGCCGGAGCCGGAGGCGTCGGGGTAGGGGTGATCCCGCCCACCACGAGCGGGACGGAGGACGTCGGGCTGCGGCCGGCGGCGTTCTCGGCGGTGATGGTGAACGTATGGGTGCCCCACGACACGTTGTCGAACGTGGCGCTGCGCACGGTCGAGGGATAGGCGTAGTCCTCGCCGGGGAACCGGCCCGGGAAGTGGACTCGGTAGCCGGTGATCGCGGAAGACCCGCGGTCCGCGGGCGCTGTCCACTGGAGCGTGACCTCGCCGGGACCGGTCTGGCCTGCCGTCATCGTCGGTGCCCCTGGCACCGAGCCGGTGACCGTGAGAGTGGCGGCTGATGTCGTCACATCGTTGAAGGCGTTGCCGACCTGGGCGCGGTACAGCTTCTGGTCGTCGGCCAGGCTGGGAGCGGTCACGGAGTACGTCGCCTGGTGGGCGCCGTAGATGTCGGACCACGTGCTGCCGCCGTCGCTGCTGAACTGCCACTGGACGTCCGGGGCGGGCGTACCCCTGACGGTGGAGGAGAACGTGGCGTCCGTGCCCGCCACCACGCTCACGTTCTGCGGGGCGGTCGCTGTCGAGGCAGCTCCCTGGTCGAACCGGATCGAGAAGCCACGGGCGATCGAGCCCGCGAAGTCGGGGTACGGGTCGAAGGCGACCAACGTCCAGTCGCCGGTGGGGTCCTCGCCGGTGAAGTCGCCCGGGTCGGTCTGGTAGGTCGGGTCCGTCTCGACGCAGTTCGCCTCTCCGAGCCCGTCGGAGGAGAAGGTGACGTCCGCGTCGTCCGGGCTGTTCGTCCCAGCGACGTCCTGCTCGCAAAGCAGCACTACCTGCGTGCCGGCCGGGCTCTCCAGGCCGACGTACAGGTCCTCGACGTAGGGATGGGTGAGGCCGAGCAGCGTGACCGCGAAGTCGCCGATGCGGCTGATGGCGCCGCCGGCAGGGACCGTGATCACGGAGTCCACAGCGTTGTTCGCGAAGTCGTCGCCGTCGTCCGGGATGTCGATCGGGGTGGAGTTTGTGTACGTCGCGGGCGTGGGCGTCAGCACGAGCGCGGAGGCCGGCGACAGCGAACCGGCCGAGAGGCCGAGCGTCAGCACCAGGACGGCGCCGGTGGCCAGCGCGCGGGAGCGGCGGCGGGAGAGAGCGTGGGACACGGGAGGGTCCTTCGGTCGAGTCCGCGATCGACCGTCCGTCGACCAAGTCGTGCAGCCTCGTCCCGATGGCGCCGAGACAGCGACCACGAGGGCCGCGGAAGGACGAGGTGGGTGCACCCTAGAAGCACCCATGGGTCGGATGTCCAGGTTTGTACGGTGAATGGCCCGAACGGGTGGCCGCACCTAGTCACGGCGGCACGTCGGTGCCGGGAACGGTCAGGCGCCGAAGATCGACTCGAGGAGCGCGTCCACGTCCAGGTGGTCGGCCTCGGTCCCGGCGGGCACGGCCGCCAGGGTGTTGTCGACGAAGCCGGCGACCTTCTGGGTCGGCAGCTCGAGGAGCGCGTCGCCGTCGTCCGAGCACAGCTCGAGGGCGAGGATGCTGTGGCCGTGGTGGTCGAGGCAGGGCCAGACGTGCACGTCGCCGTCGCCGGTGGGCTCCAGCAGGCCGCCGTCGAGCAGCTCGCGGGCGAAGACCCAGGTGATGCGCAGCGACGAGGTCTCCATGACGGCCGACACGGCGAACGGGTCGCGGCTGTCGTAGCCCAGCGTCACGTTCAGCTCGAGCGCTCCGCCGTGCGTCGCGACGAGGCGCGCCTTCATCGTCTCTGTGACGGCGACTGCCGCCGTGCGGTTGGTCTTCATCCCTGCCCCCAGCTCGTTGTTTCCCCGGCCCTACATCACAAGGCTCGGTTGGCGATCGGGCAGCCTTGAGTGGCCGAACGGCTGATTCGCGTTTCCTCACGGCTTCCTCACGGACGTCTGCCCGGAATGAGTCCGTCTGCACTGATGTTGGGTGGGTATGACGAACAACAAGGTTCTCGTTCCCGGGCCGGACCACCCGATCTCCCTCGTGCGCACCGGCGATCGCGTCACCGTGAAGCTCGGTGGCCGCGTCATCGCCGACACCACGAACGCGATCACGCTGCAGGAGGCGTCGTACCCCGCGGCGCAGTACATCCCGCTGGCCGACGTGGACCCGGCCGTGCTGCGGCCGAGCGACCACACGACGTACTGCCCCTACAAGGGCGAGGCGTCCTACCACTCCCTCGAGGTCGGCGACGACGTCGCGCCCGCCGCCTTGTGGTTCTACCCCGCACCGCACGACGCGGTCGCGGGGATCAAGGACCACGCGGCGTTCTACCCGGACCGGGTGGACTCGATCGAGGTGCACCGTGCCCCGTGAGCACGTGGTCACCGGGCAGGACGGGATGATCCGGAACGGGAGCGGAGCCGCCTCCGCCCAGCGCGGCTGAACCGTCGGGACCGTCAGACGGTCTGCACGGCGCGGATAGCGGCGATCGCCGCGTCCACGTCGACGTGCGACGACTCTTCGCCGGGCCGGACGGTCGCGTGCACCCTCTCCATGAAGCACGCCACGTCGTCGGCCGGGAGCTCGAAGAGGGTCTCGCCCTCGTCGGAGCAGAGCGCGACTACGACGATGCGGCGGCCGGCGGCGTCGAGGGCCGGGCTGACCCGGACGTCGTTCTCCCCGACGGGCCGGGTCTGGCCCTCGGCGAGCAGGTCACGGGCGAAGGTCCAGGTGGAGGTCTGGCTCGGGGTGATGAACGTCATCGTGACGGCGTACGGGTCGAGGCTGTCGTAGCCCAGCTCGGTCCAGAGGGGCGCGAGCACTCCGCCGGCCTGAACCATCTGGACCGTGACGAGGTGGGTGAACGGCCAAGCAGCCTGGTCGGTCGTCATGGCGTCCCCTCCTGGTCCGATCGCGGACGTCGGGGCCTGTCGAAGGCCCCGGCAGAAGGAGTCTCGGCACCCGGCGGGGCCGACTTGACCTCCCGGAGCAACGTTTCGGCGCGAGTGGGTCAGCGCGCGACGTAGACGGTGTTCGAGGACGTGCCGCCGGTGAGGAAGTTGTCGAAGTCGACGACGTGCGCGGCGACGTCGCCGAACTCCCCGCGCAGCAGACCGGTGAAGTCGTCGTCGGGCGGGTCGTCGGACCAGAGCGCGAAGACGCCACCGGGGTTGAGGCGCCTGCGCATCCGGCGCAGCCCGGCGGCGCTGTAGAACACCGCGTGGCTCAGGTGCAGCACGTGCCGCGGGCTGTGGTCGATGTCGACCAGCAGGACGTCGTACCTCCGATCGGGCTCGGCCGGGTCGACCGGCTGCCCGGCCCCGATGGTGGTGAAGAAGTCGGCCGTCACCAGGCGCGTGCGCTCGTCGGAGACCAGGGTCTCGGCCTCGGGCAGAAGCCGGCGCTGGTGCCAGTCGACCACCTCGGGCAGCGCCTCGACCACGGTCAGGGCGGCGACGCGCGGGTCCTCGAGAGCGGCCACCGCGGTGTAGCCGAGGCCCAGTCCGCCGACCAGGACGTCGAGCCCGGAGCCGTCGTGGGCCGCGAGCCCGAGCCGGGACAGCTCGATCTCGGCCACGGTGAAGAGGCTGGACATGAGGTACTCCTCGCCCAGCTTCACCTCGAAGACGTCCACGCCGAGCGTCCGCTCGCGCCGCTTGCGCAGGCTGATCTCACCCATCGGCGTCTCGCGCCAGTCGAGCTCCTCGAACGGAACGGCCATGCCGGCAGTCTGGCAGCCCGGCCTCAGGGTGTGACGGCGGCGTCCCGGCGTACGTCCGGGGTAGGCGCCTGGTCCAGCCGTGCTCCGGAGCGCTCCGCGCCGACGCCCGCGGCCACCACGAACCCGACCCCGAGCACCGGCCACAGCCCCGGCAGCTGGTGCAGGACCAGCAGCCCGATCACCAGCGCGAAGGCGGGCTCCAGGCTCATCAGCGTGCCGAAGGCCGAGGTGGTCAACCGTCGCAGCGCCAGCATCTCGAGGCTGAACGGGATGACGGGCAGCAGCATCGCCAGCCCGAGCCCGACCAGCACGAGGTGCCATGACAGCAACGGCAAGGTTCCAGGTCCGGCGACGAGCGTGGCGACGATGCCGGCCACCGGCAGCGAGACCGCCAGGCCGTGCAGACCGGAGAGCTCGTCCCCGACCGCCTGGGTCAGCAGGATGTACGCCGCCCAGCAGCAGGCCGCGCCGAGGGCGAAGGCCACCCCGACCACGTCGACGTCGCCCTGCCACGGCTCGGTCAGCAGCACGACACCGCCGGCCGCGAGGAGCGGCCAGAGCAGCGGGCGTCCTCCGCGGCTGCGGGCCACCGCGACGCCGAGCGGGCCCAGGAACTCCAGGGCGCTCGCCGTGCCCAGCGGCAGCCGCGCCACCGCGGCCATGAACAGCATCGTGACTCCGGCGGTGACCACGCCCAGGGCGACGCCGGCGACCAGGCCGCGACGGGTCAGGTCGCTGCGGCGGGGCCGGACGAGCACCAGCACGACGACCCCGGCCCAGGCGAGCCGCAGCCAGGCCGCGCCCTCCGGGCCGATGCGGTCGAAGAGGCCGACGGAGGCCGCCAGCCCCAGCTGCACGCAGAGCATGGACGCGACGGCCATGCCGGTGCCGGCGCGGGCGGCTCGGTGCAGGGAGGTGCTCATGCGTCCAGTACAGCCCGCACCCACCGTTCGCGTCCACGTGACATCTATGGACACATTGTTCACTGATCCTGGATAATGAACGCCGTGGACCCGCGCCGACTCGAGCTGCTGTTGGAGCTGTCCCGACTCGGGTCTATGCGCGAGGTGGCCGAGGTCATGCACGTCACCACCTCGACGGTGTCCCAGCAGATCGCGGTGCTCGCACGCGAGGTGCGAACCCCGCTGATCGAGGCCGACGGCCGACGGGTCCGGCTCACCCCGGCCGGACGCCGGCTCGCGGACCACGCCGTGACGGTGCTGGCGGCGCTCGAGGCCGCGCGCCTCGACCTCGACCCGTCGGCCGAGCCGGCCGGCACCGTGCGGGTTGCGGCGTTCGCCACCGCCGTACGCCAGTCGCTGATGCCCGTCGTGCGCGCGCTCTCGCTCAGCCACCCGGACGTGCACCTGCAGATCCTCGAGCACGAGCCGGCCGAGAGCCTGGACCTGCTCGCGGCCGACGACATCGACCTGGCGCTGACCTACGAGTTCGACCTGGCGCCGGCGAGCTTCGACGCGACGCTGGAGACGGTGCCGCTCTGGGACGCCGACTGGGGGCTGGGCGTTCCGGCGGCCGACCCGCGGGTGCGCGGTGCGGCGGCCGAGGTCCTGGGGCGCTACCGCGACAGCGACTGGATCGTGAACTCCCGCAACAACTCGGACCTCGACGCGATCCGGCGGGTGGCCTCGACGGCCGGGTTCGTGCCTCGGGTCGTGCACCGCGCCGACAGCCTCGAGCTGGTCGAGGACCTGATCGTGGCCGGCCTCGGCGTAGGGCTGCTTCCGGAGGCGCGGCCTACCGCCGAAGGGGTTCGGCTGCTGCCGCTGCGCGAACCCCGTGTCGCGCTGCGGGCCTACGCCGTCGCCCGTCGTGGCCGCACAGCGTGGCCGCCGCTGGCCCTGGTCCTGCGGTCGCTGGCCACCTGAGCCGTTTGCTCCGGCCGACTCAGGGCACCGGCAACGTATGAGCAACGCCACCGAGGGCCGCGTGACCGACGAGCGGGACCACGCCGCCAAGCCCGACTCCCCGACCGACCTGACCAAGCCCTCCTGGGGCTACGTGCTGCGCAAGACCGCGCGCGAGTTCTCCAAGGACCAGTGCACCGACCTGGCCGCCGCCCTGACCTACTACGCGGTGCTCGCGCTGTTCCCGGCGATGATCGCGCTGCTGTCCCTGGTCGGCCTGTTCGGGCAGGGCAAGCAGACCGTCGACACCTTGCTCGGAATCGCCAAGCAGGTCGGCGCGGGCTCGATGGTCAAGACGATCGAAGGCCCCCTGACCACGATGGCGAGCCAGCCCCATGCGGCCGGCATCGCCTTCGTCGTCGGCCTGGCCAGTGCGCTGTGGTCGGCGTCGGGCTACGTCGGGTCATTCGGGCGGGCGATGAACCGGATGTATGAGGTGCGGGAGGGCCGGCCGTTCTGGAAGCTGCGTCCGGTGATGCTGCTCGTCACCCTGGTCTCGCTGGTGCTTGTCGCCGCGGTGGCCCTGGCCCTGGTGCTGACCGGCCCGGCTGCGACCGCCGTCGGCAACGCGATCGGCGTCGGCTCGACGGCCGTCCTGGTCTGGAACATCGCGAAGTGGCCGGTCATCCTGCTGGTCGTCGTGCTGATCGTGGCGCTCCTCTACTGGGCCACGCCCAACGTGAAGCAGCCGAAGTTCCGCTGGGTCAGCGTCGGCGCCGTTCTCGCGATCGTGGTCTGGATCATCGCCTCGGCCCTCTTCGGCCTGTACGTCGCCACCTTCTCGTCGTACAACAAGACCTACGGCGCACTGGCCGGCGTCGTGGTGTTCCTGCTGTGGCTTTGGATCACCAACCTCGCGCTGCTCTTCGGCGCCGAGCTCGACTCCGAGCTGGAGCGGGGCCGAGAGCTGCAGGCCGGGCTGCCGGCCGAGGAGACCGTCCAGCTGGCGCCCCGCGACACCCGCAACATCGACAAGGCCGACGAGAAGCAGGCCGAGGACGTCAGACGCGCTCGTGAGCTGCGGGCGAGCCGCGGCGAGACGGACGAGGAGTAGTCGGCTCCTCGAGCCGGCGCAGGAGCGCCTCGCCCTCGATGTCGACGTTGGGCAGCGCCCGGTCGAGCCGGGAGGTCAGCCCCCAGATGCGTTCGCCGACGGCGGCCATAGTCCATGGCCAGCCCGAACAGGATGTCGGTCAACACCCGCGGCAGGATGAAGATCACCGGCGCTGTCGTGTCCGGGCCGCGCAGGTTCTTCAGCCAGCCCCACTGGAAGACGGCCACCGTGGCGCCCTGGGAGAGCTCCAGCGACATCATGAAGCCGACGGCGGCCTTGATCGGCACCAGCAAAGACCGGAACACCAGCACCAGCAGCAGGAACGCGGGCCCGACCACGATGACGGGGTGGAGCGGGAACACGCCGGCCAGCGACTGGAGATGTCCACGCCGACCGGCTTCGGCGGGTGCAGGTGGAGATGGACGCCGCTCCCAGCCTGCAGACCCGACTGCTGCAGGAGTTGATCCATGAGCGCACCCTGGTCGAGCGTGTTCGCTGTGGGAGAACGCCGGAACAGCCGGTGCGGGACGGGAGTTGAGCCGGTATCGCTCAAGTCTCGAAAGGTGCCTCCCGTGGCTACTCGCCTTCCCGTCCTCTTCGTCTCCGACACCGTCGTGCTGCCCGGGATGGTCGTCCCGATCGCGCTCGACGAGTCCTCCCAGGCCGCCATCGACGCCGCTCGCGCCAGCAGTGACGGCCGGCTCCTCGTGGCTCCGCGGTTGGAGGACCGCTACGCGTCGTACGGCGTCATCGCGACCGTCGAGCGCGTCGGCCGGTTCAGCGGCGGTGCTCCCGCCGCGGTGCTCAAGGCCGAGGAGCGCGGCCGGATCGGCAGCGGGGTCACCGGTCCCGGCGCGGCTCTGTGGGTCGAGGTCGACACGGTCACCGAGCACGTCACCGAGCACGCCCACGAGCTGGCCGAGGAGTACAAGCGGCTCGTCGTGGCGGTCCTCCAGCGCCGTGAGGCCTGGCAGGTCATCGACTCCGTGAACCAGATGGACGACCCCAGCGCCATTGCCGACGCGGCCGGCTACGCGCCGTACCTCTCCAACGACCGCAAGCGCGAGCTCCTCGAGACACCCGACGTCGAGGAGCGCCTCACGCACCTCGTGGAGTGGACCCGCGAGCACCTCGCCGAGCAGGAGATCACCGACAAGATCGGCGAGGACGTCCGCGAGGGCATGGAGAAGAGCCAGCGCGAGTTCCTGCTGCGCCAGCAGCTCACCGCTATCCGCAAGGAGCTGGGAGAGGGCGAGGGTCAGTCACCGGGAGGTTCGGACGACTACCGCGCCCGCGTCGAGGCCGCCGTCGTCCCCGACGCCGTCCGCGAGGCGCTGCTGCGCGAGGTCGACAAGCTCGAGCGCTCCAGCGACCAGAGCCCCGAGACGGCCTGGATCCGGACCTGGCTCGACACCGTCCTGGAGCTGCCCTGGAGCGTGACCACCGAGGACGTCACCGACCTCGCGGGCGCTCGGGCCGTGCTCGACGCCGACCACCACGGCCTCGACGAGGTCAAGGAGCGGATCGTGGAGTACCTCGCGGTCCGGGCCCGTCGCGCCGAGCGCGGCCTCCAGGTCGTCGGCGGGCGCGGCTCCGGTGCCGTGATCCTGCTCGCCGGCCCTCCTGGTGTCGGCAAGACCTCGCTGGGCGAGAGCGTCGCCCACGCGCTCGGCCGCAAGTTCGTCCGTGTCGCCCTCGGTGGGGTGCGCGACGAGGCCGAGATCCGCGGCCACCGCCGGACGTACGTCGGAGCGCTGCCCGGTCGCATCGTGCGCGCCGTCAAGGAGGCCGGTTCAATGAACCCGGTCGTGCTGCTCGACGAGGTCGACAAGGTCGGTGCCGACTACCGGGGCGACCCGGCCGCAGCCCTGCTGGAGGTGCTCGACCCGGCGCAGAACCACACGTTCCGCGACCACTACCTCGAGCTCGACCTCGACCTGTCCGACGTGCTGTTCATCGCCACCGCCAACGTGGTCGACCAGATCCCGTCGGCGCTGCTGGACCGGATGGAGCTGGTCACCCTCGACGGCTACACCGAGGACGACAAGGTGGCGATCGCCCGCGACTTCCTGCTGCCCCGCCAGCTGGAGCGGGCGGCTCTGAGGCCCGACGAGGTCACCGTCGAGGACGGGGCCCTGCGCGAGCTCGCCGGCAACTACACCCGCGAGGCCGGCGTCCGGCAGATGGAGCGGCTGGTGGCCAAGGCGCTGCGCAAGGCGGCGACCCGGCTGGCGGGAGAGGACGGCCCGATCAACATCGACGCGTCCAACCTCAAGGACCTCATCGGCCGGCCCCGGTTCACCCCGGAGTCACACGAGCGGACCTCGGTGCCCGGCGTGGCAACCGGACTGGCCGTGACCGGCCTCGGCGGTGACGTGCTGTTCATCGAGGCGTCCGCCTCGGACGGCAAGGCCGGGCTGACCCTGACCGGCCAGCTCGGCGACGTGATGAAGGAGTCCGCGCAGATCGCGCTGTCCTTCGTCCGCTCGCACGCCGAGCAGCTCGGGGTCGACCCGGCGGTCCTGGACCGCAGCATCCACGTGCACGTCCCCGCGGGGGCCGTGCCCAAGGACGGCCCGAGCGCCGGCGTCACGATGGTCACCGCCCTGGTGTCCCTGGCGACCGGGCGACCGGTCCGCGGCGAGGTGGGCATGACCGGTGAGGTCACCCTCAACGGCCGGGTGCTCCCGATCGGCGGGGCCAAGCAGAAGCTGCTCGCCGCGCAGCGCGCCGGGCTGACCGAGGTGTTCCTGCCCCAGCGCAACGAGGCCGACCTGGACGACGTACCGGCCGACGTGCTCGAGGCCGTCACCGTGCACCTGGTCGGCGACGTGCTCGACGTGGTGGCCGGGGCGCTGGAGCCGGCCGTGCCGGCGGCGACCGTCGCGGCCTAGGATCAGCCCTGGCGAAGTAGCCGCTCGGCTGCGTCCCGTGCGTGCCCCAACGCGTCGGGCTCGTCGCCCGCAGTGAGGGCGACGACCGCGCCCTCGTAGAGCAGGTGCAGCTGGGCCCCGCGCCGGCCGCTGTCGGGGTAGCCCGCCTCGTCGGCGAGCGCCGTGAACAGCTCGCGCATCCAGGCCTTCTCGGCCCGGATCAGCGGCAGGGCCGGGTGGTCGGTGCCACCCACCTCGGCGTACGCGTTGACGAAGGCGCAGCCGCGCTCCTGCCGGTCGAGCCAGCCGCCGAGGGCGTCGAACACCGAGAGGATGCGGGCCGGCCCGGGCTCGGGATGCTCCGCGAGGTGGGCCAGTGCCCGGTGCTGCCAGTGCGCCGCACGGCGACTGAGGTAGAGCACGACGAGCCCGTCCTTGGACCCGAACCGGTCGTAGAGCGTCTTCTTCGTGGTGCCCGCGTCCTCGGCGATCAGCTCGACGCCGACGCCCCGGATGCCGCGCTCGTAGAACAGCCGGCTGGCGGTGTCGATCAGGCGCTCGCCTGCGGGGGTCGTGGAGTGGTCGACGGTGGTCGCGACCGGAAGTGTGCTCATCTCGCCTCCTGGCGGTTGACTGCGAGTATACCGACCGGTGTGGTTACCTGTCCGGGTGAGACGAACCGACGGGCTGGCCGCGACGCTGCTGGTGGTGATGTGGAGCTCCGGCTTCATCGGGGCCGAGGTCGGCACCCGCTTCGCGCCCTCCGACACGCTGCTGGGCTGGCGGTACGTCGCCGCGGCGCTGATCGTGAGCACCTGGGCCGTCGCGCGAGGCATCCGGCCGAACCGGCGGACGTGGCCCCGGCTCGCCCTGGTGGGCGTGCTGTGCCAGTGCCTCTACCTCGGCGGCGTCGTCACCGGCGTCGGCCTCGGCGTGCCCCCGGGGACCGCTGCTCTCGTCGCCGCGCTCCAGCCGCTGCTCGTCGCGGTCTTCGCCTCCTCGCTGCTCGGCGAGACGACCAGCGTCCGGCAGCGCGTCGGCCTGGCGCTCGGCGTGGTCGGCGTCGCGCTGGTGGTGGCCAGCGATCTCGGCGCCGGCGCGGCCGGACCGCTGCCCTACGCGCTGGTCGCGGGCGGGATGCTGTCCCTGTCGGGCGGCACCCTGCTCGAACGCCGGCTCTCGCTGCCGGTCTCGCTGCTCGAGTCGCTGACCGTGCAGACGCTCACCGCGGCCGTGTTCTTCATGACCGTCGCGACCCTGGACGGGCACCTGCGCCCACCGGGGGACCCGCGGTTCTGGTGGTCGGTGGTCTGGGTGGTGGCGCTGTCCACGTTCGGGGGTTACGGGTCCTACCTGCTGGTGCTCCGGCGCAGCGGAGCCACCCGAGTGAGCACGCTGCTGTTCCTGACCCCTCCGACGACGGCGCTCTGGGCGTTCCTGATGTTCGGCACCCGTCCCGGTCTCCTCGCGCTGCCTGGTGCCGCCGTCTGCGCGCTCGCCGTCTGGCTCGTCGTACGACGGACGCGCCAGCCGGTCGGCGACCCGACCATGACCCGACCGTGACCCGACCGTGACCCGATCGTGAAGGGCCCGACACCCCAGGGTGCACACTGGGAGCGGGTGGTGGCCCACACGAGGAGTGCCCGCATGTTCGCACGGATCCCGCACGGCTCACGCTCCCCTCGGGGAGCCCTGGCCGTGCTGCTGGCCCTCGCCTCGCTCCTCCTCGTGTCGTGTGGCGGGGGATCGAGCAGCGGTAGCGCCCTGCCCGCCGGATCGACCGCATTCAGCGGCACGACCATCGAGGGGGCGTCGTTCGACAACGCCGAGGCCGCGAAGGGTCCCGAGGTGCTGTGGTTCTGGGCGCCGTGGTGCACCGTCTGCCGGGCCGAGTCCGGCGACGTGGCCGACGTGGCGGCGTCCTTCAAGGGCAAGGTGACATTCGTCGGCGTGCCCGGACGGGGCAAGGTCCCGGAGATGCGCCAGTTCGTGTCCGAGACCGGCACGGGCGGCTTCCAGCACGTGTCCGACGCCAGTGGAGACCTGTGGAAGCAGTTCGGGGTCGCCTCGCAGCCCTCGTTCGTCTTCGTCGACGCCGCCGGCCACGCCACCCGGGTCACCGGCAGCCTGGACGCCGAGCAGCTGACCAAGCGGGTCTCCGCGCTGCGCGCCGGCTGACGGCCTCTCCGTGGACGCCCAGACGCTCGCACTCGCCTTGGTGGCGGGGGCGGTCGCGGCCTTCAATCCCTGCGGCTTCGCGCTGCTCCCGCCGTACCTCGCCCTGCTGGTCGCCGACGAGCGGCCCACGGCCGGGCGCTGGCCGGCGGTGGCCCGGGCGGTGCGGTTCACCGCGGGGATGACCGTCGGCTTCGTCGCGGTCTTCTCCGCGTTCGGTCTAGTGGTCGCTCCGCTCGCGCTCTCCGTCGAGCGCTACCTGCCCTACCTCACCGTCGTCATCGGCCTGGTCCTGGTCCTGCTCGGTGGTTGGATCCTGGCCGGCCGGTCCGTCGGGCTGTCGGCTCGGCTCGGTCTCGGGACGGCTCCGCGGGCGAGCTGGTGGTCACAGGTCGGCTACGGCGTCTCCTTCGCCTCTGCGTCGCTGTCCTGCACGATCGGACCGTTCCTGGCGGTGACCTCGACCTCGTTGCGGGGCAGCAGCTTCGTGCAGGTCGTCGCGTCGTACGTCGTCTACGCGCTGGGCATGGGGACGGTCGTGCTCATCCTGGCGCTGGCCGCCGCAACCGCACAGGCGTCGGTGGTGCGGCGCATGCGTCGGGCGGGACAGTTCGTCGCTCGCCTGGGCGGGCTCGTGCTGATCGTGGCCGGCGCGTACGTCGCGTGGTACGGCTGGTTCGAGATCCGGGTGCTGTCCGGCGGGACCGGGCACGACGTGGTCGTCGACCGAGCGCTGAAGGCCCAGCAGGCCCTGGCGCAGCTCGTCGACGACGCGGGTGCACCGGTGATCGTCGTCGCGCTCGCCGCGTTGGTGCTGCTCCTCACGGGGCTGGCGGTGGTGTCCCGGCTCCGGCGTCGCTCGGCGGACGTGGAATCGACAGCACCGTGAGGCCTCCGAGCACGAAGAGCAGGGCGATCGCCGCGGCGGTGGTCGGCCAGCCGTCGTACTGGTAGGCCAGCCCGATCAACGCACCGAAGGCGCTGGACCCGAGGTAGTAGGCCAGCAGGTACATCGCGGCGGCCTGACCGCGACGCCCCGCCGCCAGCGAGGACACCCACGAACTGGCCACCGAGTGCGTCGCGAAGAAGCCGGCCGTGAAGACCAGCAGCCCCACCGTGATCGCCGCGAGGTGGTCCGGCAGCATCAGTGCGAGCCCGGCCAGTGACACCACGATGCCCCCGAGAGCAAGCCGTCGTCGCCCGAACCGGTCCGAGAGCCGGCCGGCCAGCGGGGAGCTGACGGTGCCGGCGAGGTAGGCCAGGAACAGCAGGGACGTGACCGTCGTGGACAGCCCGAGCGGAGCGGCCTCGAGGCGGAACGTGAGGTAGTTGTAGCAGGCGACGAAGCCGCCCATCAGCAGGAAAGCGAGCAGGCACAGCCGCACGATGCTGCCGTCGCGCAGCAGGTCGCGCACGGCGCCGACGTGCTCGCGCGCGCTGGTCGCGTCCACCCCGTCCGTCGTACGCCGGGGGGAGGGCAGGAGCCGGGTGAAGGCGAGGGAGGCGACCAGCGCGACGACGGCGAGGAGCGCGATGGCCGCCCGCCAGGACGAGCTCTCCTCGACCAGGCCGGGGATCAGCCGGCCGGAGATGCCGCCGAGGGTGTTGCCCGCGACGTAGACCCCGATCGCGGTGCCGAGCTCGGCCGGGTGCACCTCGTCCCCGAGGTGGGCGACCGCGACCGCCACGACCGCGGCCAGCGCGACCCCGACCAGGCCGCGGGCGAGCACCAGCAGCCAGAACCACGGCGCCGCTGCGGCCGCGAACGTGAAGAGGCACGCGACCAGCAGCCCGGACCGCATCACCGGCACCCGGCCCACCGACTCGGCCAGCGAGGACAGCGGCAGGATCGCCAGCGCGAGCGCGCCGGTGGCGGCCGAGACCGTCAGGCTGGCCGACGTGGGTCCTACCCCGAAGCTCGCACCGATCGAGGGGAGCAGCGCCTGGGTGGAGTACAGCAGCCCGAACGCGGCCAGCGCCGCGAACAGCATCGCGACGTTGAGCCGCCGCAGCTCGCTGCTCCCCGACGTCAGTCCCGCGGCGGTGCTCTCCGTCGTCATCGCGGTCGACGCTACGAGCGCGCGCCGGGTCGCGACAAGTGGATGTGGGGCATCTGACTGGCCGCCGATGATTCCACCGTCTCCGCCGGGTCAGGGCTTCATGATCCACCACACCGACGAGCCCGACGACCTCGCGACGTTTGAGCGGGTCGCCCGCGCCAGCTGCTACCTCACCCTGGCCACCGCCGACGAGCAGGGAGCGCCCTGGGCGACGCCGGTCTGGTTCGCCTCCGCCGACCTCGTCGACTTCCTCTGGGTGTCTTCGCTACAGACCCGGCACTCCCGCAACCTGGCGGGACGCCCGGAGGTCGCGCTCTCGATCTTCGACAGCCACCAGGTGCCGGGCACCGGGAGGGGCGTCTACGTGCGGGCGTCGGCCGGCCGGGTGCCCGACGCCGACCTGGCCGCGGCCCTGGTCGCGTACTCCGCGGAGTCGCTGCGTCAGGGCATGGGGGAGTGGGCGTGGGACCGAGTCACGGGGTCGGCGAAGCACCGGATGTATCGCGCCACGGCGCTCGAGCGGTTCGTGCTCGACTCCAGGGTTGAGCGCTTGCGGATCTGACCGGCCGCGTCAGGCGGCGAGGATCAGGCGGGCGAGGGCGCGCTCATGCGGGCTCGCTGAGGTCTCGGCCGTGGTCAGGGCCGGGTGGTCGTCCAGCGGGTGGGTGCCGTGCTGGTCGACGCGGAACCAGTAGC
>JBDSMW010000016.1:0-37793 GCA_039915665.1 Nocardioidaceae bacterium
CTCCGTGTAGTGCCCGAGCGGGCCGCTGGGGTGGCTCGCCGCCTCGGGGTGCGAGCGCAGGTAGCCGGTGGCGTCGAACAGCGGGTGGACCGAGACGTCGAACCGACGTCCCTGCAGATAGGCCACCAGCGGGTCCACCGCGCCGGACCTGAGAGCGCGAGCCACCCGGGCCGGTGGGAAGAGCGGATGCGGCCACGGGGCCGGTCCTGCGCCCCTCTTCCCCGCCTGGTCGAGGTAGTGGCGGGCAGCGGTCGCGGGGTCATCTCGACAGCCGGCGATCTCGGCGTACCAGGCGTGGTCGAACAGCGGGGACGAGACCAGCAGGTCCACCTCGGGGGAGGTCGACGGGGCCCGTCGGAACCACTCGTTCACCATCCGCCGGAGCGTATACGTCCGCATCACGCCTCGCACCCGGGCGGACCGTGCACATCACCTGCACCACCAATCTCATCGTTTCGCCCGGATGTCTGTGAAAACCCTTTACTCTCGTGGCATGAATCGCACCCGTTCGTTCGTGGCCTCGGCCGCCGCCGTGGTCGTGACCGCGGCGGGGCTGACGCTCGCCACGCCTGTCCTGCCCGCCTTCGCGAGCACCTCCTTCGCGCTCTCGCCGAGCGTCCCGATCGTCGGCGAGTCGTTCGCCGCCACCGGCCGGGTGTCGACCAAGTTCAAGCGCCCCGTCGTGCTGCGCGTCTACAGCGGCGGCGCCTGGCGCACGGCCAAGTCCGGCTGGACGACGAGCTCCGGCACCTACCGGCTCCCCACCGCCGGCGTCAGCACGCCGACGGCGTTCGCCGTCCTGGCCCGTGCCTACAAGCACCACGGCCGCACCTACGGCCAGACGTCGTCGGCGAAGCGGGTCGCCCGCCCGGTCTCGCAGACCGCGTCCATCTCCGTGCTGCCGAAGATCGTGCAGCGCGGCAGCGCCGTGGCATCGTCTGAGTCAGCAGCCAACTCCGTGCTGGCCCGGTTCAGCCCGGCGCGTCCCGGCCGCAAGGTCACCTTCCAGCGCACGGTCGGCGGGCGGGTGCTGAACACCACGACCACCGAGAAGTCCGACGGCACGGCCCTCTTCCGCGGCTCGCTGGCCGGCGGCTCGATCCACGCCGTCGCCGCGACCCGCTACAGCGCCCCGGCCATCGCCACCGGTGAGGCTGCCGATGACTGGGCCCCTGTGTTCACCGAGGAGTTCAGCGGCAGCACGCTGGACACCAGCAAGTGGGACTACCGCCTCAACGGCCTCTACATCCCGGGCCGCACCAAGTCCAAGAGCGACGCCGGGGCCGTGACCGTCGGCGGCGGCAGCGTGGCGCTCAAGGTGGCCAAGGCCCCGGGCTCCACCACCCGCCTGCTCAACGGCCACATCTCCACCGAGAACAGCTTCCACTTCACCTACGGCACGGCTGCCGCCCGCGTGAAGTTCCAGCAGGGTCGCGGCTCCCACGGGTCGTTCTGGCTCCAGTCGCCCACCTACGGCAAGTACGCCGGCAGCCCGGCCTCCAGCGGTGCCGAAATCGACGCGGCCGAGTTCTTCGGCAGGGGCTACCCGAACGGCGGCCTGGCCAACTTCCTCTACTACAAGACCTCGAGCGGCAAGACCTCCAAGACCGGCGCCGTGCAGCCCGGTGCCGCGCGGCTCAAGCCGTCCAGCGACTCGTGGTGGAACAGCTACCACGTGTTCGCGGTGAACTGGACCCCGACGGGCTACACCTTCTACGTCGACGGCCAGAAGATGTACAGCACCAACCGGGCGCTCTCCAAGCAGCAGGAGTTCCTGGTGCTGAGCCTGCTCAGCTCCGACTACGAGCTGAAGTACCTCGACCGGTCGCACCTGTCGACGCAGTCCCTGATGCGGGTCGACTGGGCCCGCGTGTGGCAGCGCTGACTGCGCCCGTGTAGGCCCGGACCGGAACCACTCAGCGGCTGCTCTCCCCGAACACGAGGGGGAGCAGCCGTTGTGCTGCCCGGCCGTCCTCCAGCGCTCCGTAGGTCTCCCGGACCCGTGCGCGGGCAGCGGCGAAGTCGTCGTCCCCCCTGAGGCCGTCGAGCACGGCGAGCACCTCCTCGGTGGTGCGCACCAGCGGACCGGGCGGATCCACGGCCAGGTCGACGTAGAGGCCGCGCTCGCCGTGGCGGTACTCCTCCAGGTCGGGGGCCAGCAGGACGATCGGCTTGTCGGTCAGCGCGAAGTCGAAGACGGCCGACGAGTAGTCGGTGACCAGCACGTCCGCGGCGAGGTACAGCTCGGCCGTGTCCGGGTACGTCGTCACGTCGACGACCCGCTCGCCGTGCACGGTCGGCTCCTCGACGGTGTTCGCGTGGCCGCGCACGAGCAGGACCACGTCGGTGCGTCGTGCCGTCACCTCCGCGGGGTCGAGGAACAGCACCTTCTCGTGGTGCCCACGGACCCGGGCGTACTCGCGGTAGGTCGGCGCATAGAGCACGACCAGCTGCTCGTCGCGCACCCCGAGGCGCCGTCGTACGTCGTCCCTGACCCGCCCGGCCCCGTCGGAGAGCAGGACGTCGTTGCGCGGGGAGCCCACCTCGACAGCCCGGCCCCGGAAGCCGAGGGCGGTCGTCAGGGTGCGAGTGGCGAACTCGCTGGGCGAGGCGAGCAGGTCCCACTCGGGGGCCTGTCGGGCCAGCACGCCGTCGTCCTCGTCGAGCACCCGCAGGTCGTTGACGTCGGCGCCCAGCCGGCGCACGGGCTGACCCCGCCAGGTCTGCACCACCACCTGGTCCGGGGCCTTGCTGAACCAGGCCGGGAGCGCGCCGTTGGTGACCACGAAGCGGGCCGCCCCGAGCGCCTCGAACCACGCGCGCGAACCCTGCAGCAGCCGACGGGT
The DNA here is from genome assembly GCA_039915665.1 of Nocardioidaceae bacterium. Lineage (GTDB taxonomy): Bacteria > Actinomycetota > Actinomycetes > Propionibacteriales > Nocardioidaceae > Nocardioides_B. The sequence goes on from JBDSMW010000016.1 coordinate 2,847, forward strand.
CCCGTCGGGCACCGGAAGCGCGTCGTCGCCGACGCTCCAGAGCAGCTGGTGGTCGTGGCCGTGCTGCCCGAGCAGCGCCCGGCAGATGGCTCCGGGTCCGTCGTCGGTGCCGGTGCCGGAGAAGCTCTCGAACACCACCGTCTCGCGGCGCGGCTCGTCGCGGGCGCTCCGGTAGACCGTGCTGCGCAGCACCTGGCGGCCGTAGGCGCTGGCCTCGCCGGCGTCGAGGTCCTTGACCCGCCGGAACGCAAGCACCCGCGAGGCGGAGACCCGCATCCGCCAGCCGTGCGCCTGTCCGGGGGCGTCCTGCTGGAGGGCGCTGGACGCCCGGATGGTGACCTCGGCCCCGCCCACCTCGCCCGGGTCGTCGATGGTGCCGTGGAGGCGGTAGACGTCGCGCCACAGTGTCGTCGACGAGCCGTCCCAGAACGTGAAGGTGCTCGGCACGGTGGCCGCGAACGCGCCCTCCTCGACCTTGACGTCGCAGCCGCGGCCGGCGACCCGGTCGCCCGTGAGCCGGAGCGTGAAGCGGTCCACGCCGTACGCCGTACCCACGACCGCGACGGCTCCGGGGGCGAACGTCACCGACGAGAGCAGCAGGTGGGGAGTGCGCGGCACGACCTGCAGGGTCCGGTCTCCCGCGGTCTGGAGGGCCATGTCCTCGCCGACGGGCAGCCAGTCCACGTCGCCGACGACGACCAGGGCGAGTGGATGGTAGTCCTCCGGACCGGCCACGAGCCGCAGCGAGCCCAGGCGGTCCAGCGCGCCCGACGCAACCGTGAGCACCAGGACGTCGTCACGGACCTCGTCCGGCTCGACGGACACCTCCACGTCCTCCTCGCCGAGCAGCAGCCGCTCCACCGTCTGCCCGGCGCCGACGTGCACGCGCAGCCGCACCCTCTCGCCCGGCCCGGGAGCGTCGAGGAGCACGGCGTCGAGCAGGGCGGCGTGCCGGCGGTGCACGGTGACCCCCCAGCCCCGGCGACGCTCCCACGAGTCGACGAGCAGGGCGTCGTCCACGAGCGCGGCGTGCCGGCCCCGGGCGGTGCCGACGTCGTTGCGCTGCACGAAGAAGCCCGAGCGCTCCACCGTGTCCGCGGTGACCCGCACCGCGGCCCGCCACAGCGTCGGACGACCGGGGTCCGATGCGGCCACGAGGGGGTGCAGGTCGAAGCCGGCGGAGAACGCCGAGCCGGAGTGGTCCTCATAGACCCGCCGGGCGAACCGGTTGGCCTCGGTGCTGGTCTCCTGCCGGGCGGGGATCGGCACCGGCTCGGCGTCGGACCACAGGGGCGGCCGGAGCTCGAGACTGGTCGACACGGCGTACCGGTCCGGAGGCAGGTGCCGGACGAACGCGCTGCCACGCAGCTCGACCCGGCCCGCCGGCGTCCAGGTGACCCCGTCGAGCTGGGCCGTGCTGGGCAGGTCGACCTCCGCCAGCCGCAGCAGCCGGTTCGCGGAAGCGACCTCCTCGGCGTCCGCCCCCATCGACAGGCCGAGGTCGGCGACGCGGACGCCGTCGCGGTCCAGCACCGGGAAGTTGGAGGTCTCGAGCTGGGACACGCTCAGGAACTGCTGCAGCCCCTCGCGGTCCCGGCGGGCGACCAGGTGGGCGGCCACCCGGAACCGCAGCTCGAGCAGCTCCCAGGTGCGCTCGGGGGCGTGCTCGACCAGCCAGGCGGTCGCGGTGGTGAGCACGGCCCAGTAGGACTCGTCGGGGGAGGACAGCGAAGCGCGGTAGTAGGGCATCAGGTCCAGCCGGAACACCTTGGTGAACCACTGGGTGACCACGCGCTCCGAGGCGCCCTGGTCGAGCAGCGCGGCCACCTGCTGCTTGGCCGCCAGCCGGTCGCGCAGGTCCTCGGCCTGGTGCTTCTGCTGGGTGATCGAGGTGCCCTCGACCCGGGTGCGCCACAGGTACACCGACTCGGTGAGGACGTCGAAGGACCGGGCCTCCAGGTAGGCGCGGGTGATCGGCACCTGGTCCTCGTAGCGGACGCCGACAGGGAACTCCAGGCCGATCCGGGTCAGGAAGTCACGCCGGAACACCTTGGTGACCGCCCAGATGTTGCCGAGCATGTCCGGCGCGTCGTCGATGGTGATGGCCAGCCGCTGCTCGGCGTGCAGGCGGCGCAGCCAGTGCCGCTCCAGGTAGCGACCGCGCACCTGCCGGCGCAGGCTCCCGACCGCGAAGTCCGACCCGGTCTCGCCCAGCAGCCGGACCATCTTGGCGTAGCCGTTGGGGGTGACGGTGTCGTCGGAGTCGACGAAGGTCACCAGGTCGCCGGTGGCCTCACGGACGCCGGTGTTGCGGGCGGCACCCAGGCCGGCGTTGTCCTGGCGGACGATCCGGATGCGGGGGTCGCGGGCCGCGAACTCGGCGGCGATCGCCGCGCTGCCGTCGGTCGACCCGTCGTCTACCACCAGGATCTCGAGGTGCGGGTAGCGCACCGCGAGGACCGACTCCAGGCAGGCCGCGAGGTAGGCCTCGACCTGGTAGACCGGCACGACCACGCTGAGCAGGGCCTCGTCCGGCAGGTGCCCGGCCGTGGCCGGGTGGACGGCGGCGCGGGTGGAGGCGACCAGGCCGCGGAGCGCCCGGCCCCACTTCCTACCGCTGGTCCCGCTCCCCGTGCTCACGACTCGACAACATACCTAGGCCGGGTCGGGGCCGAGGTGCCCGGGCGGCGCCGCGAGAAGGCTCACCGGCTCACGCGTTGACCGGGAGGGGTACGTCGGCCTCGGAGTGCCAGCTGGCCAGCTCGTCGTCCCGCTCGGCCTCGCGGACCTCCAGCTCCTCCACGCGCTCGGTGAGCTCGACGGCGCGATCCTCGGCCTCGTTGGCCCGACGGGACTCGCGCTGCACGCGGGCCTCGGCCTCGATGGCCCGCTTCTGGGCATCCAGGACCGAGTCCTCGAGCTCGACGACGTCGCGGTCACGACGGACCAGGCGGTCGGTCATGGTGGTGGTGAACTCGGCGTGTTCGGCGGCCCGGTCCGAGAACAGGATCCGGTAGGCCTGCGCCTGGGCGGCGCGGTCGGCGGCCGCCTCGCGACGGCTCTGGACCAGCTCGGAGTAGACGATGCGGGCGGCGGCCCAGCCGGCGGCCAGGGCCACCACGGACGCGACGCTCAGCCAGAGCGGCGACTGCGACGGCAAGGCGCCCAGCACGGCGGCGGTGGCGACGGCCAGCAGCGCCACGGCGACGGTGACCCGGACGCTGCGCTGTCGGCGACGGCCCGATCGGGACGCCACGGGCGCAGTGACGGAAGAGGCGGCAGGGACAGATGGGGAAGAGCTGACCATGTCGCCAGGGTAGGGCTAGGCGTCGTCCTGGCTGACCCGACACGCACGCTCGAGGAGCAGCGACCCGACCACGAGCGCTACGCCCCCCACACCGCCGAGCAGCGCCTGCGGTAGCCGCTGCTGGGCCCCGGCGACACCGACCCAGGCCAGCGCGTAGCCGAGGTAGCCGCCCGCGACCACGGCGCCGGCCAGCGCCCCGGACTTGCCGAGCACGAGCCGGTTGACCGCGTGGTGCGGCTCCAGCCGCTCGCGCCGGCGCTGCACGGAGCGGTACGTCGACCAGGCGACCGAGCCCATCACCAGGGCCACGAAGGCCAGCGCCAGCACGGGCAGCCAGCCGACGGTGGGGGCCGTGCCGTTCAGCCGGATGCTGAGCGGGCGCAGGGCCCAGCCGAGGACCAGGCCCACCAACGCCCAGCCGACGAGCACCCCGATCTTCGTGGCGTGCACGTGTCCACCGGTGGGCGGCCGTGCGCGGTCGGGATCGTCGCCGGGGTCGCTGCTCACGTCACTGCAGGTTGAGGATCAGGTCGTCCCGCAGGCTGATCTGCTGCTCGGCGGACTTGCTGAGCAGCTCGGCGACCGGACCCTGGCCGGGCAGCTCGGCGTCGGGCTCCACGTCGTTCCAGGGGGCCAGCACGAACGCACGCTCGTGGGCCCGGGGGTGCGGCAGCACGAGGTCCTCGTCCTGGGCGCGCCGGTCCCCGACCACGATCAGGTCGACGTCCAGCGTGCGGGGCGCGTTGGACTCGGTGCCGCGCTCGCGGCCGTAGGCATCCTCGACGGCGAGCGCGCGCTCGAGCAGGGTCCGGGCCGACAGCGTCGTGTCGGCCAGCACCACGGCGTTCAGGAAGTCCTTGGACCCCTCGGGGGCGTCCACCGGCGCGGTCTCGTAGACCGGCGACACGGCGGTGACCCACACCTCGGGAGTGTCGGCCAGCGCGTTCACCGCGCCCTGGAGGTTGCTGAACCGCTCACCGAGGTTCGAGCCGATCGCCAGCACGCAGCGTCGGATCGGGTGCATCTCGCCGGTCAGGGTGTCGGCGTCGATGATGTGCGGGTTCGGGGTCTCAGTCACGGTCGGCTCCGGATCTTGTTCGGGTGATCGTCAAGGTGACGTCCGAGAACGTCGCCTCCACAGGTGCGTCCGGCTTGTGCACGGTCACCTCGGTCCACTGCACACGCGGATCCGCGAGGCAGACGTCGGCGATGCGCTGGGCCAATGTCTCGATCAGGTCGACGGGGTCGGACTCGATCGCGTTCTTTACCTTCGCCACGAGGCTTCCGTAGTCGACGGTGTGCTGCAAGTCGTCGGTTCGCGCCGCTTCCTGGGTGTCGATCCCGAGGACCAGGTCGGCCACGAAGACCTGGCCGTCCCGGCGCTCGAACTCGAAGACCCCGTGGTGTCCGAAGGCCTCGATCCCGAGCACGGCGAGCCGGTCAGCATCCTGGTTGTCCACCCGTCGGGGTGGATGGTCATTCGTCATCATGGCTCCCGCCCGACAGTACCGGGGAGGCGTGATGGATCCACAACCGCCAGCCCTCCGGTGTGCGCACGAACACGTTGGTGGCGACGGCCTTGGCGCCGCCGAACGCGTCCGGGCCGGTGCTCTCGTCACCGGTCAGCACGTTCTCCGTGCAGGTCACCGACGCGACGCCGTCCAGGACGCTGACCTCGACGTCGGTCAGGAAGAACTGGATGTACGGCGTGTTGGCCATGATCAGCGCCCAGGAGCGGTTGATCGGCCCCGTCCCGCGCACCGGCAACGCCCCCGGGTGCACGCACAGCGAGTCCGCGTCGTCGAGCCACAGGTCCTGCATGGTGTCGAGGTCGGCGGTCTCGAAGGCCTCGTAGAACGTCGCGTTGACCCGCTCGACCTCGCGCTGCTGCGTCGACCGGTCAGCCACGCCGGCCCCCGGCCCCGACGGCTGCCCCCTGCGCCCACCGGCGCGCCACGAGCACGGCGTCCAGGGTGGACCTGACCTGGTGGGTGCGGATGCACCACGCGCCGGCGGCCGCCGCGAGGGCCGACGTCGCGGTCGTGCCGTCCTCACGGAGCTCGGGGGGCCGCAGCTCACCCGCGGCGTCGGCCAGCAGCGCCCCCAGGAAGCGCTTGCGGCTCGTGGCGACCAGCACCGGGTGACCGAGCTCCAGGAGCCGGTCGGTGCCGGCCAGCACGTCCCAGTTCTGGTCCGCGGTCTTGGAGAAGCCGATGCCCGGGTCGACCGCGATCCGGCCCGGCGCGATGCCGGCGACCGACGCGGCGTCCAGCCGGGCCTGCAGCTCGTCGACCACGTCGCCCACCACGTCGTCGTAGTCGGTGTGCTGCTGCATCTGCGCGGAGTGCGCCCGCCAGTGCATCGCCACGAAGGCCACGCCGAGCGACGCGATCGTCGATAGCATCCGCTCGTCGGCCAGGCCGCCCGACACGTCGTTGACCAGCACCGCTCCAGCGGCCACGGCCTCGGCCGCGACCTCGGAGCGCATGGTGTCCACCGAGACGAGCACCCCCTCACCGACGAGAGCCGTCACCACCGGGAGCACCCGGTCGAGCTCCTCGGCGACCGAGGGGCGCACCGCTCCCGGGCGGGTGGACTCACCGCCCACGTCGACGAGGTCGGCGCCCTCGGCGACCATCCGCCGGCCGTGCCCCACCGCCACCGCCGGGTCGAGGTAGCGGCCGCCGTCGGAGAACGAGTCCGGTGTCACGTTGAGCACGCCCATCACCAGCGCGCGTCCCGGGCGGGGCAGCCCGTCGACGTACAGCGGCGGCTCGACGAACAGGCGGGGCATGGGCCGAGACTATCCCGGCCGCCGCGCCGCGGTTCCGGTCAGGAGAGGCTGATCGTGGCCCGCAGCATCTGGTGGTCCGACGGGATGGTGCCGACGACCTGCCCGGTGGACTCGTCGAGGTTGCTGACCACCTCGAAGTCCCGCACGGTCAGGTTGTTCGAGGCGAAGATCCAGTCCACGCCGTTGCCGGTGCGCGGCCGCGAGGAGCCCCGGTCGTCCCAGTAGCAGTAGGACCGGACGTCGCGCCGGAAGGCGTTGAAGGAGTTGATCCAGACCCGGTGGGTGGTCTGCGGCCGCAGCGAGGTCGGGTTGGTCCGGTAGTGCTGGCCGAGCGCGTCGCCGTACCCGTTCGCGCTCATCGCGGGCAGCAGGCCCTGGGCCCACGATGAGTACTTCGTGGTGTTGAAGTCACCGGTGAGCACGACGGGCTGGGACCCCTTGAGGGCGTTGACCTTGCCGATCATGTCGTGCCACTGCGCGACCCGGACGGACTGGCTGTAGGGGTCCAGGTGCGTCGTGGTGAACAGCATCTGCTGCCCGGTCGCCTTGACCCGGAACTCGCCCCAGGCGAGGTAGCGGGCGTTCTTGCCGGCGACCTGGTGGGGGTACTTGTAGGCGCCCTTGTGCAGCAGCAGCATCGTCCTGGTGTTGTAGAGGATCCGGTTGTCCCCGGTCGCCGCCCGGTTGCGGTAGCGGCAGTTGCGCGAACTGAAGGCCTTGACGCAGTTGTACGGGTAGACGCTGGTGACCTGGTAGGCGCCGCCGGCGCGGTTCAGCCCGTTGCGCAGGTCGAGGTACTGGTTGCGCTTGTCGTCGACGAGCCGGCTGCCGTAGATCGAGCTCTGGTTGGCCTCCTGCAGGCCGACGACGTCGAGCCCCTGGTCGAGGATCTGGCCGATCACCGTGCCGCGGCGCTCGCGCCAGGGCCGGCGCTCCCCCGACGCCTGGTCGGCGCTGACGGTGACGATGTTGAACGTCGCGACGCGTACGTCGGCCGAGGCGGCGTGCGCGGGGGCCGAGGTGATCGTCAGCGTGGCGAGGCCGGTGACGACCAGCGAGAGCAGGGCGGTGCCGGCCGTGGCGAGGCGGACGTGCATGAGGTGACTCCAGGGGCGTGGGGGGCAACGCCTTTTCCTTCGGTCGTCCACGCCCGCGACTTGAGCCCAAACACCCTCAGAGCCGGACGATGTGCACCTTCGCGCGCCGCTCGACCGAGAGCTCGGCCCGGCCGGCGGTGTAGTCGTCGACGGCGTCCCGACAGCCCGACCAGGCCCAGTAGTCGTCGAGCACGATCCGGCCGCCGGGGACCAGCAGCGGCGCGATCCGCTCCAGGCAGGTCATCGTCGACTCGTACCAGTCGCCGTCGAGGTGGGCGAGCGCGACCGGCTCGTCGAGGTGGATGGTGTCGGCGAAGAGGCCCTTGACCAGCTCGACGGAGTGCTCCACGACCGGCACGCCCAGGCGGGTGAACGACTCGGTGACCTCGGCGTAGAGGTCGTCGCGGTAGCCGTAGTAGGTGCCGCCGCCGATGCCACGGGACTCGCCGGCCTTGATCTTCTCGTAGCGCTGGCGCACGTCGGCGCCGTCGTGCTCGCCCGGCTCCGGGATCATCCCGAAGACGTCGTAGACGAACATCCGGCGAGCCGGGTCCTTGGCCGCCGCCATCACGATGGCCGAGCCGCCGAGCGCGGTGCCCGCCTCGATGACCAGGCCGGGACGCCCGGACCGGTCGGCCTCGGCGGTCATCACGGCCAGGGCCGCCAGGTTGTCGCGCGAGAGGTAGGTCAGCTTCTCCTCGCGGACCCGGTCGATCACGTCGTACACCCGCGCGTCGGGCTCGTGGCCCGGGAACGGGTGCCGCAGGGAGCCGCGGGTGGCGCGCAGCTCGGTCTTCAGCGCGGCCACCTCGGCCCGCGAGGACCTCAGCTTGGCGCGGGTGCGTCGCAGCCGGGCGCGGACCTCCGCGGCCTCGCCACCGCCCGGAGCGCCCGCGCCGGCAGCAGGCTGGGCCCCCCGACCGGTGAGCCGGCCTACGACGCGCCTGACATCACGGAGCGGGCGGATCTGGGTCACGGGAAGGACCCTAGCGACCCGGCGACATGATCAGGCTCATCGCCTCGGCCCGCGTGGCCGCCTGGTGCATCGTGCCGCGCACGGCCGAGGTGACCGTCTTCGAGCCGGGCTTGTGCACGCCGCGCATCGTCATGCACAGGTGCTCGGCCTCCAGCACCACGATCGCGCCGCGGGCCTCGAGGATGTTCATCATCGCGTCCGCCACCTGGGTGGTCAGCCGCTCCTGGACCTGGGGCCGCTTCGCGTAGACGTCGACGAGCCGGGCCAGCTTGGACAGCCCGGTGATGCGGCCGTTCTCGCCGGGGATGTAGCCGATGTGCGCCACGCCGGTGAACGGCACGAGGTGGTGCTCGCACATCGACCACAGCTCGATGTTCTTGACCAGGATCATCTCGTCGTGACCCGCGTCGAACGTCGTGGTCAGCACGTCCTCGGCCGACTGCCGCATGCCGGCGAGCAGCTCGCGGTAGGCCCGCGCGACCCGGGCGGGGGTCTCGAGCAGCCCCTCGCGGCCGGGGTCCTCCCCGACCGCGATCAACAGCTCACGGACGGCCGCCTCGGCGCGCGGCTGGTCGAAGTCCGGGATGTCGGGACGCGGCTCCTGGCTGATCCGGTCGACCGTCATGACGCCGGCTCTCAGTCCCGGTTGCGGAGGTCGGGCTCGCCGTGGACGTCCCCGCCGCCCCCGGGAGGCGTGAGGACCACGGCCGTCTCGAGCTCGGGCCTGGTTCCGTTGGACGCAGACTTGGGCACCACGACGGGCGGGATGTCCGAGGGCTCCCGGCTCGGCGAGCCGGTCCACGCCGGGCGGGCCGGACGTCGACGCAGCGGCACGAAGACCTCGGCGATCTGCGCCTTGTCGAGCGTCTCCTTCTCGAGCAGCTCGGTGACCAGCGAGTCGAGCACGTCGCGGTTCTCGACCAGGATGTCGAAGGCTTCCTGGTGCGCGTTGGTCAGCAGCGTCTTGGTCTCCTCGTCGACCATCGCGGCGACGTCCTCGGAGTAGTTGCGCTGGTGACCCATGTCGCGGCCGAGGAACGGCTCCGAGCTGTTGTCCCCGAGCTTGATCGCCCCGAGCCGCTCGGTCATGCCGTACTCCGTGACCATCGCGCGGGCGACCGAGGTCGCCTTGTCGATGTCGTTGCCGGCCCCGGTGGTGGGGTCGTGGAAGACCATCTCCTCGGCGGCTCGGCCACCGAGCATGTAGGCCAGCTTGTCCAGCAGCTCCGAGCGGGTCTGGGAGTACTTGTCCTCGTCGGGCAGCACCATCGTGTAGCCGAGGGCGCGACCACGCGGCAGGATCGTCACCTTGTGCACCGGGTCGGTGCCGGGCAGCGCCGCGGCCACCAGGGCGTGTCCGCCCTCGTGGTAGGCGGTGATGAGCTTCTCCTTCTCGCTCATCAGCCGGCTGCTGCGCTGCGGCCCGGCGATCACCCGGTCGATGGCCTCGTCGAGGACCTCGTTGTCGACCACCTTGAGGTTCTTGCGGGCGGTCAGCAGCGCGGCCTCGTTGAGCACGTTGGCCAGGTCGGCGCCGGTGAAGCCCGGCGTACGGCGGGCGACGCTCTTGAGGTCCACCCCGGGCGCCATCGGCTTGCCACGCGAGTGCACCTGGAGGATCTGGTGACGGCCCGCGAGGTCGGGGGCGTCGACACCGATCTGCCGGTCGAAGCGGCCCGGGCGCAGCAGCGCCGGGTCGAGGATGTCGGGACGGTTGGTCGCCGCGATCAGGATGACCCCGCCGCGCACGTCGAAGCCGTCCATCTCGACGAGCAGCTGGTTCAGGGTCTGCTCGCGCTCGTCGTGTCCGCCACCCATACCGGCACCGCGGTGCCGGCCGACGGCGTCGATCTCGTCGATGAAGACGATGGCCGGGGCGTTCTCCTTGGCCTGCTCGAACAGGTCGCGCACCCGGGAGGCGCCGACCCCGACGAACATCTCCACGAAGTCGGAGCCGGAGATCGAGTAGAACGGGACGCCCGCCTCACCCGCGACCGCGCGGGCGAGCAGCGTCTTGCCGGTGCCGGGTGGGCCGTAGAGCAGCACACCCTTGGGGATCTTGGCGCCGACGGCCTGGAACTTGGCCGGCTCCTGGAGGAACTCCTTGATCTCGCCGAGCTCCTCGATGGCCTCCTGGCAGCCGGCGACGTCCGCGAACGTCGTCTTCGGCATGTCCTTGGTGATCAGCTTGGCCTTGGACTTGGCGAACTGCATGACGCGTCCGCCGCCGCCCTGGACCTGGTTCATCAGGAACAGGAACAGCACGATGATGATCACGAACGGCAGGAACGTCGCGAGGATCTGGCCGAGCAGGCTCGGCTTGGCGACGTCGGCCTTCCAGTCGTTGATCGTCCCGTTCTTGACGCCCTTCTCGGCGGCGTTGATCAGGTCGCGCTGGGTGCCGGCGACCCACGAGGAGGTCACCTTGTCACCGTTGTCGAGGGTCGCCTCGATCGTCTGGTCGCGGTCCACGAAGGTGACCGTCTTGACGGTGCCGTCGGTGATGTAGCCGCTCATCTTGGAGGCGTCGACCTCTTTGAAGCCGCCGTTGGGCGCGAGGAACTGGAGCGCGATGAGCACTCCGACCACGGCGACGACGATCCACAACCACGGACCGCGGAAAATTCGCTTAACGTCCATAACTCAGGGCGCTCGCCCCGGCCTCCTGCCAGCTCAGTCCGTCGACACATCGACGGTACACGCGGATTACAACGAACCGGACCACGTCTCCCGTTCCAGTTATTGTCCCCGACGCCCTGTGAGCCGCGTCTCCACCCCCTCAGGAGTAGACGTGCGGAGCGAGGGTGCCGATGCACCGCAGGTTGCGGTAGCGCTCGGCGTAGTCGAGGCCGTAGCCCACGACGAACTCGTTGGGGATGTCGTAGCCGACCCAGCGGACGTCGACGGACATCTGCAGGGCCTCGGGCTTGCGGAGCAGGGTGCAGATCTCGACCGAGGCCGGGCCGCGGGAGGAGAGGTTGGAGACCAGCCACGACAGGGTGAGGCCGGTGTCGATGATGTCCTCGACGATGACCACGTGCCGGCCGGAGATGTCGGTGTCCAGGTCCTTGAGGATCCGCACGACGCCCGAGGACTTCGTGCCGGAGCCGTACGACGAGACGGCCATCCAGTCCATCTCGAGGTGCCGGCCGAAGTGCCGGGCCAGGTCGGCCATCACCATCACTGCGCCGCGCAGCACGCCGACGAGGAGGATGTCCAAGCCGGCGTACTCCTTCTCGATCTCGGCCGCGAGCTCACCGAGCCGGGACTGGATCTGCTCCTCGGTGAAGAGGATGTTGACCAGGTCGCCCTCGACGTGGGATTCGTCCATGCCGTCAGCCTGACACAGCCGTGCGGCGGAACTTCAGCAGGTCGCCCTGGCGGTAGGCGGTGACGTGGCCCGGGAGCTGGATCTGCTTGGTCCGCACCGAGCTCTCGGGGCCGTGCACGAGGTCGGAGACGGCCAGGACGTGGGCGTAGGTCAGCTCCGAGGCGATGGCTCCGGCGTCGAGCGCGGCCAGCCTGAGCACCCGGAACAGCACGGCCTGGGGCTGGACCTCGAGCGCGTGGGTGACCGGCCCCGCCTCGGTCCACACCCGGTGCGCGATCTCGTCCAGGGCGTGGGTGTCGGCCGCGACCAGGTCCGCGGTGCGGGCGAGCGCCGCGGCCACCCCGGGGCCGAGCTCGGCCTCGAGCACCGGCAGCACCCGGTGCCGGACCCGCGACCGGGTGAAGCGCGGGTCGTCGTTGTGCGGGTCGTCCCAGAACGCGAGGCCCTCGGCGCGGCAGGCCGCCACGGTCTGGACCCGGGTGAGGTCGAGCAGCGGGCGGAAGAACGGGTGGCGGATCCGCCTCATCCCGGCCAGCGAGCGACCACCGGACCCACGGGCCAGGCCGAGCAGCACGGTCTCGGCCTGGTCGTCGAGCGTGTGTCCGAGCAGCACCCGCTGGGATCCGAAGCGGTCGGCGACCTCGCCAAGCACGGCGTACCTCCCCTCACGGGCGGCCGCTTCCGGTCCTTGCCCGGACGCCGTGACATCGACGCGGACCCCGACGGTCTCGGCCACCCCTAGCGCGGCCATCTGCTCCACGACGTGCTCGGCCTGAGTAGCCGACCCCGGCTGGAGCCCGTGGTCCACGGTCACGCCGACGACGTGCCAGTCGGTGGACCGGGCCTCGAACACGGTCGCAGCGAGCAGGGCCAGCGAGTCGGCACCGCCTGAGCAGGCGACCAGCACCGGGTGGTCGCCGACCCCGAGCAGGGAACGACGGACGGCCAGCCGGACGGCGGCGACGGCGGGGTCCAGTGACATCTCCGGCAGGGTCAGCCGTGCACGCGGCGGACCCAGGCCTGCGGGTCGCCGATCTCGGCCTTCGAGGGCAGGTTCGCCGGCTCGGCCCAGACGGCGTTGAAGTCGGCCATGCCCACCCGATCGACCACGGCGTGCACGAACGCGGCGCCGTCGCGGTACTGCGCCATCTTGGCGTCCATGCCGAGCAGCCGGCGCAGGACCCGGTCGACGTAGCCGGCACCCTTGCGGCGCTGGTTGAACTTGGCCCGGATGTCCTCGACCGACGGGATCACCGACGGACCGACGCCGTCCATCACCACGTCGGCGTGGCCCTCCAGCAGCGACATCACGCCGGTCAGCCGGTCCATCACGACGCGCTGCTCGGGCGTGGAGAACAGGTCCAGCAGGCTGACCTCGTCGTCGCCGCGGACCAGGTCGCCCATCCGCTTGACCGCGTCGCCGAGCATCGAGGCGACCTTGCCGGGGTCGAGGTCGACGGCGCCGATCATCGCGTCGATCTCGCCCTTGATGTGGTCGCGCATCCACGGGACAGCGGTGAACTGGACCCGGTGGGTCTCCTCGTGCAGGCAGACCCAGAGCCGGAAGTCGGTGCGGTCGACCTCGAGCTCGTTCTCGACGTGCACGATGTTGGGCGCCACCAGCAGCAGGCGGCCGGTCGACGGCGTGGCGCCGTCGACGCCGGGGCCGGCGTAGAACGGGTCGAACTGGCCGAGCACCTTGGAGGCCATGAAGCCCAGTAGGCCGCCGACCTCCACGCCGGTGACCTTGGAGCCGACCGCCTCCGTGACGGGTCCCGGAGCGCCCTTGCGGGACTGCATCTTCTCCACGAGCGGACCCATCAGGTCGGCGAAGCCGTCCGCGTTGGCCTGCACCCAGCCGGTGCGGTCCACGACCAGCACCGGAGCCGTTCGCCCGCTACCGCTCGGCCCCGTGGCCTCCAGGCCGGTGAAGTCGCGCACCAGGCCGGTGGACCGGTCGGCGTCGGCCTTGAGCTCGGCGACGACCGCGTCGGCGTCGGGCCGCGTGATCACCGGCCCTGGTCCGGCTAGCCGCGAGGCGGTGGAGACAGCGAGGTCCCAGTCGATCATGGTGCGAGCTGGCATGCCGCGAGCCTACGGGGCGGCCGTGCAGGCGCAGCCGGCCAGCGCCGCCGACATCTGGTCGAGCAGGGACCGGGCCGCCAGCGTGTTCTTGAGCTTCACGCGGTCGGCGATGGCCACGAAGCTCATCACCGCACCGTCCTTGGACGTCACCGTGCCGGTCAGTCCGTGCACGCCCGCCTCGGCCAGGGTGCCCGTTTTGGCGCGCACCAGGCCGAGGGCGTCCGGGTCGGCGTCGTCGAAACGGTAGGCCAGCGACCCCGTGAAGCCGGCCACCGGGAGGTCCGCCACGACGCTCCGGAGACCGGGGTGCTCCGCCGCGGACACCGTCGTGATCACCGCGAGCAGCGTCTCGGGGGTGATCAGGTCCTGGCGGGACAGGCCGCTGCCGTCGTAGATCCGGTCCCCGGCCAGGTCTATCCCGAGCCGGGTCAGGACCCGGCGGACCGCACGGGCCCCGCCCGCGAACGACGCCGGCTGCTTCTCGGCGATCGCGACCTGGTGGGCGAGCACCTCGGCGCCCTCGTTGTCGCTGACCTCGAGCACGTGCTGGACGACCTGGGCCAGCGGCGCACCCTGCACGGACGCGATGTCCTCGCCGCCTTCGGCCTCGCCCGGCGCGACCGCGGCGGCCGGCCGGCCGCGGACCGTGATCCCCCGCTTTCGCAGAGCCGTGGCGAACGCCTGGCCGGCGACCAGGGCCGAGTCCGGGCTGCGGTAACCGAGGCCCCGGGTGTCTCGGCCCTCGTCGACCCACAGCGCGGAGATCGGGCTGACCACGTTCTCCGGGACGTAGGAGGCCTGCCACCGCGGGTTGACGGACGGCCCGGTGAACAGCGACGCGTCGTAGGACAGCCGCACCTGCGTCCGACCCAGTCCCTTCAGGGCCTTGGCGGTCGCCCGGGCCAGCGTGTCCAGGTCGGCCCGGGCCGGGTAGGTGCCGTCCGGGTCGTTGGCGTCGCGGCCGAGCAGCGGGTCCCCTCCGCCGACGAGCGTGATCCGCGGCGAGGACGGCGTCGCCACAACGCGGGTGGTGAAGCGGTGCTCGGGACCGAGTGCCTCGAGAGCGGCCGTGGTGGTCAGCATCTTCAGGGTCGAGGCCGGCGTCACGGTGCGCGCCCCGTGCCGGAAGACCACGGCGCCGTCGGACAGCTGAGCGACGTCGACCGCGACGTGCCGGCCGAGCCGCCTGTCGACCAGCAGCTTCGCCAGCGATCGTCGTACGGCGTCGCTGTCGACGGACGTCTCGAGCGTCCCCTTCGCGACCGCGGCCACCGGCTTCGCGGCGGGCAGCGTCAGCCCTGCGGGCGGGAGCACCTGCGCGGGCTGGGTCACCGGCGAGGGGTAGTCGAAGCCGAACCAGCGGGAGCCGAGATCGAGCTCGAAGGAGAGACCGCCGGCGACCAGGACCACGACCACGAGGGAGGCGGTGCTGCGGCGCAGCCAGCGGCCGTCGCGTCGGCCCTCAACGTGGGCTGCATCACCTCCGGGCACGTCATCCTCCTCCCGACTCCACGTTTGCTGCCGTCGTGCGGGACACTAACCGAAGCAGATCACGGTCGAGGGCCCGGTCGAGGCATGGAGGAAGCGCAGTGGAGTTCGACGTCCTGGTAGAGATCCCCAAGGGTCAGCGGAACAAGTACGAGGTCGACCACGAGTCGGGTCGCATCCGTCTCGACCGGACGCTGTTCACCTCGACGCAGTACCCGGCCGACTACGGCTACATCGAGGACACGCTCGGTCTCGACGGCGACCCGCTCGACGCCCTCGTGCTGCTGCAGGAGCCGACGTTCCCGGGTTGCCTGATCAAGTGCCGCGCGATCGGCATGTTCCGGATGACCGACGAGGCCGGCGGCGACGACAAGGTGCTGTGCGTCCCCGCGACCGACCCGCGCCTCGAGCACCTGCGCGACATCAGCCACGTGTCGAAGTTCGACCGGCTCGAGATCCAGCACTTCTTCGAGGTCTACAAGGACCTCGAGCCCGGCAAGTCCGTCGAGGGCGCCGAGTGGGTCGGCCGCACCGAGGCCGAGGCCGAGGTCGTCGCCAGCTTCCAGCGCGTCAAGGACAGCGGCTACACCAGCCCCGCGCCCCGCGCCCAGGGCGCCCCGAACCCGCACTGACGCACGCAGCTCAGCTGGCGGAGAACTCCAGGAGCTCGGACCGCAGCATCTCCCGGGGCACCCCGAAGGCGTCCACCCGCTGCTGCGCGACCGGACGCACCCGTCGGCCGAGCTCGTTGACCTGCGCGGTGACGGCCTTGGACCGTGCGTTGGACAGCCGGCCGTGCTCGAGGAACCAGGCCCGGTCCGCCTCGATCGACGAGAGCGCGTAGAGGTCGCGCATCAGCGTCATCGCCTGCTGGTTCGGCCCGGGCTCCAGGGTGTCGAGCTTGTCGAGGGAGGCCTCCAGCACGATCCGCTCGACGTGCGCATACGCTGCGCTGATCACGTGGTCCTGGCAGCGGCTGAACACGGCCGCCGGGTCCAGGCCCTTGTCCATCCCGCTCTTCGGACGCCGGGCCACCGAGGCCAGGATGTGCTCCTCGCGCCAGGTCAGCATCTCCAGCTGGTAGGCGCCGTCGAGCAGGTCCGGGTCGTCGTCGCCGCGCCCACCGACGGGTCCGACGTCGCGCAGCCGCTCCAGGATCGAGCGGGCGTTGGTGCGCTCGAGCACGTTCTCGACCGCCGTGGAGGCCACGAACCGGACCATGCCGATGGAGTCCAGGTCCTCGAAGGAGTCCTTTTAGTCGGTGAGCAGCCCCTTGGCCACCAGCTGCATCAGGATCGTGTTGTCGCCCTCGAACGTGGTGAACACGTCGGTGTCGGCCCGCAGCGCGTCGAATCGGTTGACCGACAGGTAGCCCGCACCGCCGCAGGCCTCCCTGCACTCCTGGATCGCGCGCGAGGCGTGCCAGGTGCCAAGTGCCTTGGTGCCGGCGGCGCGTGACTCGAGCGCCCGGCGGGCCAGCTCGGCGGCGCCGTCGTCGGTGACGTCGGAGAAGACCGAGTGCAGGTCCGCGGCGACCCGTTCCTGCGCGAAGTGCAACGCGTAGGTGCGGGCGAGCAGCGGGAACAGCCGGCGCTGGTGCATGCCGAAGTCGAGGAGCACCTCCTCGGTGTCCGAGCCGGGGTTGCCGAACTGCCGGCGGTGGTGGGCGTACTCCACCGCGATGGCCAGCGCGACCTTAGAGGCGTTGATGGCCGCGCCGCCGACGCACACCCGGCCCTGCACGAGCGTGCCGAGCATGGTGAAGAAGCGTCGGTTCTGGTTCTCGATGTCACAGATGTAGCGGCCGTCGTCGGTGACCACGGCGTAGCGGTCCAGCAGGTCGGTGCGGGCGACGCGAACGCCGTCGAACCACAGCCGTCCGTTGTCGACGCCGTTGAGCCCGATCTTGGGACCGCGTGGCTGGCGTGCTTCGCGGCGTTCCCGATGTAGTCCTTGCGCGCCCGGTCGTCCGGGGTGGTGATCACGAACTCGCGCGGCTGCTGGTCGTAGGTCGCGGTGGTGCCCAGGGCCTGCACGTTGGAGCCGTGACCGGACTCGGTCATCGCGAAGCAGCCGAGCAGCCGGCCGTGGATCAGGTCGTCGAGGTAGGCGTCGTGGTGCGGCTTCGTGCCGAGCTGGAGGATCGCGCCGCCGAAGAGCCCGAACTGGACGCCGACCTTGACCACCACGGACAGGTCACCGAACGCCAGCGTCTCGAACGCCGCGATCGAGGCGCCGACGTCGTCATCTGGTCCTCGAGGATCGAGGCGTGCTCGGCGAGGTTGGTCCGCACGAGGCCGCGGACCGAGGGGTACTTCCCGTCGAGGAAGGCGGTCAGCGCGGGGACATCGAGGACATCGTCGTCGGTCATGACGACATGTTTCCAGGTCAGAGCCGGACGGCGAAGTTCGGGGACCAGGTGTAGATGGAGTTGTAGCGGACGTTCGCGCCGGTGTGCGGTGCCTCGAGGAAGCTGCTGCCGCCCAGCGAGAGGGCGACGTGGTGGATGCCGCTGGGGCGTCCGTTGGAGCTCCAGAACAGCAGGTCTCCCGGCCGGGCCTCGGAGATCGGGATCGCCGTGCCCATGTCGTACTGCGCGACGGAGTAGTGCGGCAGCGAGATGCCGGCCGCCTCCCACGCCCGCATGGTCAGCCCGGAGCAGTCCCACGAGCTCGGACCCGTGGCGCCCCAGCGGTACGGCTCGCCGAGCTGGGCCTTGGCGAAGGCGATCGCGGAATCGGCGCCGCCGCTCGGCGCGGGCGGGTTCGGGGCCGGGGGCGGTGGGGTCGGGTCGTTGCCACCGCCGGAGGACGTCGGGTCGGTGCCACCGCCGGTGCCACCGTCGGAGCGCGTGGGGTCGGTGGCCCGGGCCGCGGCGGCCGCGTCGTCGGCCTTCTTCCTGGCCGCGGCGGCGGCGTCGGCAGCCTTCTGCTTGGCGGCGGCGCTGGCCGCGTCGTCCGCCTTCTTCCTCGCTGCGGCAGCCGCCTCGGCGTCGGCCTCCTTCTTCGCGGCCGCGGCCGCTCGGTCGGCGGCCTTCTGCTTGGCTGCGGCCTCGGCGCGTGCCTTGGCCTCGGCCGCCGCGGCCTCCTTGGCCGCTGCGACGGCGGCCCGACGGGCCCGCTCCTCGGCGCGCTTGCGCGCGATCTCCTCCAGCGCGGACTGCCGCTTGGTGGCCAGGCTGACGGAGATGTGCTGGGCGTCGGCGAGGGCAGCGATCAGCCGCTCCTTCTCGCCGGCGATCCGGGTCGTCTCGGCCTGCGCGGCGTCCGCGCTGGCGACGGCCTTCTGCTTGGCCTCCTCGGCCCGGCCGGCGAGACGGACCTGCTCGGCCTTGGCGTGGCGGGCCTTGCTGGCGAAGACCTGGGCGAGGGCGTCGGTGGCCGCGAACCGCTTGTAGTCGGCCTGCATCGACGTCGAGGCGCCCTGGAAGGCCGCGAACTGGTCCATCACGCCCTGCAGACCGTCGGCGCTCATCATCGCGTTGAGGGCGGTGAGGTCTCCACCGTTCTGGTAGGACTGCGCGACGAGCGCGCCGATCTGGTTGCGCTGCTCAGCCACGCTGGCCTCGGCCTCGGCCACGTCCTCACGGGCCTGCCGGTATGCCACCCTGGCCTGCTCGAGCCGCCACATCGCGCCGTTGTAGGCCTCCGAGGCCTGCTCAGCCCGCAGGTTCGCCTGGTCGAGCGACTGGTTGGCGAGCAGCAGGCGGCCCTTGATGGAGCCGACGTCGTGAGCGGTCTGCTCGGCCTTGGCCTTGGCGAGGTCCACCTGCTGCTGGCTGGGGTACGCCGGGTCGGGCGAGCTGCTCGAGTCCCCCGAGCCGCCGCCCTGCGGGTTGCCGGCTGCGACGCCCGCCGTGCCGACGGCGAGGCCGACGGTCAGGCCGACGGTCAGGGCGGTGCTGAGGGCCAGGCAGACCAGGGGGGTGGCCAGCCGGTGCTGCAGGGGTCGGACTCGTCGCACGCGCGAAACCTTTCGTCGACCCCTCGAGCCGCTTCCCTTCGGCTCGTGGGGCTGTACCGGCCCACCCGAGTGGGACTGCGCGGGGAACGCTAATGCTCACCAGTCACAAAAGGAACAGTTTCCCCAATAAAAACTTTGGCACCACGGCGTGTCGGGTTGACAAACTACATGGTTGTAATTCCAGAAATACACCGACGAGTGGTGTCGCCAGGCTCGACCAGCGCGTGGGAGCTGGGAGCGGGCATGAAAAAGGTCCCGCCCCATTGGGAGGTTGGGGCGGGACCTATGACCTTGTCCCATTGGGAGGTTGGGACACGATCACGTGCGAGGTGTTCGAGGTCCCCCGACCCCAGTTCCTGCAGAACAATCGTACGTCAACTCTTCGGCCGGTGGCAGGCGTGTCAATGACTAGATCCGGATGGCCCGGACGGACTACTCCACGCCCTCTTTCGCGGCTGGGCCGGGCGTGTCGTCGGCGACGGGGACGCTGGACGTCGAGGTCGTCGGGTGCGATCCGCGACCGCGCCGCTCGAACTTCTGGCCGGTGGCGAGACCGCCGAGCCAGACCGAGAGGACCGCGATGGTCGCGCCGGCCACGTCGTCGGCGATGTAGTGCCACCCGAAGTACAGCGTGGACAGCACGGTGATCGCGAAGTAGACCCACATCGACCAGCGGATCCAGGCGTGCCGGACCGTGTAGTGCGTGATCAGCGCCAGCGTGAGGATGATCCCGACGTGCAGGGACGCGAAGCCGGCCACGCTCTGGATGGAGTCGGTGGTCAAGGGGGCCCAGACCACGTCGTTGCGTCCGTAGTACAGCGAGTTCTGCAGCGACGACACCCCGGTGGGGTCCAGGTCGGCGTAGATGAACGGGAACGCGAAGTTCGGGCCGAGCGTGGGGAGGACGTAGTAGCTGACCGTGCCCATCGCCCAGGCCAGGCCCTGCGCGGTGGCGTACCAGTAGCCGTAGCTGATGTTGCGCGACCAGACCAGGTAGACCACGAGCGACAGCGGCGAGATCGGCAGGAAGAGCAGGTAGACGAACCCCAGGACGTGAGCGGCGACCGTCTCCCCGAGCAGCTGGTGCAGCAGCACGGCCGGCTCGTGACCGAACATCAGGAACTTGTCGATCGCGTGCAGCTGCAGGTCGTGGGTCTTGCGGCCGAAGACGAGCGGCAGGAAGTTCTTGAGGTTCCGGTAGCTGACGTAGGTGACGTAGAAGCTGACCAGCCCGATCACCACGAGCTGAATGCGTTCGCGGGTCCAGTGCTCGTCGATGATGCCGCGGGCGTGCGTCGGGAACGAGGACATCCGGTGCCGGGCCCGCCACAGGGACCGGGGCACGACGTCGACGACGAAGGCGCCGAGCACCATCATCGGCAGCCGGAACCACGACGGGCCCAGGGAACCGTCCGGGTCCTTGAGGCCCTCACCCAGGGTGAGACTTGCGACGACGGCGACGGCACCCATCATGAGTGCGACTCCGACGAGGAGTCCGTACGCGCGCCGGTTCACGAGGCGACATTCTAGGTGCTCCCGCCGACCTGGCCAGACCGGCCGAGACGGGCGGTGCGGGTGAGGTCCACCACGAGGGTGACGTCCTCCCCCACGGACACGGCGGGACGGCCCGTGCCGGGGAGGTCGGCGACCGCCGGCAGCTCGCCGATCCCGTCGACGTCGACGGTGAGCCGGACGGTCTCCGGGGTGATCCGCGCGGCGGTGACCCGGCCGTGCAGCCTGCCGTCGCGCGACTGCCGCAGCGCCGACCGGCGCACCGCTACCGGACCCTCGGTGCCCTGCGTCGCGCCCCCGGCCCGGAGCACCCGCTGCGCGGCGTCGCCCTCGAGCACGGTGGCGTAGCCCAGGAACCGGGCGGCCTCGGCGTCGGCGGGCGTGCGCCAGACCTCGTCGATCGTGCCCGCCTGCACCAGCCGCCCGGCGCGCATCAGCGCCATCCGGTCGGCGACGGCGAACGCCTCCTCCTGATCGTGCGTGACGAGCAGGGCCGTGGTGCCGGCGGCGACCAGGATGTCTCGCAGGTCGAGGGCGAGGCGCTCGCGCAGCCCGCGGTCGAGGGCGGACAGCGGCTCGTCGAGCAGGAGCAGCCGCGGAGACACGGCCAGCGCCCGGGCCAGGGCGACCCGCTGCCGCTCGCCGCCCGACAGGTGGGTGGTGCTGCGCTCACCGAGACCGGGCAGCCCGACGAGCTCGAGCAGCTCCTCGACCCGGCGGGCCACCTCGGCGCGCGGCCGGCGCCGGAGCCGGAGCGGGTAGCCGACGTTACCGGCCACGCTCTGGTGCGGGAACAACTGGCCGTCCTGGAACATCAGGGCGAACCCACGTCGGTGCGTGGGTACGGCGGCGAGGTCCTGCCCGTCGTACGCCACGGAGCCGGCGTCGAGGGACTCGAGCCCGGCGACCGCCCGGAGCAGGGTCGACTTGCCGCAGCCGGACGGGCCGAGCACGGCGAGCACCTCGCCCGCGGGCAGGTCGAGGCTGACGTCGTCGACGGCCGGCGGCCGGTCGCGTCCGTCGAAGCGCACGGTGAGGTCGCGGACGGTCAACACCTCAGAACGCTCCCACGGACCCGAGGCGGAGGCGCTCGACGGCGGCCATCACGGCGACCGTGACCAGCCCGAGCACGACCGACGCGGCCAGCGCCATGCCGAAGTTCGTCTCGCCCGGCCGGGACACCAGCTGGTAGATCACGACGGGCAGCGTCGGCCGGTCGGGGCGGGACAGGAAGCTGGTCGCACCGAACTCGCCGAGCGACACCGCGAACGCGAAGCCGGTGGCCGCGAGCAGCGGCCGCCAGACGACGGGCAGGTCGACGGTCAGCGCGACCCGCACCGGCGAGGCGCCCAGCGACGCGGCGGCCTGGCGCTGGCGGGGCTCGACGGAGCGGAGCACCGGGACGAGGGTCCGGACCACCAGCGGCAGCGCGACCATGGCCTGCGCGATCGGCACCAGCACCGGCGAGCTCCGCAGGTCCAGCGGCGGCCGGTCCAGGGTGACCAGGAACCCGAAGCCGATCGTCACCGCGGAGACGCCGAGCGGCAGCATGAACACCGAGTCGAGCACCGACAGCGCGCGCCGCTCGGCCCGGGCCTTCGGGCGGCGCGAGACGACGACCGCGACGAGGACACCGAGCAGCATGGCCAGCAGGGTGGCGTCGACGGCCACCCGCCAGGAGTTCGCCAGTGCCGTGGTCACCGGCACCAGCAGCGCGCCGCCCTCGCCGGTGGTGAACAGGTCGCGGTAGTGCCCGAGCCCCCAGGTGCTGCCGACCCGCAGCGAGCGGAGCACGAGCGTCAGCAGCGGGGCGGCCACCAAGGCCAGCACCAGCCCGGTGACCGCGACGACGACGAGGTCGCGGCGGCGTGGCCGGCGGGTCGCGTCGCGCTCGGCCGCCCGGTCGAGCGGTTGCTCCCGACTCGCGCGGGTCCGCTGCGCGGCGTACAGGAGGGCGGCGACGACCACGATCTGCAGCAGCGACAGGGCAGCGGCGGCCTGCAGGTCGAGGAGCTGGGTGGTGAGCAGGTAGATCTCGGTCTCGACGGTGGCGTACCGCAGCCCGCCCAAGGTCAGCACGACCCCGAACGACGTGGCACAGAAGAGGAAGACGACGCTGGCTGCGGACACGATGCCTGGGGTCAGGGCCGGCAGGGTGACCGTGCGCAGCACTTGGAGCGGTGAGGCACCGAGCGCGGCGGCCGCCTCCTCGCGACGCCGGTCGAGCCCAGCCCAGAGCGAGCCGACGGTGCGGACGACGACCGCGAGGTTGAAGAACACCATCGCCGCGATGATCGCCGTCGGTGTGCCGTCCAGCTGCAGCGCGCCCAGTGGTCCGGACGGCACCAGGAGGGTGCGGAAGGCTACGCCGACCACCACGGTGGGCATCACGAACGGCATCAGCACGAACGCCCGCAGCAGCTCCCGCCCGCGAAAGCGCAGCCGGTAGAGAACGAAGGCCACCGGCAGCCCGGCCAGCACGGTGCCGATCGTCGCGAGGCCGGCCGACCAGACCGTGAACCACAGCACCCGGTGCACCCGCGGCCGACCCAGCACCTCCAGGACGCCGGCGACGTCGAGGTCGCCGTCCGGGGCGAACCCGCGCCCGACCATGCCCGCGACCGGGAGCACCACGAAGAGGCCGAGCGCGACGAGGGGCAGCGCGGCCAGGGCGACGAGGGTCCGCGGCCTCATCGGGTGGTGACGTCGCTCCACTCCCGCAGCCAGGTGTCGCGGTTCTTCGCGATGTCGGCGGGGGGCACGGTGAACGGCTTCGGCGCGACCTTGGCGAACTTCGCCCAGTCGGTGGGCAGGGCCGCGTCCTGGTCGACGGGGAAGACGTACATGTTGTCGGGCAGCGCCTCCTGGAAGGACTTCTGCTCCATGAAGTCGATGAACGCCTGAGCCCCCTTCGGGTTCTTCGCGCCCTTGAGCAGGCCGGCGTACTCCACCTGGCGGAAGCAGGTGTCCAGCAGTGCGCTGGTGGTCGGCCTCGAAGCGCCCTTGGGGATCGTGAACGGGGGCGACGAGGCGTAGGACAGCACGATCGGCCGGTCGCCCCCGCCGCCACCGGCGGTGAAGTCGACCTCGTAGGCGTCTGACCAGCCCGACGTGATCAAGGTGTCGTTGGCCATCAGCTTCTTCCAGTACGTCGGCCAGGCGTCGCCGTACTTCGCGACGGTGGCGAGGAGGAACGCGAGTCCGGGCGACGAGCTCGACGCGCCGGGCGTGACGAACAGTCCCTTGTAGGCAGGGTTCGTGAGGTCGTCCAGCGTCTTCGGCGGGGTCACTCCGTGCTTCGCGAACCAGGTGTCGTCCACGTTGACGCAGACGTCGCCGTAGTCGACCGGCGTGAGCTGCTGGGCCTCGACCGTGTCCGGCAACGCGTACGACGACGCGGACGCCGGCAGGTCGGCCGGGCTGTAGTCGGCCAGCACTCCCTCGTCGACCGCGCGCGACGCGAACGTGTTGTCGATGCCGTAGGCCATGTCGGCGATCGGGGACCCCTGGGTCAGCACCAGCTTGTTGGTGAGCTGGCCGGCGTCGCCGTTGGGCTCCACCTTCACCGTGTAGCCGGTCTCCGCCGTGAACTGCCGGAGCACCTTCTTCGACATCGCCCAGGAGTCGTGCGTCGCGACGACGACGGTCTTGGTCGCGCCGTCCGGTCCGGTCGCCTGCTCCGTCGTACCCCCGCCGACGGAGCAGGCCGCCGTGGCGGCCAGGCACACGGCCAACGAGAGGGTCAACGGTGCTGTGGTCAGTGCGCGCCTGGCGTGCATGTGTATGGTCTCCCGTTCGTTCTGGGAGGGAACCGCGGACGTGCGGTCGAGACTCGACTTCCTCCGCCGGTGCTAACCGGAATCAGGTTCGAGGGTCTGCGGCGATCCGCACTCTCAGCGCCTCGTGGCGCTCCCCTGTCGTTCGCCGTCGAGCCTACACGCGGTGCGCGGTAGCCTCCGGGCGTGCCCAGTCCCCAGCACCAGCTGCTCACCCGAGTGATCCCGGTGCTCCGCCGACGCAGCGAGGTGCGCGACCCCGAGCAGGTCCGTCGTGACGTGCTCGCCGGGCAGCAGGCCTACGACCCGTCGCCGCCGCGACGCGTCGCCCGCGCCTTCGACGTCACCCGCACCGACAGCGACGGCCTGCCGCTGTTCGAGCTGCGGCCGCAGGGCGCGTCGCCGGTGCGCACGGTGCTCTACCTGCACGGCGGCGGGTTCGTCAGCGGGATCGACCCGAGCCACTGGAGGTACGCCGCGCGGCTGGCCCGCCGGCTCGGGGTCCGGGTCGTGCTGCCGGACTACCCGCTCACGCCGACGCACACCTGGACCGACACCCTGCCCCGGCTCGTCGCCCTCTTCGAGCGCCTCGCGGTGGAGTCGGCCCAGGGCGTCGTGCTGATGGGCGACTCGGCCGGCGGCGGGCTGGCCGTCGGGCTCGCGCAGCTCGTCGCCCGGCGGTCCGGTCCGCAACCCACGCACCTGGTCGCGTTCGCGCCGTGGGTGGACCTCACCGGGCGGACGCCCGGCACCGAGGAGGCCGCGGCGGCCGACCCGTGGCTGACGCTCAGCAAGCTCCGGCTCTACGGCACCTGGTGGGGCGCCGGCGACCCGCCGGACGAGGCGGCCAGCCCGATCACGGGCGACCTGTCCGGCCTGCCGCCCACCTTGTTGATGTGCGGGACGCGGGACCTGCTGCTGCCCCAGGTCCGGCTGCTCGCGGAGCGGGCCGGCGCGGCCGGGTCGCCGGTGAACTCTGTCGAGGAGCGGGGCCTCATCCACGTCTACCCCCTGCTGCCGATCCCCGAGGCGCGCCGGGCGTGGCGCCAGGTGGAGGCCTTCCTCTGATGGGACGCAACCTCTGGGCGACCGTGCGGACGCCCTTCTGGGTGGCGCGCATCGTCGGTCTCGTCGGTGCCGTCACGCTGCTGAGCGCGATGCTGCCCGAGCTGCGCGGCCGGATGACGGTGATCTACGAGCTGGTCCCGGACGCCTTCCCGGCGGCCGCGACCACCGGCGCCGCGGCCGTCGGTCTGCTGCTGGTGGTGCTGTCGCGCGCGCTGCGCCGCGGCAAGTTCCGCGCCTGGCTGCTCGCGACGGTGCTCGCCGCCCTCGCCGCGGTCCTGCACCTGGTCAAGGGGCTCGACGTCGAGGAGGCGTCGCTGTCGGTCGCGTTGGTCGTGCTACTCGTCGGGGCACGCAGCAACTTCACCGCGAAGCCGGACCCACGGTCCCTGGCCCGCGTGCTGACCGTGCTGGTGGTCGGCCCGCTGATCGCCACCGTGCTCGGCTGGACGTGGCTGACGCTGGACGCCGCCGGCCCGGTGCCGGGTACGTCGACCGGCGCCCGGATCGTGCACGCGTTCCTCGGCCTCTTCGGCATCACCGGGCCGGTGCAGTTCGTGAACCGGCCCGACAGTGACCGGGCCGCCATCGCGCTGGTCGTGCTCGGCGCCGCCGTACTCCTCGTCGCGGCGCTGGTGGCGCTGGCCCCGGCCGACGGCCCGCACGGGCTCGACGCCGAGGAGGACGCCCGTCTCCGCACCATGCTGGACGCGTGGGGCCGCATCGACTCGCTGTCCTACTTCGCGCTGCGCAACGACCGTTCGGTGGTGTTCTCCCCGACAGGCAAGGCGGCGATCACCTACCGCGTCGTCGGCACCGTCTCGCTGGCCGCCGGCGACCCGCTCGGCGACCCTGAGGCCTGGCCGGGCGCGATCGCCGAGTGGCAGGCCGAGGCCCGCTCGTTCGGCTGGGTGCCGGCGGTGCTGGCCGCCAGCGAACGCGGCGCCGAGGCGTTCCACCGAGCGGGGATGGACGCCCTCGAGCTCGGGGACGAGGCCGTCCTGCACGGCTCGGAGTTCTCCCTGGAGGGACGCAGCATGCGGGGTGTGCGCCAGGCCGTCTCCCGCTGCGAGCGCGCCGGCCTCACCGTCACCTGCCAGCGGGTCGAGAACCTCGACGACGACTGCCTGGCGATGGTCCGCGAACGCGCCGACCGGTGGCGCGACGGCGAGGTCGAGCGCGGCTTCTCGATGGCTCTGGGTCGCTTCGGCCAGCGCGCCGACGGCCGCGCGGTGGTAGCGCTGTGCCGCGACGGCGACGGGGTGCTCCGCGGCCTGCTGCACTTGGTGCCGTGGGGCGCGGACGGCCTGTCGCTGGACCTGATGCGGCGGGACCGGGACGCCGAGAACGGCATCGTCGAGCACATGGTCGCGGCCCTGATGGCCGACACCACCGCCCTCGGCGTGCGCCGGGTGTCGCTGAACTTCGCGGTCTTCCGCAGTGTCTTCGCCCGCGGCGAGCGGCTGGGCGCCGGCCCGGTGCTGCGCGTCTGGCGGTCCATCCTGCTGTGGGCGTCGCGGTTCTGGCAGATCGAGTCGTTGTACCGCGCGAACGCGAAGTACCACCCGGAGTGGGTGCCGCGCTTCGTCTGCTTCCGGTCCTCGGCCGACCTGCCCCGGGTCAGCGTCGCCGCCCTGCGGGCCGAGGCGT
Organism: Nocardioidaceae bacterium; assembly: GCA_039915665.1. Lineage (GTDB taxonomy): Bacteria > Actinomycetota > Actinomycetes > Propionibacteriales > Nocardioidaceae > Nocardioides_B. Next base: position 29,891 of record JBDSMW010000016.1, read on the forward strand.
TCCTGGTCGCCCCGGTGTGGGTGCAGCGCTTCGTGCGCTCCTGAGCCGCCGAGAATCCGGCCCTCACCGGCGTCGTCTGTAGCGCATGCCAGCAGTCTCCCGCACGGATCTACCTGCTGGGCTACCTGAGGAGGGTTTAGGCGGGCGCAGGAACGCGACCGCCTCGGGGGACCGCTCGACCGACGTGCCCACCGCCCGCTCGATCGGCACGAACCGCTCCTCGACCACGCGCACCTCGGGGTGGTGCTCGGCGGCGTACGACGAGACCGGCACCTCGGCGGCCCGCGCCGGGTCGAAGGCCAGGCAGCAGAGGTCGGCCTGGCGGTCGAGCTCGTCGTGCCTGTGTCTCCACGGAGTGAGATGTCGGCCACGTTCGGCCGGGGTAGATCAGCGCGGAGTTCCCACCGTGCGCTTAACCTTCGAGACGAGGGGTTCCCAGAAAATGTAACTGTGAGTTACATTTTCTCCTTCGGACCACCCCTGGAAGGGACACGCTGGATGGCGGAACGCACCGCGACACGGCTCGACTGGCAACGGGTACGCGACCTGGCCACCCGGCTCACGACGCCCCTGCACCCCGACGACTACCTGTCGATGATCAACCCGCTGTGGTCCTCGCGCGAGCTGCGCGGCCGCATCGAGGAGGTCGTGCCCGAGACCGAGGACGCGGCGACGCTGACGATCCGTCCGGGCTGGGGCTGGTCGTTCGACCACGAGGCGGGTCAGTACATCGGCATCGGCGTCGAGATGGGCGGCCGCTACCACTGGCGGTCCTACTCGCTGTCGTCGGCGCCCCTCAAGGGCAAGGGCACCATCACGATCACCGTGCGGGCGATGCCGGAGGGCTTCCTCTCCGACCACCTCGTCCGCGGGCTCGCGCCCGGCACCATCGTCCGGCTCGCGGCACCGGCAGGCGAGTTCACGCTGCCGAACCCGCCGCCGGCCAAGACCCTCTTCCTGGTCGCCGGCAGCGGCATCACCCCGGTGATGTCGATGCTGCGCACCCTCGACCGGCGCGACACCATGCCCGACGCCCTGGTCGTCTACTCCTCCCCCACCGAGGACCGGATGATCTTCCGCGACGAGCTGCGGCGGCTGCACGACAAGCACCCGTCGCTGCGCGTGGTCGAGCGGTTCACCGACCGGCAGGGCATGTTCGCCCTGACGGAGCTCGACACGACCTGCCCCGACTGGCGCGAGCGCGGCACCTGGGCCTGCGGACCGGCGCCGATGCTCGACGCCTGCGAGGGGTTCTGGGAAGAGGCCGGCGTCGAGGGCCAGCTGCACCTCGAGCGGTTCTCCCTCGAGCTCGGCGACAGCGACGCCGAGGGCGGCGTCATCACCTTCTCCAACTCCGGCAAGCAGGTCGAGGTCGACGGCGCGACCACGCTGCTCGAGGCCGGCGAGAAGGCGGGCGTCGGGATGCCCTACGGCTGCCGGATCGGCATCTGCCACACCTGCACGCTCACCCTCGCCTCGGGTCGCATCAAGGACCTGCGCAACGGCGACGAGCACACCGAGCCCAACGAGTCCGTCCAAACCTGTGTCACCGCCGCCTGCGGCGACGTGACCCTCAACATCTAGCAGCAGAGGAGACAGCCACATGGCGATCTCGGACGTCAAGGAGTACACCCACCTCTCCCCGGAGCAGGTGGAGGAGCTCGGCCGCGAGCTCGACGCCATCCGTGCGGACGTCGAGGAGTCGCGCGGCCCCGACGACGCGGCGTACATCAACCGGATGATCACGATCCAGCGTCGCCTCGCGGCCGCCGGACGCGTGACGCTCTTCGCGAGCAGGTACAAGCCCGCGTTCGTCGCCGGCACCGCCATGCTCGGGGTCGCCAAGATCCTGGAGAACATGGAGATCGGCCACAACGTCATGCACGGCCAGTGGGACTGGATGAACGACCCGGAGATCCACTCCAGCAACTGGGAGTGGGACACCGCACAGCCCGCCGAGCAGTGGAAGCACTCGCACAACTACGTGCACCACCAGTTCACCAACGTGCTCGGCCACGACAACGACATCGGGTACGGCGTGCTGCGGATGGCCCGCGAGCAGAATTGGCACCCGGTCAACCTCGGCCAGCCCGTCTACAACGCCGCACTCGCGCTCCTGTTCCAGTGGGGCGTCGCGCTGCACGACCTGGACCTCGAGGCGATCCGCAAGGGCCGCAAGGACCCCAAGGAGATGAAGCGGCAGCTCAGGTCGATCGGCAAGAAGATCCGCCGCCAGTTCGCCAAGGACTACGTCGTCTACCCGCTGCTGGCCGGCCCGAACGCCGTCACCACGATGAAGGCCAACGCCACCGCGAACCTGATGCGCAACGTGTGGTCCTACATGATCATCTTCTGCGGGCACTTTCCCGACGGCGCGATGCACTTCACCGAGGAGGAGATCGAGGACGAGACCCGCCCGGAGTGGTACCTCCGTCAGATGCTCGGCTCCGCCAACTCCGAGGGTGGCCCGCTGCTGCACGTGATGGCGGGCAACCTCGGCTTCCAGATCGAGCACCACCTGTTCCCCGACCTGCCGAGCAACCGCTACGCGGAGATCAGCGTCAAGGTCCAGGACATCTGCCAGCGCTACGGGATCCCTTACACGACAGGGCCGCTGCACCACCAGTTCGGCCAGGTGCTGCGCACGATCCACAAGCTCGCACTGCCCAACGGGATGACCTCCGACGACTCACCCACGCCTCCGAGCCCCATCGGGCGCGGCCGGCGGCTGACGGACGCCGAGCGCCCGACCCGTCGGCTCGAGACCGGGGCGTGGTCGAAGCTCCGGTCGGCATGACGGTGCTGCCCCACCCGCTCGCGGAACGGCCCCGGGACTCGGCGTACGACATCCCGGTGCCGTTCGCGTGCGGCGACGAACTCGGCCCGCCGGTCAAGAAGCTGGTGCTCCAGTGCGCGCTCAGCCGGATCTGCGGGCTGTGCGGTGAGTCCCTGTCGTGGGGCGTGACGTTCGTCGGCTCCCCCGATGAGGCGGAGGCGAACGCCTTCCACTTCCCGCCGTCGCACGAGGCCTGCGCCGACGCCGCTCTGGCCATCTACCCGCAGCTCGGTGTGCCCGTGCTCGGACAGCCGGTGCCCCTGGACACCTGGGCGCTGGTCGTCACCGGCGGCTTCGAGCTGGTCCGCCCGACGTCGCGGACCGGCGACATGCGCGTGCACTTCACCGCCCACGCGGTCAGCGACCGGAGGACCGTCACGTCCGCGTGAGCCCGACCGCCTCGTCGAGGTGACCGAGCGTGTCGGGGTTGCGCACGAAGAAGATCTCGCGCACGAGACCGTCACGGACCTCGACGGACACGATCGAGTCGAGCGCGCCGCCGAGATCACCCCACCACGGCCCGACGTATGCCTCGCGACGGCGCTTGACCGTCCGCATCCGGTTCAGGACCTGCCGGGTGACCAGGCGGACCAGGTAGGCGCCGGTGAACAGCAGGCCGCGGTGCTCGAGGGACGCGTCGGTCATCGGGGCAGCTCGCACCGGTGGGCGAACCCCTGGCTGCTCAGGCCCGAAGCGCTGTTCATCCGCGAGCGCTCTTCTTCGATGGCCACCAGCACGGTCGGCGTCGGCTCGCGCAGCGGGACGCCGGCGGCGGCGCGGCGCTGGTCTCTCGGGAGGGCGGGCGCCCCGGTCTGGGCGTGGAGACACCGGCCGGTCGGAACCTGTGACATAGCGTGGCCCCGTGAGTGCGTACGACGTCCGCGTGGCCGCCTTCGCGGAGCTGGACGCCCGCACGGCGTACCTCCTCTGGGCGCTGCGCGAGTCGGTGTTCGTGGTGGAGCAGGAGTGCGCCTACCAGGAGCTCGACGGGCGCGATCTCGAGCCGGGCACCCGCCACGTGTGGACGGAGGCGGACGGCGGGCCGGTGGGCTACCTCCGGGTGCTCGACGACGGTGCCCACGCGAGGATCGGCCGGGTGCTCGTGGTTCGGTCGCACCGCGGCGCGGGCCTGTCCGGCGTGCTGATGCGCGCCGCTCTCGACGTCGTCGGCACCCGGGCCTCGGTCCTCGACGCGCAGACACCGCTGGCCGGCTGGTACGCCGGGTTCGGCTACGTGCAGGACGGCGAGCCCTTCGTCGAGGACGGCATTCCGCACACCCCGATGCGCCGGCCCTAGCCGGCGATCGACCGCACGAACTCGTCCACGATCCGCTGCTGCTGCTCGTCCGTCGCCGCGGACAGCTCGAGCGTGCGCCCTTCGACGGTGACCTTGAGCGTGCGCGTCTGCGACCGGCCGCGCTGGAGCCACGAACGCACCAGGCCGACCACGGCCGCGACCACCTGGGCCGACCCCTTGACCTGCACCAGGAGGGCACCGACGGCCGCCATGTCCAGCCCCTTGCTGCCGTCCGGGGCGGGTCCGGCCGGGACTGGGGAGACCGAGTCGACGTCGAGCTCGAGCAGACCCGAGCGCAGGTCGCGGGTGAGCTCGTCGACCGTCTCGTCGTCCGCGTCCGGCTCGAAGATCTCGATCAGCAGCTCCGTCGCCATACCTCAGCGTGACCACACCGCCCCGAGGTCGTCAACATCTCGGTGGCGCCCGCGTCCTCGTCGTCGTATACCTGGAAGGGAGGGACGTGGGTGTCATGGCAGCGAAAGGGACGGCGCAGCAGGCCTCCGGCGGTCGCCGGCTGGCTCTGGTCGTCGCGGTCTCGGAGTACGACGACCCGGCCCTGCGCGAGCTGAGGTCGCCCGCCGACGACGCGACGTCGTTGCGCGATCTGCTCCAGGACCCGGACGTCGGAGGCTTCGACGTCACGTCCGTGATGGACGAGCCGGCCCAGCGGATCCGGCTCGCCATCGAGGAGTTCCTCACCGACCGTCGGCCCGACGACGTGCTGCTGGTCTACCTCTCCTGCCACGGTCTTGTGGACCTCCGCCGTCGGCTGTACTTCGCAGCCCGCGACACGATCAAGAATCGGCTGGCCGCGTCCGGTGTCGAGAGCCACTGGCTTCTCGACCAGCTCGAGGACTGCCGTGCGCGGCGGCAGGTGGTGATCCTGGACTGCTGCTTCAGCGGCGCCTTCGCCCAGGGCACCAAGGGCGACACCGATCTCGGCCTCGGCGAACGGCTGCTCGGCAGCGGCCGCGGGCGGGTGGTGCTGACCGCCTCTCGCGCGACGGAGTACTCCTTCGAGGGCGAGCCCCGGCAGGCCACCGACGGGTCCGTGTTCACCAGCGCGATCGTCGACGGAATCCGCACCGGCGCGGCTGACGGGGACGGCGACGGCTACATCTCCGTCGACGACGCCTACGCGTTCGCCTTCGAGCGCGTCCGGCAGTCCGGCGCGCAGCAGACGCCGCAGCGGTGGCTGTACGGCGCCGAGGGCTCCATCGTGCTGGCCCGCAACCCGTTGGGCCGCAGCCCCTCGGGGCCGCCCGACCTCCCCGCGCCTCGGCCATCGCCTCCTGTGACACCGGAGCCCGCAGCCGTCCCGGCAAGGCCACGACGTCGAATGGTGTACGCCGCGGCGGCCGTCGCCCTCGTCGTCGCGGCCGTCGTCACGGTCGTGCTGCTCTCGCGCGACGGCGACGGTTCCACCTCGCGCGGGACCCCGGTCTCCGAGGAGATCACCGCGTCCGCACCGTGGCGGCTGGTCGTCCGCGACGACATCAGCGGGTCTAGCGACCTCGGCGGCTGCACGGTGACCCTGACGAACCTGGACTCCCAGCACGTCGAGACCGTCGACACCTACGGCACGCAGGCACGCCAGGTCCACGAGAGCGGGCGGTTCCGCTGGCGCGCGAGCGACGTCGACTGCCGGGTGTTCTACCGCTCCGGAGCCGGGACCGAGGACCTGCCTCTCGAGGCCCAGGGCTACGAGGGCGACACCAACGCCTTCCGGACCAACGGAAAGGTGACCATCACCCCGACCTACGACGCCCGGGTGGACGAGTGCGAGCTCACCCTGCTCGCCGTCTCCGACGGCAGCACCCTCGACGGCCTCACCGCCTTCCGGGACAAGGGGCCGGTCGTGCTGGAGACGCACGGCCAGCTGGCCTACCTGGAGGACCCGCCCTGCGACGTGCGCGTCTCCGCGACGCCGTAGACGTTGACCCCTTCGTCCTGGCTGCGGGTTATCTCCCCGCGGGCGGCGAGCAGGTCGAGGTGCGCCATCGTCTCCATCGACGCGAGCGCCGCGTTGAACACGTCGAGGTCGTCCATCCGCCGCGCGTGCCGGGTCCAGGGCAGGTCGACCGCGACGTCGTACGCCGTGCGGCGGCCAGTGACCACCGAGGCGAGGCAGAGCGCGAGGCGTTCGTCGTGGTGCGCGACGAGCTCGTCGATGCGGGCGTGCGTGGAGTCCGTGACCACGCCGTGTGCCGGCAGCAGCCGTAGGTCGGGCATCGCCCGCACCTTGGCCAGGGAGGCCAGGAAGTCGCCGAGGGGCTGGTCGGCCTGGGCCGGCTCGAAGCCGATGGACGGCGTGATGGTCGGCAGCACGTGGTCGCCGGCGAACAGCAGCCCCGAGGCGAGGTCGGCGAACACGTGGTGGCCCTGCGTGTGCCCCGGGGTCGAGACTGCGTCGAGGGTGCGCGTGCCGACGGTCAGCCGAACTCGCGACGGATCGTCAGCGCCTGCGTGTAGTGGTCGCGGTGCATGTGCGTGACGAGGAAGCGGGTGATGTCGGAGGTCCGGTGACCGATGGAGCCCAGCGCTTCCTCGAGGTGGCGCCGCGACTCGTCGATCGCCCACCCGCCGTCGACCAGGGTCAAGCCGTCCTCGGACTCGATCGCGTAGACGTTCACGGCACGCAGCCCGTCCATCGGCAGCGGTAGCGGGATCCGGTGGATGCCTTCGGCCACCGGGTAGGCGCCCGGCTCGGTCCAGTGCGGTGCGTCGCTCACCGGGCGAGTCTCTCAGGTCCGGCGGGGGACACTGGGAGCGTGCTGAGTGACGAGCAGATCGCGACGATGTCGCCGACCGAGCGACGGGACCTGATCAAGCGGCTCGCCCGACCTCTAGACGAGGTGGGGCCGTCGCGACGATGGCTGCGCCGCATCCGGGAGCTGCGCATCCTGCTGCTCGTGGGCAGTGCCGCGGTGCTGGTGCCCTGGATCGTCTACCTAGCCGTCACGCTGCCGCCTCGCTACGTCGCGCACAACTGGGACGTCACCTGGGTCGGCTTCGACGTGCTCCTGCTCGCGATGATGGTCGCTACCGCGGTCCTGGGCTACCTCCGACGCCAGCTCGTCGTCCTCACCGCGTTCGCCACCGGGACGCTGCTGGTCTGCGACGCGTGGTTCGACGTGATGACGGCGCACGGCGACGACCAGGCCTGGTCCGTGGCCTCCGCGTTCCTGGTCGAGCTCCCCTTGGCGGCGGTGCTGATCGCCGGCGCGTTCCAGATCCTGCGCCTCACCGCGGCCCGCCTCTGGGTTCTCGACCCGGGCGCACACGCCTGGGACGTGCGGATCCCGCTGCCCAGCGACGCCGACACAGCGGTACGACGAACGGCTCGCGCTGCCTGATTGCCCTTGTGGACAGGGGGAAACGCTCTCGAAAGTGTCGGCGGTGGCAGGTAGAGTCGAACACATGTTCGACACGTCGTGGAGCGCTGATCTGGACGCCGCTGGCGCGTGCGAGGCGATCACCGGGACGCAGGTCGATCTGCGGGAGGCGCAGTGGCGGGAGCTGGTGCTGGCGGCGCACTGGGCGGACCTGCACGACGAGCACACCGTCCCCGAGACCGGTTCGGTGCTGGTGGGGATGGAGCGGGCGGTCCGGCTCGGCGGTGACGGCACCCCGCTAGTGGCGGAGTTCGCCTGCGCCGAGCTCGCGGTCCTGACGGGGACCGGGTGTGGGTCGGCGGAGAACCTGATGCGCGACGCGTTGGACCTGCGGCACCGCCACCCGGCCCTGTGGACGGGACTGGGGGAGGGCCG
>JBDSMW010000026.1:0-10593 GCA_039915665.1 Nocardioidaceae bacterium
AGGCGCCCCGGCGGGTTTTCCTTTTGCTCAGGAGTTGAGACACCCATGACGCAGCCTGCCCAGCCGACCCAGGTCTGGCTGACCCACAAGACACTGGACCGGCTGACCGCCGAGATCGCGGACCTCAAGGGTCCCCGGCGCCAGGAAATCATCGATCGGATCAGCGCCGCTCGCGACGAGGGTGACCTCAAGGAGAACGGCGGCTACCACGCCGCCAAGGACGAGCAGGGCAAGATGGAGGCCCGGATCCTCCAGCTCGACGAGATGCTGAGCCACGTGTCGACCGAGGAGTCCGCCGACGACGGCATCGTCTCGCCGGGCAAGGTGGTGACCTACCGCTACGCCGGCGACGACACGGACGAGGTGTTCCTGCTCGGCGCCCGCGAGGTGGACGACGACCACGACATCGAGGTCTTCTCGCCGCAGTCGCCGCTCGGTGCCGCCCTCCTCGGCGCCACCAAGGGCTCGACGGTCGACTTCGAGGCCCCCAACGGCACGACCCTCAAGCTCGAGATCGTCGACGCCGTCCCGTTCTCGGAGTGACGTCGGACCCCGTCACTCGGTGACGCGGTAGCCGCACTGGCGCAGCCGCGCGACGACCTGCTCGGCGTGCGGCTCGCCACGGGTCTCCATCTGGAGCCGCACCTCCACCTCATCGACGGCGAGGCTGGCCGAGATCCGCTCGTGGCTGACCTCGAGGATGTTGGCGCCGGCCTCGCCGAGCTCGGTGAGCAGCCGGGCCAGGCCGCCGGGCCGATCGGGGATCGAGACCCGGAGGTAGAGGTAACGGCCGGCCGCGGCCATGCCGTGCCGGATCACCTTCCCGAGCAGCAGCGGGTCGATGTTGCCACCGGAGAGCACCGCCACCAGCGGGGTTCCGAACCGGGTCGGCTCGTCGAGCAGCGCCGCGACCGCGGCCGCGCCGGCCGGCTCCACGACCATCTTCGCCCGCTCCAGCAGTGACACCAGGGCGCGCGAGAGCGACTCCTCCGAGACGGTGACGATCTCGTCGACGTGGTGCTGCACGACCGCGAAGGTGATGTCGCCGGGGAGGCCGACGGCGATCCCGTCGGCCATCGTGTGCATCGACTCCAGCGGGACCGGCGAGCCCTGGGCGAGCGAGCCGGGGAACGCCGCGGCGCCCTCGGCCTGCACACCGATCATCCTCACCTGGGGGTTGTGGAGCTTGATCGCCAGCGCGATCCCGGCGAGCAGTCCGCCGCCACCGGTCGGCACCAGCACCGTCTGCACGTCGGGTGCCTGCTCGAGGATCTCCAGCCCACAGCTGGCCTGGCCGGCGACGATGTCGGCGTGGTCGAAGGGGTGGATCAGCACCGCGCCGGTCTTCTCGGCGAAGGCCATCGCCGCGCCCAGCGCGTCCTCGAGGTACCGGCCGTGGAAGACCACGTCGGCGCCGTACGCCCGGGTCGCCTTCTCCTTGGGGATCGGCGCGCCCTCGGGCATGAAGACCGTCGAGTGCAGGCCGAGCATCTGCGCGGCGAGCGCTACGCCCTGGGCGTGGTTGCCGGCGCTGGCCGCAACGACGCCGGCGGCCTTCTCCCCCTCGGAGAGCCGGGACATCCGCAGGTAGGCGCCACGGATCTTGAACGACCCGGTGCGCTGCAGGTTCTCGGCCTTGATCAGCACCGGTCCGCCCGCCAGCTCCGAGAGCCAGCGGGACTCCTCCATCGGGGTGTAGATGGAGACACCGCGCAGTGCTTCACGCGCCTCCTCGATGTCCGCCAGGGTCGGGATGCGCACGGCGTCGTTGCCGGCAGCGGGGTCCGTCATGGGCCCACCCTAGGACCTCCCGCCGCAGCGGGGACCAGGTGATCGGCGCCACGTTCGAAAAACATGCATGACGCACGCAAAGAGTTGTATGCTTGCGGCATGCAATCTTCTCCGTTCGTGCTCACCGAGCCGATCCCCGCGCCGGAGACGGCCGAGGACGCCTTGATGAGCCTGATGATGGCGCTGGGCCGCCGCATGCGGCAGCGCCAGCCCGGGGACGCGATCGACTACTCCGCGTTCCCGATCCTCAAGCTGTTGACCCACCAGGGTCCGATGCGGCTGTCCGCGCTCGCCCAGGTCCTCGGACTCGACGCCTCGACCGTCAGCCGGCACGCCCGGCAGCTCGAGGACAAGGGCCTGCTCGAGCGCACCGAGGACCCCGACGACGGGCGCGCCAGCCGCGTCGCCGTCTCCGCGCACGGCAGCACCTGCCTCTCCGAGGCCTTCGAGACCCGCCGGCACGTCGTGGCCACCGCGCTCGACGGCTGGTCCCCCGAGGAGCGCGAGACCCTCCGCACCCTGCTCCACCGACTGGTCGAGAGCTTGATGGTCCAGTCCGACACCCCCGCACCCGAAGCACAGGAGACCTCCGCATGACCCCCGACTCCAACGGCTACCTCAGCCACAGGCAGATCCTCGTGGTCATGGGCGGTCTGATGACCGGCATGTTCCTGGCCGCCCTGGACCAGAGCATCGTCGGCACCGCCCTGCCGCGGATCACCTCCGAGCTCGGCGGGCTCGACAAGCTCTCCTGGGTGGTCACGGCGTACATGTTGACCGCCACCGCATCCACGCCGCTGTGGGGCAAGATCTCCGACCTCTACGGTCGGCGGCTGCTCTTCCAGATCGCGATCGTCACCTTCGTGGCCGGCTCGCTGCTGGCCGGGTTCTCGCAGAACATCGACCAGCTCATCGCGTTCCGCGCGGTCCAGGGCCTCGGTGGCGGTGGCCTGATGTCGCTGGCCCTCGCCGTGATCGGCGACATCATCCCGCCGCGCGAGCGCGGTCGCTACCAGGGCTACTTCGCCGCGGTGTTCGGTACGTCGTCCGTGCTCGGCCCGGTCCTCGGCGGCTTCTTCGCCGACGGCCCCGGCTGGCAGTGGATCTTCTACATGAACGTGCCGATCGGCCTGGTCGCGCTCGTCATCACCTCGGCCGCCCTGAAGATGCCGCACGTGCGGCGTGACCACTCCATCGACTACCTGGGCGCCGCCCTCGTCGTCGGCTCGGTGTCGTCGTTCCTGCTCTACACCGCCTGGGCCGGTCCGGACCTGGGCTGGGGCTCGGGCACGGGCATCGGCCTGCTCGCCGCCGGCGCCGCGCTGGCCGTCGCGTTCGTGCTCGTCGAGCGCCGCGCCACGGAGCCGATCATCCCGATGCGGCTCTTCGGCAACTCGATCTTCTCCATCGCGAACCTGTTCGGCTTCCTCATCGGCATCGCGATGTTCGGATCGATGATCTTCATCCCGGTCTACCTGCAGGTGGTCGACGGGATGAGCCCGACCCGTTCGGGGCTGGCCATGCTGCCGATGGTCGTGGGCATCTTCTCCACGTCGATCGCGGCGGGCAACCTGATGAGCCGCAACGGCCGCTACAAGATGTTCCCGATCATCGGCGCCGCCACCGTGATCGTGGCGCTGCTGATGCTGTCGCAGCTGACCGCGAGCTCACCGTACTGGTACGCGGGGCTGTCGATGTACGTCCTCGGCGCCGGTCTCGGCTTCACCATGCAGATCCTCATCACGGTCGTGCAGAACTCGGTCGACCGCAGCGACATCGGGGTCGCCACCAGCTCGGTCACGTTCTTCCGGCAGATGGGCGGCTCGTTCGGCACCGCCTTGTTCGGGGCGATCCTGTCCTCACGGCTCGCGGTGCACATCGCCGACGCGATGCAGAGCGCTCCGGCCGGATCGGCCAACGGCAAGGTCGGTGACATCGCCAACAACGTGCAGGCCATCAAGGCCTTGCCCGAGCCGCTGCACAGCCTGATCACGGGTGCGTTCAGCGCCTCGCTGCACGACGTCTTCCTGTCCGCCGTACCCCTCGTGGCCATCGCGCTCGCGGTGTCCTTCTTCCTCAAGGAGAAGCCGCTCGCGACCCGGGACGCCCCGACCGCGGGGACGGACGCGCCCGAGGCCGCGGTCGTCGCCAGCCACTGACCCACGAGCACGGCCAGCACGAGAGCCCGGTCCCCTGGTGGGGGCCGGGCTCAGGTGTCTCCGAGCGGTTGCTCCTCCGCCTCGCGCTGCGTGCGGGAGGTGTCGGCCAGGTGCAGGACCACGGCGTTGACCGCGGCGACGAGGGGTACGGCGACCAGGGCGCCAGGGATTCCGGCCACGAGCACGCCACCGGCGATCGCGATGATCACGCCGAGCGGATGGACAGAGACGAGCCGGCCGAGCAGGAACGGTTGCAGGACGTGCGCCTCGAGCTGCTGCACCGCGACCACCCCGCCCAGCATGATCAGGGCCACGACCGGGCCTTCGGCCACCAGGGCGACCAGCACCGCGACGGACCCGGACAGCAGCGCTCCGATCATCGGGATGAAGGCGCCGATGAAGACCAGCACGCCGATCGCGAAGACGAACGGCACCCCGAGGACGGCGGCCACGATCATCACGCCGAGCGCGTCGGTGAAGGCCACCAGCACGGTGGCCCGGACGAAGGCGGTCAGCGAGGTCCAGGCGATCCGCCCGGAGGAGTCGACGCGCTCCCGCGACGCGCGGGGGAAGATCCGGACGACCCAGGACCAGATGCGGTTGCCGTCAGCGAGGAAGAAGTAGGTCGCGAACAAGATGATGAAGAACCCCGCGACGATGTGGGTCAGGGCCGTGCCGACCTCGGTGACCCGGCTGACGATCTTGGTGTTGGAGGAGGTCACGGCCTCCTGCGCCGACTTGAGGTAGCCGTTGATCTGGCTGTCGCTCGCGTGCAGCGGTCCGGTCCGAAGCCAGTCCCGGATCTGCTCCAGGCCGGTCACCACCTGCTTGGAGAGGTCGTTGGCCCCGTTGGCGATCTGCTGGCCGGCGAAGGTCAGCAGCAGCGCCACGAGGGCGATGGTTCCGAGCACCACCAGCAGGGACGCAATGCCCCGCGGGATCCTCAGCCGCACGAGCAGCTGGACCAGCGGCACGACCAGCGCGGACAACAGCAGGGAGACCACCAAGGGCAGCACCACGACCGAGAACTTCGCGATGCCCAGCGTCACGACGTAGCCGGCGATGGCGATGACGAGCAGCCGCCAGCTCCAAGCGGCGGCGAGGTCGACGCCGTAGGGCACGCGGCCGCGGTCGTAGTTCGACTCCCCCGGCTTGATGCCCACGGGCTCGTCGGCCCGCCGCTCCGCGCGCATCGTCGACCACTGCTGCGCGAACCGCTCGGCGAACCGCTCGTCCGACTTGCGCTGCTGGGTGCGCTTGAGCCGGGACATGCCCGACGTCACCCTGCTCCCTACTCCCATGGCCTCAGGCTATGCGGAAGCGCCTACGGCTCAGCGCAGGCGGGCGAGCAGGGCGTGCGCGGCGAGCGGGTAGGTCTCGGCGAGCAGGCCCGCGGGCGCGAGGACGTAGTCGTGGTCGACCAGGGTCCGCGGGGCCCGGGGCAGCTGCCAGCCACCTGGTACGTCGTCCCCGGTGACCGCTCCGAGCACGTGCGCGGCGACGTCGGGCGGGTTGTTGCGGAGCACCCCGCCGGAGCCCACGAGCACGTCGACCTCGCGCAGGTCCTTGCCGCTGCGCTCCACGACGCGACCCTGGTCGGAGAAGGCGACCTGGGACCGTCCCGCGTGCCGACGCAGCGCGACCCCGACGGCCGCGGCGGCGATGGCCTCGTCGTCACGGCGACCGGTCTCGTCCTGCGGCAGGAAGGCGGGGTCCTCGCGCCGTACCCGGGCGGCGGAGCGGAGCCGGTCGGGGTCCGCCACCAACCCGGCGGCGACGCCCTCCTCGACGGTGGGGACCGCGCTCCAGCGCATGCCGAGGTCGCCCTCGACCGTGCGGCTGACCGGGACCGTGGCGACCACCTCACGGGCCAGGCCGGAGTCCTCGGCGTCCACCTCGACCACGGAGTGCACGTCGGTGGTGGCACCGCCGACGTCGACGACGACGACGTCACCCGCCCCGGGCCGCTCGGCGTCGAGCCCGTACGCGAGCAGCTCGACCGCGGTCAGCACCACGTCGGGCGTCGCGCCGCGGACCATCGCGACGAAGTCCGCGCGCTTCGACAGGTGCTTGCCGCCGATCACGTGCCGCAGGAACATCTCGCGGATCGCGGCACGCGCCGAGCCGGGAGCGAGCACGCCGATCTGCGGGACGACGTTGTCGGCCAGGACGTACGGCGTCCCGGCGGCGTCGAACAGCGCAGCGACCTCGGGCTGCGCATCGGCGTTGCCGGCGACCACGACCGGACCGCGCCACCTGGCCTTGGCCAGGGTGGCGGCACAGGCGAGCAGCACCTCGGCGTTGCCGCCGTCCGTGCCACCGACCAGCAGCACGACGTCGGGCTTGTCGACCCGCAGGTCGCGGAGGCCGTCGCGCGACAGTCCGCCGCTGGCGACGTGCACGACTCTGCCGCCGCTGGAGAGCGCGACGCGTCGGCCGGCCTCCGCGGTGACCAGGGCCTCGTTGCCGACGACCGCGATCCGCAGTCCCCCACCGGCCGACGAGCAGGCCAGCACCTCGGCGTCGGCGGCTCGGGGGTCGGTCTCGGTCAGCGCAGCGAGGCAGGCGTCCCAGCCGTCGAGCACGTCGGTGTCGATCGTGGTCCGGTGGCTGGCGCTCGCGAGCAGGTCGCCGTTGGTCACGTCGACCAGGGCGGCCTTGGTGAAGGTGGACCCGAAGTCCACGCACGCCACCAGACGTTGGTCCAGGTGCGAGGGCAGCGACTCGGGCACCTCAACCAGCGGAGGGGTGGAGGGCCTCGTCGAGGTCGGCGAGCAGGTCCTCGGCCGTCTCGATCCCCACGGACAGCCGGATCAGGTCGGAGGGCACCTCGAGCTCGGTGCCGGCGACCGAGGCGTGCGTCATCCGGCCCGGGTGCTCGATCAGCGACTCGATGCCGCCGAGCGACTCGGCCAGCGTGAAGACCTTGGCCCTGGCGCACACGTCGAGCGCCGCCTGCTCGCCGCCCTTGACGCGGAACGACACGATGCCGCCGTACTTCTTCATCTGCTTGGACGCGACCGCGTGCCCTGGGTGCTCCTCGAGTCCGGGGTAGATGACCTGCTCGACCTGCGGGTGGCCGATGAGGAACTCCACGACGCGCTCGGCGTTGGCGCAGTGCCGGTCCATCCGGACGGCGAGCGTCTTGAGGCCGCGCAGCGTCAGCCACGCGTCGAACGGGCCGGCGACGGCGCCGATGGAGTTCTGGTGGAAGGCGACCTTCTCGGCGACGTCGAGGTCGCGGACCACGAGGGCGCCGCCGACGACGTCGGAGTGCCCGCCGCAGTACTTCGTGGTCGAGTGCACGACGACGTCGGCGCCGAGGGTGAGCGGCTGCTGGAGGTACGGCGAGGCGAAGGTGTTGTCGACCACCAGCAGCGCGCCGGCGTCGTGCGCGACCGACGCGAGCGCCTCGATGTCGCCGATGTTGAGCAGCGGGTTGGTGGGCGTCTCGACCCAGACCACCTTGGTCTCGCCGGGACGGATCGCGGCCCGCATCGCGTCGACGTCGGACACGGGGGCGGCGGTGTGTGCGAGGCCCCAGGGCTGCTCGACCTTGGAGAACAGCCGGTAGGTGCCGCCGTACGCATCGTCGGGGATGACCACGTGGTCGCCCGGCGCGCAGAGCGCCTGGAGCAGCGTGTGCTCGGCGGCCAGGCCGCTGGCGAACGCGAAGCCGCGCTCCCCCTGCTCGAGCGCGGCGATGTTGCCCTCGAGGGCGGTGCGGGTCGGGTTCGCGGACCGGGAGTACTCGTAGCCGCCGCGCATCCCCCCGACGCCGTCCTGCTTGTAGGTGCTGGTCGCGTAGATGGGCGGGATCACCGCTCCGGTCGCCTCGTCGGGCTCGTAGCCGGCGTGGATCGCACGCGTCTCGAACCCGGCCTTCTGGCTTTGCTCAGTCATGGTCCGGAGCCTATCGCCGGGAAGGATCGGGCAGTCCGGCGCGTTGTACACAGCGAACGACTTGTACCGACCCCGGAGGAGTGCCCGTGCTGTTCAACCGCCGCAAGCTCGAGATGCCCACGACCGACCAGGCCCTCAAGGGCCGCACCGAGCAGTGGTTCACGCTCGCCGAGCACCACGTCGTGCTGGACACGCCCGTCGTGACGAACGCCGAGAACATCCCCGAGGGCTTCGAGGTCGCCGTCTTCGGGCTGGGCTGCTTCTGGGGCGCCGAGGAGATCTTCTGGCGGGTCCCCGGCGTCTGGTCCACGTCTGCCGGGTACGCCGGCGGGTCGACCCCGCACCCGTCGTACGAAGAGGTGTGCTCGGGCCAGACCGGACACACGGAGGCCGTCCGCGTGGTCTTCGACCCGACCAAGGTGGCCTACGCCGACCTGGTCAAGGCGTTCTTCGAGTTCCACGACCCGACCCAGGGCATGCGCCAGGGCAACGACATCGGCACGCAGTACCGCTCCGCGGTCTACACGCTGACCGACGAGCAGGCCGAGACGGCCAGGCGGCTGCGCGCGGCCTACGAGCCCCTGATCATGCAGCGCGGGTACGGCGCGATCACGACCGAGATCAAGCCGTCGCCGACGTACTACTACGCCGAGGACGTACACCAGCAGTACCTCGCGAAGAACCCGCACGGCTACCGCTGCCACAGCGCGACCGGCGTCCCGTTCCCCGCGAACGCCTGACCCGTCGGGCGGGCCCGCTGCACCGTCCGGCTGCTAACTGCAGCAGACGGCCGCAGCGGTCTCGCCGTTGGGCGTGAGGCTGTCGGCCAGGACGGTGTAGAACTCCCACGCCTCGCCGTCGGGTGTCCCGGAGACCCAGAACTTGTCCTGCTTGGCGTAGCAGCAGGTGGTGTTGCGCTCGTCGACGGAGGCGAGCCCCTGCTCGGCCAAGCGCGTCTGGACCGCGTCCACGGTGTCGATGTCCTCGACCTCGACGCCGAGATGGTTCAGGGAGCCGCCGTGGCCGGCGTTCTCGATGAGCACCAGCTTGAGCGGCGGCTCGGCGATCGCGAAGTTCGCGTAGCCGGCCCGCACCTTGGCCGGCTCGGTGGCGAAGAGCCGCCGGTAGAAGTCGATCGAGGTCGCGAGGTCGTCGACGTTGAGGGCAAGCTGGACGCGGGACATGGTGAACTCCTAGGAGATAGATCGATGTCTATGTTCGAGTCGAGTTTGCGTCGGACATTGACGAATGTCAATATCGACGCATGACGAAGTCCCTGCTACGACTGACCGCGGTCGAGACGGTCGCCTGCTGCGCGCCGCTGACCAAGGAGCCCCTCTCCGCGGACGCTGCCGAGCGGATCGCCCCGCTGCTCAAGGCACTGGCGGACCCAGTGCGCATGCGGCTGCTGTCGCTGGTCGCCTCGCACCAGGACGGTGAGGCGTGCGTGTGCGACCTCAACGACGCCTTCGACCTCTCCCAGCCGACGATCAGCCACCACCTCAAGGTGCTGCACGAGTCAGGGCTACTGGACCGCAGCAAGCGCGGGGTCTGGGTGTACTACCGCGTCCGGCCCACTGCTCTCACCGACCTGGCCGCCCTCATCGGTGGCGTCGCCGGGTGAGCACCACTCGCCGGGTGGCGGCCGAGGCGGTCGGTACGGCGTTCCTGGTGATGGCCGTCGTCGGCTCCGGGATAGCGGCGCAGCGCCTGTCACCGGACGACGTGGGCCTTCAGCTGCTCGAGAACAGCATTATCACCGGTGCGGCCCTGGTGGCCCTGATCCTCGCCCTGCAACCCGTCTCCGCCAGCTTCAACCCGGTCATCACCGTGATCGAGCGCGTCCTCGGCCAGGTGACCACTTCTCACGCTGCCCTGTCGATCATCGCCCAGGGCGCGGGCGGGGTCGTCGGCGCAGTGCTCGCCAACCTGATGTTCGACCTCGACGCCGTCTCCCTCTCCGGTCACCACCGTGTCGACCACGGCACGCTGCTCGCAGAGGTGGTCGCCACGGCGGGCCTGGTCGTCATCGTGTTCGGCAGCATCCGGGGCGGTCGGAGCGACACCGTGGCGTACGCCGTGGGTGGCTACATCACCGCGGCCTACTGGTTCACCAGCTCCACCAGCTTCGCCAACCCGGCCGTCACCCTGGCCCGCACGCTCACGGACACCTTCGCGGGCATCGCGCCGGCCTCCGTGCCCGCCTTCGTCCTCATGCAGGTGTTCGGCGGGGCGATCGGGCTCGGCCTCGTCGTACTCCTCCACCCCGAACCGGCAGATGTCGAAGGAGCTTCCGCATGACCGACCGGCCCACCGTCCTGTTCGTCTGCGTCCACAACGCCGGCCGCTCCCAGATGGCCGACGGCTACCTCCGGCACCTCGCGGGCGACCGGGTCGAGGTCCTGTCCGCCGGCACCCGGCCGGCCACCGCGGTCAACCCCGCCGCCGTCGCAGCGATGGCCGAGGACGGCATCGACATCCACGCCGGAGAGCCCTCGCTGCTGACCGACACCACGGTGCGGACCGCCGACATCGTGATCACCATGGGCTGCGGTGACGCTTGCCCCTTCTACCCGGGCAAGCACTACGAGGACTGGGTCCTCGACGACCCCGCCGGGAAGGAACTCGACGCGGTTCGTCCGATCCGCGACCAGATCCGGCGGCGCGTCGAGGAGCTGATCGTCAGGCTCGACACCCAGCGCGCCGGTGGCTGATCGGACCCCGATGCTCCGGTCCCTAG
>JBDSMW010000046.1:0-18473 GCA_039915665.1 Nocardioidaceae bacterium
GGCCAGGTCCTCGAGGCCAAGATCATCGAGCTCGACAAGAACCGCAACAACGTGGTCCTGTCGCGCCGTGCCTGGCTCGAGCAGACCCAGTCCGAGGTGCGCCACGGCTTCCTGACCCAGCTCCAGAAGGGTCAGATCCGCAAGGGTGTCGTCTCCTCGATCGTCAACTTCGGTGCGTTCGTGGACCTCGGCGGCGTCGACGGTCTCGTCCACGTCTCCGAGCTGTCGTGGAAGCACATCGACCACCCGTCCGAGGTCGTCGCCGTGGGCGACGAGGTCACCGTCGAGGTCCTCGACGTGGACATGGACCGCGAGCGTGTCTCCCTGTCGCTGAAGGCGACGCAGGAGGACCCCTGGCAGCACTTCGCCCGTACCCACCAGATCGGTCAGATCGTCCCGGGTAAGGTCACCAAGCTGGTGCCGTTCGGTTCGTTCGTCCGCGTCGAAGAGGGCATCGAGGGCTTGGTGCACATCTCCGAGCTCGCCGAGCGTCACGTCGAGATCCCCGAGCAGGTCGTCCAGGTCAACGACGACGTCATGGTCAAGATCATCGACATCGACCTCGAGCGTCGCCGGATCTCGCTGTCCCTCAAGCAGGCCAACGAGACCGCCACGGCCGCCGAGGGCGAGGAGTTCGACCCGACGCTCTACGGCATGACCGCGTCGTACGACGAGCAGGGCAACTACATCTACCCCGAGGGCTTCGACCCCGAGACGGGTGAGTGGCTCGAGGGCTTCGACGAGCAGCGCGGCGTCTGGGAAGAGCAGTACGCCAAGGCGCACACTCGCTGGGAGGCGCACGTCAAGCAGCAGGCCGAGGCGGCCAAGGCCGAGGTCGAGGCCGGCGAGGCGACGTCGTACTCCTCGGAGCAGCCGAGCCCCAGCGACGGTGGCGGCGACGACGCCGGCGCGGGCAGCACCGAGGTCGCGGGCTCGCTCGCGTCCGACGAGGCCCTGCAGGCGCTCCGCGAGAAGCTCACCGGTGGCCA
This sequence comes from Nocardioidaceae bacterium, assembly GCA_039915665.1. Lineage (GTDB taxonomy): Bacteria > Actinomycetota > Actinomycetes > Propionibacteriales > Nocardioidaceae > Nocardioides_B. Next base: position 990 of record JBDSMW010000046.1, read on the forward strand.
GGCCTGATCGGCTGACCCACAAGTAGCACGACGCACGGAAGGGCCCCGGTCACCAGCGATGGTGACCGGGCCCTTCTGCGTACGGCGGGCGGCGGCTCAGGCGAGGCGCGACCGCGGGTCGAACGCGTCGGTGTGGTGGCTGGCCGGCGGCGAGCGGCGGGGGCTGTGCGCACCGTCGTCGCGGACGACGCGGGTCAGGTAGACGGCGACGTAGGCCGCGGCGACGGCCACCACGACGGCGACGAGGAGGAGGGCGAACAGGTTCATGACGGGTTCCTCTCGGAGGTGTTCCGGTCGGTGTGGTCACCGGCTCATGGCAGTAATCATGCTCTTATCCATATCCTGCCACGAGTGGCAGGAAAGACAGCCTACATCGATTTCCTGCCAATGTTGTGCCATGCTGACGGGATGCTGACCAACGTGGCCGTGCTGGCCTTCGACGGCGTCGCCCCGTTCGAGCTCGGGGTGCTGCACGAGGCCTGGGGCTGCGACCGCTCCGACGAGGGCCTCCCGGTGCTTGATTTCGCCGTGTGCGCCCCCGGCGGCCGACCGGTGTCGACCGACGCCGGCTTCGGGATCACCGTGCAGCACGACCTGGGCCGAGCCGACGAGGCCGACCTGATCGCGGTGCCCGCCGGAGGGGGTGGTGACGTCCCGGACTGCGTGCTGGAGACGCTCCGGGCCGGCTACGAGCGCGGCGCGCGGATCATGTCGCTGTGCACCGGGGCCTTCGTCCTGGGCCGGGCCGGGCTGCTCGACGGCCGCTCCTGCACCACGCACTGGCGGCACACTGACGAGCTGGCGGCGCGGTTCCCGCTGGCCCGGGTCGTGCCCGAGGTGCTGTACGTGGACGACGACCGGGTGCTCACGAGCGCCGGGACCGCCGCCGGCATCGACGCCTGCCTGCACCTGTGGCGCCAGGAGTTCGGCTCCGCCGCCGCCAGCACCGTGGCCCGGCGGATGGTCGTGCCCCCGCAGCGGGAGGGCGGCCAGGCGCAGTTCATCCGCACCCCGGTCCCGGACTGCGACGTGGAGACCCTGGGGCCGCTGCTGCTGTCGATCACCACCCGGCTGGGCGAGCAGCACACCGTCGAGTCGCTGGCCCGGGCTTCGAGCATGTCGCCGCGAACGTTCGCCCGCCGCTTCCGAGCCGAGACCGGGACCACCCCGCACGCCTGGATCACCAGCCAGCGGGTGCTCCGCGCCGAGGAGCTGCTGGAGACCACCGACCGCTCCGTGGACTGGATCGCCGGCGAGGTGGGCTTCGGCACCGCCGCCATGCTCCGCCACCACTTCACCAAGGTCCGGGCCGTGAGCCCGCAGCAGTACCGCCGCACGTTCAGCTCCGTGGGTCTCGAGGACCAGCGGGCCGGCTGAGCAGGCCCCACCCGCCGGGCAGGCTTGGACCGGGCCAGGTCTGGGCATAAGGCGTCAAGGACGGTAGGTCTGACGGAGGTAGGGAACGATGGCAGAGCTGTCGATGATCGAGTCGAGCGAGCACCCGATGGTGGTCAGTGCCATCGCCCGGCTCGCCAGCCAGGGCGGCTGGGCGCGGATGCTCGCGGGCAAGCCGCTCGAGGACGAGCTCGACCTCAACGACGCCGATCTCCTGGTCGCCGCGCAGGTGCTGCGCCGCAACGGCGACGACACGCTCGAGCCGATCGAGTCCCACCCGTGGTACTTCGACCCGGCCTCGCTCGCCGGGGGGCTGCTGTCCTACCTGCGCCAAGCGCTCCGGCACGCCGAGGGCGGCACCGCGGGCTGGACCGCCGACGACCTGGACATCGTGATCGCGCAGGGCCGGTCGAGTGCCAGCGCGGCGATGGCGGTCGGCGAGGGGATGCTGCCGAACATGCCGGCGGCCTACGAGGCCTTCCTCGACGGCACGGCGTGCTTCCTCGACGTCGGCGTCGGCATCGGGGCGGTGGCCGGCAAGATCTGCGAGATGTTCCCGGGCGTGACGGCGGTCGGACTCGACGTCCTCGCTCCGGTGCTGGCCCTGGCCCGGGACGACCTGCAGGACGCCGGTTTCGCCGACCGGGTCGAGCTGCGGCTCCAGTCGGTCGCGGACCTCTTCGACGTGGCGGCGTTCGACCTGGCCTGGCTGCCGCAGGCGTTCATCCCGCGCCGGGACCTGGAGCGGGGGCTCTCGGCCGTCTTCCGTGCGCTGCGCCCCGACCGCTGGGTCGTGTCGCCCGTGATGGCCTCTCCCGAGGAGGCGGACGCGTTCCAGAAGGCCGTGCACGCGCACGGTGCCCACCTGACCGGTGGCGGCCCGATCAGCGTCGAGGAGGCCACCACCCTGTTCGAGGGGGCCGGGTTCGTCGACGTGTCGGCCCGCAACTCCGGTGGTCAGATGGTCATGCTCGGCCGACGTCCCTGACCGAGAGAGCGGTGCGATGACCACCCGACTGCTCGGTGTCGCATCCGCCCTGGTCGACGGCCGGCTGCTGCCCGGTGACGTCGAGGTGACCGACGACGTCGTCGCCCGGGTCGGCCTGCCCCCGGCCGCCGGCGAGCGGGTCGCCGCACCCGGGTTCGTCGACCTCCAGGTCAACGGGTTCGCCGGGGTGGACGTGTTGGACGCCGACGCCGACGGGCTGCGCGAGCTCGCTCGTTCCCTCCCGGTCCACGGCGTGACGTCGTGGCTGCCGACGCTGATCACCGCCCCTCCGGCGCGGACCGAGCACGCGCTCCGCGTCCTGCGCGAGGTGGTCGAGGGCCCGCACCCGGAGGGGGCGGCCCGCCCCCTCGGCGTACACCTGGAGGGGCCGTTTCTGAGCCCGCGGCGGCTCGGCACCCACCCGGCCGAGCACCGGCGCGACCCGGACGCCGAAGCCCTCCGTCGGTGGCGGGCGCTGGGCCCGGTGGTCGCGGTGACCCTCGCGCCGGAGCTGCCCGGCGCGCTGAGCCTGGTCCGCGAGCTGGTCGCGGACGGCGTGCTGGTCTCGCTCGGCCACTCCGACGCCACCGCGGAGCAGGCGCACGCCGGCTTCGCCGCCGGCGCCCGGTCCGCCACCCACTTGTTCAACGCCATGAGCGCCCTGAGCCACCGGGCGCCTGGCCTGCCCGGAGCCGCGCTGGCTCGCGACGACGTGACCGTGCAGGTGGTCCTCGACGGCCACCACCTCGCCGACGACGTCGTCCGGCTGGTGTGGGCCACGGCCCGCGGGCGGGTGGCGCTGGTCACCGACGCCACCGCGGCGTCGGGCTGCGAAGAGGGCCGCTACACCGTCGCCCGGGTGCCGGTCGAGCTGCGCGCCGGGGCGGTTCGCAACGAGCGGGGCGACCTCGCGGGCAGTGCCTTGACGCTCGACGTGGCGGTCCGCAACGCCTGCACCCTGGGGTTCGACCGCGCCGAGGTGCTCGACTCGGTGACGGCGGTCCCGGCGGCCCTCCTGGGGTGCGACGACCTCGGGTCCCTCCACCCGGGGGCCCGGGCCGACCTGGTCGTGCTCGAGGACGACCTCACCGTCCGGGAGACGTGGGTGGGCGGCGTTCCGGTGCGGTGAGCGTGCCGTCGCCTCGTCCCGGCTGGGATACCTTGCCGCCATGCGCGTGGGACTGACCGGGGGAGTGGCGTCGGGCAAGAGCACCGTCGCGAGGATGCTGGCCGACCTCGGGGCGGTGGTCGTCGACGCCGACCTGTTGGCCCGCGAGGTCGTCGAGCCGGGTACGTCGGGTCTGGCCGCCGTCGTGGACGCGTTCGGCGACGACGTGCTCGCCGCCGACGGCAGGCTCGACCGGCCCGCGCTGGGCCGTTTGGTGTTCGAGGACGCGGGCGCGCGCAAGCGGCTCGAGGGCATCCTGCACCCGCTGATCCGGGCGCGGGGCGCCGAGATCGAGGCCGCGGCCGGGCCTGACGCGATCGTCGTCCACGACATCCCGCTGCTGGTGGAGACCGGTCAGGCCGGCTCGTTCGCGGCGGTGGTGGTGGTCGACGTACCCGTGCAGAAGCAGGTCGACCGGATGGTCACGGACCGGGGGATGTCCGAGGGGGACGCGCGCGCCCGGGTCGCGGTCCAGGCCACCCGGGATGGGCGGCTGGCGGTGGCGACGTACGTCGTGGAGAACACCGGGACGCACGAAGACCTCCGCGAGCGTGTCACGGAGGTCTTCGAGCAGCTGGTCTCGACGGGTCCGACCGGGGACTGAACCGGCCCACCTGCGACGGCCGACCCGCCCAAAGCATGCGGCCGGACCCGTCGAGCGGTCTAGACGGGGGTCATGCGGCCAGGTCGGGGTCGGCCAGGGTGCGGAGCTTCTGCAGGGCCTCCCGCTCGAGCTGGCGGACCCGCTCGGCGGAGATGCCGTGCTTGGCGCCGATGTCGGCCAGCTTGTGCTGACGTCCGTCGACGAGCCCGTAGCGCGAGCGGATGATGTCGGCCGCCCGCTCGTCGAGCAGCTCCACGAGGGTGGCCAGCCGGTCCCGCGACTCGACGTCGAGGAACGTGCTGTCCGGACCCGGAGCGGTCTCCTGGGCGATCAGGTCGCCCAGCGAGGTGTCGCCGTCCTCGTCGACCGGGGTGTCCAGGCTGACGTGCTCGCGGCCCCACGACATCAGGTCGAGGACCCGGTCGAGGACCATGTCGAGCTCGGCGGCGATCTCTTCCGGCTCCGGGTCACGACCGAGCTGGCGCTCCAGGGTGCGGCGCGCGGCGCCGACCTGGTTGAGCTCCTCGACGACGTGCACGGGGAGGCGGACGACGCGGGCCTGCTGGGCGATGCCGCGGGTGATGGCCTGCCGCACCCACCAGGTGGCGTAGGTGGAGAACTTGTAGCCCTTGGCGTAGTCGAACTTCTCGACCGCCCGGATCAGGCCGGTGTTGCCCTCCTGCACCAGGTCGAGCATCGGCATCTGCGAGCGGCCGTACTTGCGGGCGATCGACACGACGAGCCGCAGGTTGGCCTCGATGAACCGCTGGATCGCGCGCTCACCCTCTTCAGCGAGCCAGACCAGCTCGTCCTCGTTGGCGTACTTCGGGGCGCCGCCCTTCTTGCGGCCGACGCGTCCCTCGGCGAGGAGGTGCTGGGCCAGCAGGCCGGCCTCGATGGTCTTGGAGAGCTCGACCTCCGTGATCGCGTCGAGCAGCGGGGTGCGCGCGATCTCGTCGAGGTACATCCCGACGCTGTCGCGTCCCTCGATCTCGCGCGACGCGGTGCGAGTAGCCATGGTGCGTGCCGTCCCTTCCTCTGGGGCTAAGGGATACCCATCGGTAGACCTTGTATTCACCCCAACGACGAACGGGTGTTCGAGATTCCCGAGTTCACCTGTCGTTCACCGTTAACGGGGTCCTTCGACTGTTCCGACGTACGACGGGACGACGAAGTTGCCGCTCGGGCAAGAACTCAGGGACTTCTCAGGGTGCCGACGACCTGGTGACCCGGTCCAGCAGCCAGGCCTGGGAGAACGCGCGCTCGCGCCAGGAGTTGTGCCGGCCGCTGACGCCGCCGTGACCGGCCGACATCTTGGTCTTCAGCAGGACCTCGTCGCTGCGTCCCTCGCCCAGCACCTCGCGCAGCTTGGCCACCCACTTGGCCGGCTCGACGTAGAGCACCCGGGTGTCGTTGATCGAGGTCTCGGCCAGGATCGCGGGGTAGGCCTGGTCGGTGACGTTCTCGTAGGGGGAGTAGGCCTTCATGTAGGCGTAGACGTCGGCGTCCTCGATGGGGTTGCCCCACTCCTCCCACTCCACCGCGGTCAGCGGCAGCGACGGGTCCAGGATCGAGGTGAGCGGGTCCACGAACGGGACCTGCGCCAGGATCGCGGTGAAGGCGTCGGGGGCGGTGTTGGCGACCACGCCCATCAGCAGCCCACCGGCGCTGCCGCCCTCGGCCGCCAGCCGGTCGGCGGAGGTCCAGTGCTCGTCGACCAGGTGCCGGGCGCAGGCCACGAAGTCGGTGAAGGTGTTCGCCTTGTGCAGCAGCTTGCCGTCGTCGTACCACTGGCGACCCATCTCGCCGCCACCGCGGACGTGTGCGATGGCGAAGCCGACGCCGCGGTCGAGCATCGAGAGCCGGGCGATCGAGAACCACGGGTCGATCGAGATCTCGTAGGAGCCGTAGCCGTAGAGCACCATCGGCAGCGACCCGTCCCGGGGTGCGTCGGCGGGGACCACGATCGAGATGGGCACCTGCGTTCCGTCGGGGGCGGTCGCCCACTCCCGGGCCTGCCGGTAGCGGGTCGGGTCGAAGTCGCCGAGCACCGGGGTGCGCTTGAGCAGGGTGAGCTCACGGGTGGCCAGGTCGAAGTCGTAGACCGCCGGCGGCTCGGTGAGCGTCGTGTAGCCCAACCGGACCGTGGGCTGCGCGAACTCCGGGTTGCCGCTGGCCCCGACCGTCTGGACCGGCTCGTCGAACTCGACCAGGAAGTCCTCGCCGAGGCCGGTCTCCGCGGCGTCGTCGAGCAGCACCACGCGCAGCTGGGTCAGGCCCTCGCCGCGCTGGCTGAGCACGAGGTGGGTCGCGAAGGCGTCGACGTCCTCGAGCCGGACGCTCTCGTCGTAGGGGATCAGCGACTCCCACTGGTCCGGGGAGGTGGCGTCGACGGGTGCGACGGCGAGCGTGTAGTTCTCGGCGCCGTCGTTGTGCAGCACGAGGAACCGGTCCTCGCCGCGCAGGACGGCGTGCTCGATGGCGTACTCCACGCCTTGACGGCGGGGAGCGAACAGCCGGAAGTCGCCGGTCGGGTCGTCGGCCTCGAGGACCGAGAACTCGGAGGTGGTCTTGGAGCCGGACGCGACGAAGAGGAACCTGTCGCTGCGGGTGCGGCCGACGCCGACGCCGAAGCGCTCGTCCGGCTCGTGGAGCACGACCACGTCGTCGGTGACCGGGGTGCCGAGCACGTGCCGCCACACCTTTTCGGGGCGCCAGGCGTCGTCGACGGTCGTGTAGAAGAGCGTCGTGCCGTGCCGGTCCCAGGTGGCGCCGCCGAGGGTGTTCGGCACCTCGTCCGGCAGCAGGTCGCCGGTGCGGAGGTCCTTGACCCGCAGCAGGTAGCGCTCGTCGCCGACCGTGTCGGTGCTGAACGCCAGCAGGTGACCGTCCGGCGTCACCGAGACCCCGCCGAGCGAGAAGAACTCGTGGCCCTGGGCCAGCTCGTCGGCGTCGACGAGCAGCTGCTCGCCGGGGATCTCGACGTCCACCATGAGCCGGGGCGGCGTCCAGTCGTCCGGTCCGGAGACGGGGCAGCGGCAGTTCGCGCCGTACTGCTTGTCCTCGTGGCTGCGGCCGTAGTACCACCAGTCGCCCATCCGGTAGGGGACCGAGAGGTCGGTCTCCTGGGTGCGGTCCTTGATCTCGGAGAAGATCGCGTCCCGCAGCCCCTCGAGGTGCGCGGTCCGGGAGTCGGTCCAGGCGTTCTCGGCCTCGAGGTGGGCCACCGTCTGCGGTGCCTCCTTCTCGCGCAGCCACTCGTAGTCGTCGACGAACGTGTCGTCGTGGAAGGTGCGTTCGGTCGGGACACGCCGGGCCTGCGGAGGCTGCTGTTCGGACATGGGCGGAGCCTACGTTGGAGGCATGGAGCCCCGATGAGCGCTGTCGACCTGAACGCCGACCTGGGGGAGGGCGTGACCGACGACCCCGGACTGCTGGCGGTGGTCACGAGCGCCAACGTGGCCTGCGGGTCGCACGCCGGCGACGTGGCGACGATGACGGCGGTCTGCGGGGAGGCGGCCCGGCGCGGGGTCGCGGTCGGCGCTCAGGTGTCGTACGACGACCGGGCGAGCTTCGGTCGCGCCCGGCTCGACGTGGAGCACGCCGTGCTCCGCGACCAGGTCGCCGACCAGGTGTTCCTGCTGGACCGGATCGCCCGGCACGCAGGGTTGCGGGTCACCTACGTCAAGCCGCACGGCGCCCTCTACAACCGGGTCGTGGACGACGAGGACCACGCCCGCGCGGTCCTCGACGGGTCCGGCGACCTGCCGGTGCTGGGGCTGCCGGGCTCGGTGCTGCTCGACCTGGCGGCTGCGGCTGGCCGGGAGGTGCGCCGCGAGGGGTTCCCGGACCGCGGCTACACCGACGGCGGGTGGAGCGGGCGGCTGCTGCCTCGCGACCAGGAGGGCGCGCTGGTAGGCGACCCGGACGAGGTCGCCCGGCGGGCCGTCGCGATGGCCCGCTCAGGCGACGTCGACTCCGTGTGCGTGCACGGCGACAGCCCGGGGGCGGTGGCGACCGCGCGCGCGGTCCGGGCGGCGCTCGAGGCGGACGGCATCGAGGTGCGCGCTGTCCACAGGTGACCGGTCCTTCCTGTGGAGAATCGGTCTCTGGCTGTGGACGTCCCGGGCCTTTCTGTGGACGACGCGCCGACGCCGGAAAAACTCCGGATTCCTTTGCTGCCAAGGGTTGTGCGCACCGCGTGTGGAGGCGTACAACTCTCTTACGTCCTCCCGCAAGGGAAGGCGGGATCGGTTGGAGAAGAAGATCCATACGGCGGGGCAACCTGCCGCGGCAGCCGGGTGACGAGGCTGACGGGATCGGAAGCGAAGACTGGTCGATCGGAGACGTCACCGTGCTCCGGTCGAACCGTGGGGCCCCTGGAACTCATACTTCCGGCGGGCCCCACACCTATGTCACCCGCGAAGCGGGGGAGACTGGTGTGGCTAACTGTTCTCATGGACATCCGCCGGGTCGGTCGCGACTCCGTGCTCGTTGCCGTCCCCGACGCTGCGACCGCTCTCGCCGTCTTCGAGGAGTGCCGGCGCCGGGGGACCGACGTGGCCGACGTCGTGCCGGCCGCAGAGACCGTGCTGTTCGACGGGGTCCGCGACCTCGAGGCGCTCGTCCATGACCTGCCGTCCTGGGACCTCCGTCCCGCCAGCCGCACCGGCGAGCTCGTCGAGGTGCCCACCACCTACGACGGGGGCGACCTCGACGACGTGGCGGCTCTCTGGGAGACGACCACCGACGAGGTGGTCGCCACCCACACCGGCACCGAGTTCGTGGTCGCGTTCTGCGGCTTTGCGCCGGGGTTCCCCTACTGCACCGGCCTGCCCGACCGGCTGGCCGTGCCCCGGCTGGACTCACCCCGGGCCAAGGTGCCGGCGGGCGCGGTGGGACTGGCCGGCCCGTTCACCGGGATCTACCCCTCGACCTCGCCGGGCGGCTGGCGGCTGATCGGTCGCACCGACCTGCGGCTCTGGGAGCCCGACCGGGACCCGCCGGCCACCCTGGTCCCCGGGACCCGGGTGCGGTTCGTGGTCGCATGAGGTCGCTGACCGTCACCGAGGCCGGCCCGCTGAGCACGGTGCAGGACCGGGGCCGGCCCGGCTGGGCGCACCTCGGCGTGCCCCGCTCCGGTGCGCTCGACCGGCCGGCGGCCGACCTGGCGAACCGCCTGGTCGGCAACGACGGCTCGGCCGCGGTGCTCGAGACCACGCTCGGCGGCATCTCGCTCACCCCCTCGGAGCCCGTGACGGTCGCGGTCACCGGGGCGGAGTGCGCGGTCACCATCGGCGGAAGCGCCGTCGGCTACGCGGAGCCGGTGCGGGTGCCCGCCGGTGCGACCCTGCGGGTCGGCCCGGCCACCCGGGGCGTGCGGTCCTACGTCGGGGTGGCCGGCGGGATCACCGTCGAGCCGGTGCTGGGCTCCCGCTCGACCGACACGCTGGCGCAGGTCGGGCCACCCCGGCTCCGCGACGGCGACGTGCTCCCGCTCGGCGACCCCGTGGGCGCCCCGGCGGGCGTGGACGTTGCGTCGGCGCGGCCCTTCCCGAGGCCCGCGCTGCTCCGGCTGCATCCCGGGCCGCGCGCGGACTGGTTCGACGCCCCTTCCCTCGCGACGCTGACCGGGACGTCGTACGCCGTGTCGAGGGAGTCGAACCGCGTGGGCCTGCGGCTCGAGGGACCGGCGATGACCCGAAGCCGGGAGGGCGAGCTGCCCAGCGAGGGGCTGGTGCTCGGGGCGGTGCAGGTGCCGCCGTCGGGCCAGCCACTGGTGTTCCTGCACGACCACCCGACGACCGGAGGCTACCCGGTCGTCGCCGTGGTCGACCCCGACGACCTCTGGCTGTGCGCGCAGCTGCGCCCGGGAGAGCTGGTCCGGTTCAGCCGTCGGTGACGGTGGTCTCCAGGACCTCGGACGCCCCGGCGTCGACCGCCGGCGGAGCCGGCTCGAGCTCGGGGTCGTCCATCCGGAACGTCCGCACCGGGCCCGGGGACGTCTCCGCCGTCTCGAAGCGCACCGTCACCCGGCCTACACCGGAGCCCCAGACCCAGCCCGGCCCGTGCTGCGCGTGCAGGACGTCCATCCCCGGTGCCCATGGCCGCGACCGGGTCATCGCGGCGATGGTCTCGTCGGGCACCGGCTCGACCGGCTCGACCTCGGTGTCCTCGTAGTCGGCGAACAGGTCCCCCTGGATCCAGTCGGCCAGGCCGCTGACCCCCACCCCCAGCAGGCGCACCCCGCCGGAGGTGTCCACCTCGCCGAGCAGTGCCCGCGCGAGCCGCGCCACCACCCGGGTGTCGTCGGTGGGCGCGGGCAGCGTGGACGAGCGGGTGTGGGTGGTGAAGTCATGCAGCCGGATCTTCACGGTCACGGTCCGCCCGGAGATCCGCGCGGCCCGGAGCCGCTCGGCGACCTGGCCGGCCTGCCGGTCCACCAGGCCCTCCATCAGGCGCTTGTCGACCAGGTCGGTGTCGTAGGTGCCCTCGACGCTGACCGACTTCGCCTCCCGCTCGGCGACCACCGGACGGTCGTCGTCGGCGCGGCACATGCGGTAGAGCGAGGTGCCGTGTGCCTGCCCGACGATGCGGACGAGCTCGTCCTCGGCGACGTCCTCCAGGTCCAGCACGGTGTGCACGCCGACCCGGCGCAGCCGCTCGACCGTGGCCGGGCCGACCCCGGGGATCACCGCCACGCTCATCGGGCGGAGCAGCTCCTGCTCGGTGCCAGGCGCCACGACCACCAGGCCGTCGGGCTTGTCCAGGTCGCTGGCGATCTTGGCCACAAGCTTGGAGGTCGCGATGCCCACCGAACCGCACAGGCCGCCGGTGACCTCGGCGACGTCGGCCTTCAGTTGCCGGGCCACGGCCGTCACGCCCTCCACCGACACGTCGTCGACGTCCGCGGCCGCGAGGTCCACGAACGCCTCGTCGAGCGACAACGGCTCGACCAGCGGGGACAGCTCGCGCAGCAAGGTCATCACCGCCCGGCTGGTGGAGCGGTAGGCCTCGAAGCGTCCGGTGAGGTACGCCGCGTGGGGGCAGCGTGCTCGCGCCTCGCGGGTCGACATCGCCGAGCGCACCCCGAAGGCGCGGGCCTCGTAGGACGCGGTGGCCACCACGCCGCGGCCACCCACGCCGCCGACCACCACGGGCTTGCCGCGCAGGGACGGCTTGTCGCGCTGCTCGACGGCGGCGAAGAACGCGTCCAGGTCGACGTGGAGGATCGTCGGTTCGGAGCGCACAGCGCCCATGATGCCCGCCCACACCCCAGGCCAGGTTTCGTCCCCCGCGGCTGCGACCACCCGGTCGTCCCCGGCTCCCGGATCCGCGCTGTCCGCCGTCGCGACGAGGAGCCAGGGTCGGGGCCATGACCCACCTGCCCACGGTCCGCGCCACCGGCCCGGCCGACCTTCTCGCCCTCGTCCCCGGCTTCCTCGGCTTCCACCCCGAGGACTCCGTCGTGCTGATCACCGTCGGTGACGCCCGGCAGCCGTTCCACGCCCGTGTCGACCTCCCGACCGACCCCGTGGCCACCGAGGAGCTCGCCGCCTACCTGACCCGGGTGTCGGTCCGCGGCGGGGTGCGCAGCGTCGCGGTCGTCGTCTACTCCGACGACGACGTCCTGGCCGAGGAGCTGCTCGAGGAGCTGGCCGGTCGGCTCGAGGACGAGGGGGTGGACGTCGCCTGTGGCCTGCGGGCCGACGGGGAGAGGTGGTGGGCGCTCGGTCGCGGGGGCGGCGGACCCGGCACGCCGTACGACCTGTCCTGCCACCCGCTGATGGCCCGGACCGTCGTGGACGGCACTGTGGTGCTGGCCAGCCGACGCGCGCTCGCCGACACCCTCGTGGGTGACGCGACCGCGGTGGCGGAGGTCGAGGCCAGGGTCGGACAGGTGGTGGCCCGCCTCGGAGACACCCGGCCGGCCCTGGTCGCCGAGGGTCGTTGGGTGCGCCAGCAGGTCCGCCGGCACCTCGCGGACGACGGCGCGGCGCTCGACGCGTCCGAGGTGGCCCGGCTGGCCGTCCTGTTCATGCTCTCCGTCGAGGTGCGGGACGTGGCCTGGGCCGAGATGGACCACGCCAACGCTGCGAAGCACGTCGACCTGTGGCGCGACGTGGTGCGTCGGACCCCTCCCGACCTGCGTGCTGCCCCCGCAGCCCTGCTCGCCTTCGCGGCCTGGCTCTCGGGCAACGGGGCGCTGGCCTGGTGCGCGGTCGACCTGGCCCAGGAGGCCCAGCCGGACTACGGACTGGCCGGCCTGATCTGCCACGCGCTGTCCGGAGCGGTCCCGCCCTCGGTGTGGGAACCGCTCTCACCGGACGCCGTGACGCTGTTCGCGACTGGGGACACCGCCTAGAGTCTCGGCCATGGGCGAAGAGGTGGCACAGCAGGAGTTCACCCGCGAGGACCGCACGCGGTACCGCGAGAAGGTACGACGCTGCCTGGACGTGTTCGCCCGGATGCTGCGCGAGTCGCGCTTCGACGCGGACGCCCCGATGACCGGTCTCGAGATCGAGCTCAACCTCGTCGACGACCTCGGTGACCCGGCCCTGAAGAGCGCCGAGGCGCTCGAGGCGATCGCCGACCCGGACTTCCAGACCGAGCTGGGCCAGTTCAACCTCGAGATCAACGTGCCCCCCAAGCAGCTCAAGGACCGGGGCTTCACCGAGTTCGAGGACGGCGTGCGCGCCAGCCTCAACGACGCCGAGTCAAAGGCGGCCAAGGTGGGCGCCCACATGGTGATGATCGGCATCCTGCCGACGCTGTCGAGCGGTCACATGAGTGTGGACTCGCTCACGCCCAACCCGCGCTACCGGCTGCTCAGCGACCAGATCCTGGCCGCCCGGGGCGAGGACATCGTCATCGACATTGATGGGCCCGAGCGGCTGCGCACCACGTCGGACTCGATCGTGCCCGAGGCCGCCTGCACGAGCACCCAGCTGCACATCCAGGTGAGTCCCGAGGACTTCCCGGCGTACTGGAACGCCTCCCAGGCCGTGGCCGGCGTCCAGCTGGCCCTCGGCGCGAACTCCCCGTTCCTGCTCGGCCGGGAGCTGTGGCGCGAGACCCGGGTGCCGCTGTTCGAGCAGGCGACCGACACCCGCAGCGAGGAGCTCAAGGCCCAGGGGGTCCGGCCGCGCGTGTGGTTCGGCGAGCGGTGGATCAACTCGATCTTCGACCTCTTCGAGGAGAACGTCCGCTACTTCCCGGCGCTGCTGCCGGTGATCGACGACGAGGACCCGCTCGACGAGCTCGAGTCGGGCCGCACGCCGTCGCTGGCCGAGCTGCGGCTGCACAACGGCACGATCTACCGCTGGAACCGGCCGGTCTACGACGTCGTCGACGGGACACCGCACCTGCGCGTCGAGAACCGGGTGCTGCCCGCCGGGCCGACCGTCGCGGACACGATGGCCAACGCAGCCTTCTACTTCGGGCTGGTGCGGGCGCTGGTCGAGCACGAGCGGCCGCTGTGGTCGCAGATGTCGTTCAGCGCCGCCGAGGAGAACTTCCACGTCGCGGCCGAGCTGGGCATCGAGGCCAAGGTCTACTGGCCAGGCCTCGGCCAGGTGCCGGCCACCGAGCTGGTCGTGCGGCGGCTGCTGCCGATGGCGCGCGCGGGCCTCGACTCGTGGGGTGTCGTGTCGGAGGAGAGCGACCGGCTGCTCGGCATCATCGAGCAGCGGTGCGTCGTCGGTCAGAACGGCGCCTCGTGGTTCGTCGGGCGCTTCGCGACGCGGCTCACCGAGAACGACGGCGACCGGCTCGCGGCCCTGCGCACCACGCTGAACGAGTACCGCGAGCACATGCACACCAACGACCCCGTGCACACCTGGGACTAGTCCCCGGCGTCCGAGAGCCGCAGGCGCTTCCAGACCCGCGACTCGCCGCTCAGCACGTCGCGCCACCCGCTGCGGGTGAGCACGAAGAACCCGTCCAGGGTGCGGCCGTGCATGCCGAACGCCGACGACGCGGCCGCCAGCCACTGCAGGTCCAGGTCGTGCGGCTCGGGCGTTCCGGGCCGCACCAGCCACGCGGTGCGCCAGTCGTCGGGGGAGTCCTCGACCAGGGCGGCCAGCACGTCGGTCCGCAGCGCCGTGTCCACGGCGGGCAGGTCCTGGGCGCGGACGACGAACGAGTCGCGCGCTCCACCGAGCACGCCGACGTGCACCGACAGGTCGAACACCCGGCGGCTCTCACGGGCCCGGAACCGCCCCACCTCCTGGCGCAGGAGCAGCCGCCGGTCGGTGAGGGGGGAGCGGGTCGAGGCCATGTCCTCAGCATGCCCGCGGGACGATGTACCTGTGCTCGCTCGTCCACAGGCGCTGCCTGCGATAGCGTCACCGTGACCTGCGTCTCGCAGGTCGTGTCGCCGACGAACCAGGAGGACGGTCAATGGGGACCATCGTGGTGGGGTACGTGCCCAAGCCTGAGGGCCGAGCCGCCCTGCGCCGCGCTGCCGAGGAGGCCCGTCTGCGGGGCTCCAAGCTCGTGGTCGTCAACTCGCACCGAGGTGGGCGGGAGTTCGACCGCGAGGATGCGATGGACTCCGAGGAGCAGCTCGAGGAGGTCCAGCGCGAGCTCCGCGACGCCGGGGTCGAGCACGAGGTCCGGCAGCTCGTCCGCGGCATGGACCCGGCCGACGACCTGATCAACGTGGCCACCGAGGTGTCCGCCGAGTTCATCGTGATCGGCCTGCGCCGCCGCTCGCCTGTCGGCAAGCTCATCTTGGGCAGCAACGCCCAGCGGGTGCTGCTCGACGCACCCTGCCCGGTGCTGGCGGTCAAGGCCGACGAGGACTGACCCCCTCCGACGTGACAGGCACCTGGTCGTTCCGGCCGATGCTCGTGGAGTACGCCCTCGACCTGTGACGCGGACTTCCCCGTGCGGCAGGATGGGCCCATGGCTCTCCAGATCGCCCAGGACCCGCAGGCCGACCAGGTGCTGACGGACGACCCGTTCGCGCTGCTGATGGGCATGCTGCTGGACCAGCAGTTCCCGATGGAGCGGGCCTTCGCCGGCCCGGCCAAGGTGCTGGAGCGCTTCGGGACGCTCGACCCGACCGCGATCGCGGCCGCGGACCCCGAGGAGTTCGCGGCGATGTGTGCCGTACCGCCCGCCGTGCACCGGTTCCCGGGCTCGATGGCCGCCCGCATCCAGACACTCGCGACCATCGTCGCCGACGAGTACGACGGGCACGCCGACCGGCTGTGGACCGAGGCCGACTCGGGACGCGAGGTGCTGCGCCGCCTACAGGCCCTGCCGGGCTTCGGCCAGCAGAAGGCGCAGATCTTCACCGCGCTGCTCGCCAAGCAGCTCGGCGTGCGGCCCGCCGGGTGGGAGGCGGCAGCGGGCGACTACGCCGAAGCGGGGTCTCACCGCTCGGTCGCCGACGTCGTCGACCAGGCCTCCCTGGACAAGGTGCGCGCCTTCAAGAAGGAGAAGAAGAAGGCCGCGGCGGGCTGAGCCTGCACGGCATCCGTATCGAACGGGGTCCGACTTGGAATGGCCCGGCGGCATGTCACAATGGGTGTGCGGCTCTTGACGTGAACGGGTCTTGCCGCGCCCACCAACCGTTGTACGAGAGGTAGTTCGTGTCTGCGAGCACGTCCCGCAAGGTCCCCGCTGATGTCTTGTCCCACCCCGACATCGTCGCCCTGGTCAACCAGGGCCGGCAGACCGGAAACGTCACCGCCGACGCGCTGCGCACCGCCACCGCGGCCGCCGCCACCTCTCCGCAGCACCTCAAGGCCGTGCTCAGGCACCTGAGCGAGGAAGGGGTTTCCGTCGTGGTCTCTGCCGAGGATGCCAAGTCGAAGAAGGTCGCTGCCGCCGCGTCGAGCGCGCGCACGACCGTGAAGGCGACCGCCAAGAAGGCGCCCGCCAAGAAGGCCGCGTCGGCCGTGAAGAAGGCCGAGCCCGAGGCCGCCGCGGAAGCGCCGGCCAAGAAGGTCACCGCCCGCAAGCCCGCGGCCAAGAAGACCACCGCGAAGACCGCGGTCACCACTGCCGGCGCGAGTGCCAACGGCGCCGGCGCGGTCGTCGGAGCCGACGGCAAGAAGGTCCTCCCGGACGTGCCGGACGAGGTGTTCGAGAAGGACGTCGCGACCGACCCGTCGCTCAAGGAGGAGGAGGACGAGTCGAAGGGCTTCGTCGTCTCCCAGGCCGACGAGTCCGACGAGCCCGTCCAACAGGTCATGGTCGCCGGCGCGACCGCCGACCCGGTCAAGGACTACCTCAAGCAGATCGGCAAGGTCCCGCTGCTCAACGCGGAGATGGAGGTCGAGCTGGCCAAGCGCATCGAGGCCGGCCTGTTCTCCGACGAGAAGCTCGCCAAGGGCGGCAAGATCGCGGCCAAGGCCCTCGAGGAGCTCGAGTGGATCGCCGAGGACGGCCGCCGCGCCAAGAACCACCTGCTCGAGGCCAACCTGCGCCTGGTCGTATCGCTGGCGAAGCGCTACACCGGTCGCGGCATGCTGTTCCTGGACCTGATCCAGGAGGGCAACCTGGGCCTGATCCGTGCGGTCGAGAAGTTCGACTACACCAAGGGCTTCAAGTTCTCGACCTATGCCACGTGGTGGATCCGGCAGGCGATCACGCGTGCCATGGCCGACCAGGCCCGCACCATCCGGATCCCGGTGCATATGGTCGAGGTCATCAACAAGCTGGCGCGTGTCCAGCGCCAGATGCTGCAGGACCTCGGCCGCGAGCCCACGCCGGAGGAGCTGGCCAAGGAGCTCGACATGACCCCGGAGAAGGTCGTCGAGGTCCAGAAGTACGGCCGCGAACCCATCTCCTTGCACACGCCCCTCGGTGAGGACGGCGACAGCGAGTTCGGTGACCTCATCGAGGACTCGGAGGCCGTCGTTCCGGCCGATGCGGTGTCGTTCACGCTGCTCCAGGAGCAGCTGCACTCGGTTCTGGACACTCTCTCGGAGCGTGAGGCGGGCGTCGTCTCCATGCGGTTCGGTCTCACCGACGGTCAGCCCAAGACCCTCGACGAGATCGGCAAGGTCTACGGCGTGACCCGCGAGCGGATTCGCCAGATCGAGTCCAAGACGATGAGCAAGTTGCGCCACCCGTCGCGTTCGCAGGTGCTGCGCGACTACCTGGACTGAGCGGATTGTCGGGATCGAAGCGCGGAGGATGACCATGGCCGCCAACAAGAGGACTGACATGACGGATGGGTCGTTGACCGTCGGCACCGACGGTGCGTGCCTGGGCAACCCCGGGCCGGCCGGCTGGGCATGGGTGGACGAGCACGGGAGCTATCACGCGACCGGGCAGGCCGACGGCACCAACAACATCGCCGAGCTGCGGGCT
>JBDSMW010000051.1:0-5581 GCA_039915665.1 Nocardioidaceae bacterium
AGGTCAAGGGGGACCCGTCCGCGGCGATGTCGCTGGGGACCGTCGCCGTACTGTCCAATCCGCTGCGGTACGCCTTCGACGAGGCCACCCGCGCGGCCACCCAGTTCGCGCCGCTGTCCGACCCCACCCGGGCGCCGGTCGACGAGGACGACGAGCCTGGCCTCGAGGGTCGTGACTACTACTCGCCCATCCGTTCCACCTTCGCCTCCGGGATGCACGCGGCGGTCGTGGACGTCGATCGGGAGACCTGCGAGGTCCGGATCCTGCGCTACGCCGTCGTGCACGACTGCGGTCGCCTGATCAACCCGATGATCGTCGAGGGGCAGATCCACGGCGGGGTGGCCCAGGGCGTCGGCGGCGCGCTCTACGAGCGCATGGAGTACGCCCCGGACGGGCAGCTGCTCAACGCGTCCTTCATGGACTTCCTGATGCCCTACGCCTCCGAGGTGCCCGACATCGAGATCGACCACCTGGTCACGCCCTCGCCGCTCAACCCGCTCGGCGTCAAGGGGGCCGGCGAGGCCGGCGTGATCCCCGGCTCGGCCGCGATCGCCGCCGCCATCGAGGACGCGGAGGGCATCACGATCACCCGGATGCCGATCTCCCCGAGCGAGCTCTTCGCCCTGCGCCGTACCTCGTTGGTCGAGGTGCCAGCAGAGCGAGCTTCGAGACCACCTGCTTCAGGGAGCTAGACATGAAGATCATCGGCAACGCCCAGTTCGCGGCCGAGCGGTCGGCCGTCTGGCTGGCGCTCAACGACCCCGCCGTCCTGGTGCAGAGCATCCCTGGCTGCCACCGGCTCGAGGCGCTCGGCGACGACGCCTACGCTATGACGGTGGCCGCGGGCGTCGGCTCCATCAAGGGTGTGTACGACGGCCAGGTGCGCCTCACCGACCAGCAGCAGCCCGGCTCTTTCCGGATGCACGCGCAGGGCGCCGGCGCCGCGGGCACGATCGGGGCCGACGTGCTCGTCACCCTCGAGGAGTCGGCCGCCGGCGGCACCTCGGTCACCTACGACGCCGACGCCGTGGTCGGCGGCATGATCGGCGGAGTCGGGCAGCGGATGCTGGTCGGCGTATCCAAGCGGATGGCGGCCGAGTTCTTCGGCAACGTGGAAGCGGTCCTCGCCGGGGTGGGCGCCGGCCTGCCCGCCAACGACGCGGCACCGCCGCCGACGCCCGCCGAGGGGGCCGTGTTCACGGCGCCGCTACACGTCGGGCGGTCGGCGGGTGGCGGTGGCACGTTCACGCAGGGCATCGTCGTAGGCGCCGCCGCCGCCCTGGTCGGTGCGCTCGTCGGCGGCTGGATCTCCCGGCGAGGGGTCCGATAACGGTGACGAAAAGTGACCCGGGGGCCACGGCTGGTGGTCCGACAACGGTGACAGAAAGTGACCTAGGGGTCACTCATAACCATCCGATGTCGGAGGAACCCCGTGGCGAGTAACCTCGACGTGTACTCCTCCGCCCGGGCGATGGTCGCAGCCGTCGCGGCAAAGGAGATCTCGGCCCGGGAGCTGCTCGACCTGCACCTGACCCGGATCGCGGAGACCAACCCGGACGTGAACGCGATCGTGTCGCTGGACGAGGAGCGCGCGCGGGCCGGAGCCGCGGAGGCCGACGAGCGGCAGGCGCGCGGCGAGACCCTCGACGCCCTGCACGGCCTGCCGCATGCGTTCAAGGACACGCACGAGGTGGCCGGCTGGCGGACGACCTTCGGCTCGCCGCTCCGCACCGACTACGTGCCCAAGCGGGACGACTTGGTCGCCGAGCGCATCCGCGGCGCGGGCGTGGTCATTATCGGCAAGACCAACGTGCCCGAGTGGGCAGCCGGCTCCCACACCTTCAACCCGATCTTCGGCACGACCCGCAACCCCTACGACCTGACCCGGTCGGCCGGCGGGTCGAGCGGAGGAGCGGCGGCCGCGCTCGCGAGCGGCATGGTGCCGCTCGCCGACGGCAGCGACATGGGTGGTTCGCTGCGCAACCCCGCGTCGTTCAACAACGTCGTGGGTCTGCGGCCGACTCCCGGCCGGGTCCCGAACTGGCCGACGACCAACGGCTGGGAGCTCACGTCGGTGGGCGGCCCCATGGCCCGGTCCGTCGAGGACCTCGCCCTGCTGCTGTCGGTGCTCGCCGGTCCGTCGCGCCGGGCGCCCCTGTCGCTGGAGGCACCGGGCTCGTCGTTCGCGCCCCCGCTGGACGGCACCCTGTCCGGCGCACGCGTGGCGCTCTCGGTCGACCTCGGCGGCGCGTTCGCCGTCGACCACGCCGTCGCCGACGTGGTCACCCGGCAGGCCATGGTGCTCGAGGCGGCCGGCGCGAGCGTCGAGGATGCCTACCCGGTGCTGCACAGCGCCGACGCGGCCTTCCGGACGCTGCGGGCGTGGCTGTTCCAGGCTCGCTTCCGCACCCTGCTGGAGAAGCGGCCGGACGGGTTCAAGCAGTCGCTCAAGGACAACATCCTGCTCGGCGCCGATCTCACCGGCGGCGACGTGGCCCTGGCCTACCAGCAGCTCACGTCGATCCAGGACCGGATGCGCGCGTTCTTCGAGACGTACGACGTCCTGGCGCTCCCCGTGAGCCAGGTGCCGCCGTTCAGCGCCGACGTGGAGTACCCCACCGACATCAACGGCCAGCCGCAGGCGACGTACCTCGACTGGATGCGGTCGGCGTACCTGATCACCGTCACCGGCTGCCCCGCGATCTCCGTGCCCGCCGGGTTCACGCCCGAGGGCTGGCCCGTCGGACTGCAGCTCGTCGGCCCGCCCCGGGGCGAGCGTCGGCTGCTCGAGGTGGCGCACGCCTTCGAGCAGGCCACCCACGTCGGCGACCGGCGGCCGCCGCTCTGAGCGTCGGCGCGGTTCGGGCCGCGTGAAACACGGAGCAACGGGCACCCCTGAGTTTTCGATCCGAGGAGGAGGCCGCCGTGGCCAAGAAGAGCAGCAGGACTCACCAGGACCTGCGCGCCGAGGTCAAGAAGCTCCAGGCCAAGGTCGACAAGGCCGAGGCCAAGGCCGACCGCTGGAAGGCCGCGGCCCGCAAGGCCGACAAGGGGTCGAAGAAGTCCGAGCAGCGGGTGGCCAAGCTGACCAAGCGGCTCGACCGGGCCCCGGGGACGCCGGCGAGCGGACCGGCACAAGCGGTGCAGACGCGGCCCCTCACCCCGCCGCCGGCCGGACCGGACGACAGCTGGACAGTGGTGGCGCTCCGGGACGAGGCCCGCACGCAGGGACTGACCGGGTTCTCGCGGATGTCCAAGGCGGACCTGCTCGCCGCGCTGCGATAGCCCGCCGCGTTCTGTAAGACTGCCCAGCGTGACGCGACGCATCCGGATCGGCATCGACACCGGCGGCACGTTCACGGACGTCGTCGCCGTCGACGAGGAGTCCGGCGAGCTCGTGGTCACCAAGACGCCGTCGACCCCGGGCGACCCGGCCGAGGGCTTCATGAACGGCGTGCACAGGGTGCTCGACGAGCTCGGCCTCGACGGGCACGCCGTCAGCGCGGTCAGCCACGGCACCACCGTCGCGACCAACAAGCTGCTCGAGGGCAAGGTGCAGAACCTCGGTTTCATCACCAACGAGGGCTACGAGTTCCTGCTGGAGATCGCCCGGCAGTCCGTGCCCGACGGCTACGGAAACTCCTACTTCTGGGTGAAGCCCGACCGGATCGTGCCGGCCCACCACGTGAAGACCGTCGGCGGCCGGCTGTCGGTGACCGGCGAGGAGATCCGGCCCTTCGACGAGGCGAGCGCCGTCGCGGCGGCGCGGTTCTTCCGCGACGCAGGCATCGCCTCGATCGGCGTGTGCTTCCTGCACTCCTACGTCGACGACACCCACGAGCGCGCGATGCGAGACGTGCTGGCCCGCGAGCACCCCGACGCGACGGTGTCGATCAGCAGCGAGGTGCTGCGGGAGTACCGCGAGTACGAACGCGCCGTCACCACGCTCGTCGACGCCGCCGTGAAGCCGGACATCCGGTCCTACGTCGCCAACATCGCGCACCGGTTGGTCGCGCTCGTCGAGACCGACTCCCTCGCGGGCAGCCTGCCGTTCTACGTCATGAAGTCCAACGGCGGCGTCCTGTCGGCCGGTGAGGTCGTGGACCAGCCGATCACCACGGTGCTGTCCGGTCCCGCAGCGGGCGCCCTCGGAGCCGCGGTCGTGGCCGAGGCGGCCGGGTTCCCCCAGGTGGTGACCTGCGACGGAGGGGGTACCTCGACCGACGTCACCGTCGTGATCGACGGGCAGCCGGCGCTGACCACCGAAGGCACCATCGGCGCCTACCCGAGCAAGATCCCGATGATCGACGTGGTGACCGTCGGCGCGGGCGGCGGGTCGATCGCCTGGATCTCGCCGGAGGGCACCCTCAAGGTCGGGCCGCAGAGCGCCGGCGCCGACCCCGGTCCGATCTGCTACGCCAACGGCGGCGCCGAGCCGACGATCACCGATGCGCACGTGCTGCTCGGCCGGATCCCGCCGCACCTGCTCGGCGGCGAGGTGCCGCTCGACGTCACCCTGGCCGCCGACGGCCTGGACGCCCTGGCCGCGAGGCTCGGCCTGACCCGCGAGCGCTGCGCGACGGGCATCCTGGAGATCTCCGCGTGGAACCAGGCCAACGCGCTGCGCCAGGTCACCGTCAAGCGCGGCCTCGACGTCCGCGACTTCACGATGGTCACGTTCGGCGGCTCGGGGTCGCTGCTGGCCTGCCGGCTCGTTGACATCCTCGGCCTCGACGGGGTGCTGGTGCCGCTCAACCCGGGCAACCTGTCGGCCTACGGCCTGCTCACGGTCGACGTACGCAACGACTACGTGCAGACCTCCGTGGCCAAGGCGTCCGCCCTCGACCTCACCCACCTCCGGCACGTGTACGACGAACTGGGTGGCCGGGCCGACGAGGCGCTCGGGCGCGAGGGCTTCCCGGGGGTTGACCGGGTGTTCCTGCGCACGGCCGATCTGCGCTACTTCGGGCAGGCCTACGAGGTGCGCGTCGACGTGCCCCCCGGCCCGCTCACCGGTGAGGTCGCCGACGCCGTGGCCCGCGCGTTCCACAACGAGCACCGGGCGCTCTACGGCTACGACTTCCGCACCGACCCGCGCCAGGAGGTCGAATGGGTGAACCTCCGGGTGACCGGCGTCGGCCCGATCCGCAAGCCGTCGCTGCACGAGGTAGCACCCGGCAGCGGGTCCGGGGCCGCGCGGGCCGGCTCCCGGCCGGTGTTCTTCGACGACTGGGTCGATGCCACGATCTACGACCGGGCCCGCCTCGGTGCCGGCGACGTCGTGGAGGGGCCGGCCGTCCTGGAGGAGTTCTCCTCCACGGTCCCACTGCACCCCGGGTTCACCGCAACCGTGGACCCCTACGGCAACCTGCTGGTCCGAAGGAGCGCCCGATGACCCCCGAGTTGTCAGAACCTCAGGTCGCCGGAGCCACCCCACGTTCTGACAACTCGGCGGACCCGGTGCTCGTGGAGATCGTCGAGGGCTACCTCGCCTCCGTCGAGCAGGAGGTGGAGACCGCGATCGGGCGCACCAGCCGCAGCCCGATGATCCGCGACGCCCACGACTTCCGGGCCGGCATCC
>JBDSMW010000100.1:0-11131 GCA_039915665.1 Nocardioidaceae bacterium
CGGACGGCCTTGAGGACGTGGCCCAGGTGTTTCGGGTCGGCCATCTCGAAGGTGAAGCGGCTCTTCGCGACGCGGTCTCGAGTGGTCTGCAAGGTGGCGGCCAGGATGTTGACGTGCACGTCGGAGAGCACCTTGGTGATGTCCGACAGCAGCCGGTTGCGGTCCAGCGCCTCCACCTGAATGTTGACCAGGAACATCGACTGCGCGGTCGGCGCCCACTCGACCTCGACGAGGCGCTCGGGCTGGGAAAGCAGGCCCTTGGCGTTGGTGCAGTCCGACCGGTGCACCGAGACGCCCGCGCCGCGGGTGACGAAGCCGATGATCGGGTCGCCGGGCACCGGCGTGCAGCACTTGGCCAGCTTGACCCAGACGTCCGAGAGGTCCTTGACGATGACGCCGGCGTCGCCGCCGGTGGGCCGCTTCAGCCGGGCGTCGGCGGTGATCGTGACGCCCTCGGCGAGGTCCTCGGTCGCGCCCTCCTCACCGCCGAACAGGTCGATCACCCGGCGTACGACGGACTGGGCCCCGATGTTGCCCTCGCCGACCGCCGAGTAGAGCGACGAGACGTCAGCCAGCCGGAACTCGGCCGCAACCGTCGACAGCGTCTCGTGGGTGAGCAGCCGCTTGAGGGGCTGGTTCTCCTTGCGCATCAACCGGGCGATCTGGTCCTTGCCCTGGTCGATGGCCTCCTCGCGGCGCTCCTTGGTGAACCACTGGCGGATCTTGTTGCGGGCCCGCGGCGACGCGACGAAGCCGAGCCAGTCCCGGCTGGGGGCGGCGGTCGGCGCCTTGGAGGTGAACACCTCGACCACGTCGCCGTTGTCGAGCTTGGACTCCAGGGGCACGAGCCGGCCGTTGACCCGGGCTCCGATCGTGTGGTGCCCGACCTCGGTATGGATGGCGTAGGCGAAGTCCACCGGTGAGGAGCTCGTGGGCAGCGCGATCACGTCGCCGCGCGGGGTGAAGACGTAGACCTCCGAGGTGTTGATCTCGAACCGCAGCGACTCGAGGAACTCACCCGGGTCCTCGGTCTCGTGCTGCCAGTCGAGCAGCTGCCGGACCCAGGCCATGTCGGCGTTGCCGTCGACCAGGCTGCGGTCCGTGTCCTTGCCGGTCCGCACGTCCTCCTTGTACTTCCAGTGCGCGGCAATGCCGTACTCCGCGCGCCGGTGCATCGAGAAGGTCCGGATCTGCAGCTCGACCGGCTTGCCGGAGATGCCGATCACGGTCGTGTGCAGCGACTGGTACATGTTGAACTTCGGCATCGCCACGAAGTCCTTGAAGCGGCCGAGCACCGGGTTCCACCGGCTGTGCAGCACGCCGAGCACGGCGTAGCAGTCCCGGTCGTCCTCGACGAGGATCCGGATGCCGACCAGGTCGTAGATGTCGGAGAAGTCGCGGCCGCGCACGATCATCTTCTGGTAGATCGAGTAGTAGTGCTTGGGCCGGCCGGTGACCATCGCCTTGATCTTGGCCTCGCGCAGGTCGCTCTCCACCTGGTCGATGACCTGGGCCAGGAACTGGTCGCGCGACGGGGCGCGGTCGGCCACGAGGCGGACGATCTCGTCGTACATCTTGGGGTGCAGCGTGGCGAACGCGAGGTCCTCGAGCTCCCACTTCAGCGTGTTCATGCCGAGGCGGTGGGCCAGCGGTGCGTAGATGTCGAGGGTCTCGCGGGCGGTGCGCTCCTGCGAGGCCTGCGGGACGTAGCGCAAGGTGCGCATGTTGTGCAGCCGGTCGGCGAGCTTGATGACCAGCACCCGGATGTCGCGCGACATCGCGACGATCATCTTGCGGATCGTCTCGGCCTGCGCGGCGTCGCCGTACTTCACCTTGTCGAGCTTGGTGACGCCGTCGACGAGCACCGCGACCTCGTCACCGAAGTCGGCGCGCAGCTCGTCGAGGGTGTACGGCGTGTCCTCGACCGTGTCGTGCAGCAGCGCAGCGACCAGGGTCGGCTCGGTCATGCCCACGTCGGCCAGGATCGTGGTCACCGCGAGCGGGTGGGTGATGTAAGGGTCACCGCTCTTGCGCATCTGGGTGCCGTGCATGCGCTCGGCGGTCAGGTAGGCCCGCTCCAGGAGCTCGAGATCAGCCTTGGGGTGGTTGGTGCGCACCGCGCGGTAGAGCGGCTCGAGGACCGGGTTGCCGGACTGGCTCTTGGTGGCCATCCGGGCGAGGCGGGCGCGCATGCGGCGGCCGGCCGGTCCCGCGGTGGGCGGCAGGACCGGGGCCTCCGGTTGGGGCGCGCTCGTGGCCGGGTTTGCTACGCGTTCCTCCGCCACACCTGCTCCCAGCCTCGTCGTCTCCCCCGACCCGCTGCCAGTCTACGTGCGGGGCGGGTGTGCGTCAGACGGTCTGGAGGGTGTGCAGGGCCACGCCCGGCAGGACGTCGCGGCCGTGCAGGAACGAGAGCTCCATGAGCACGGCCAAGGCGTGCACCGTGCCGCCGCAGAGCTCGACGAGCTGACGGGTCGCGTCCGCGGTCCCGCCGGTGGCGAGCACGTCGTCGACGAGCAGCACCCGGTCGCCCGGGGCGATGCCGTCACGCAGCACCTCGAGGGTGGCCTCGCCGTACTCCAGCGCGTAAGAGACCGCGTGGGTGTCGCCGGGCAGCTTGCCGGCCTTGCGGACCGGCACGAAACCGACGCCGAGGGCCAGCGCGACCGGAGCTCCGAGGATGAATCCGCGGGCCTCCATGCCGACGACCTTGTCAACGACGGTGGCGCCGTCGGCGTCCCGACCGGCGTCGGCCAGCGCCGTCACCACCGCTGTGAACGCGGCGTGGTCGGCCAGCAGCGGCGTGATGTCCTTGAACATCACCCCCGGTTTCGGGAAGTCCGGGACGTCGCGGATCAGCGTCAGCGGGTCGGTCACGGCTTGCCGCGCTGCGACCGAGGCTTGCGGCTCGGCTGCTCGCGCTTGGCCGACGCGGACGGGGTCACCGCCCGGGAGGCCGGCCGCTCCCCCGCCGTGTAGCGCGCGGGTCGCGACGGTGTCGCGGTCGGTGCGGCGGATGGCTCGCGTCCCTCGACGGCCCCGCTGCCGCGATCGTCCGCGCCGGGCTCGTCCTGCAGGGGCATGTCCTCGGAGAACGCCGGGACCGACGCGTAGGGGTCGACCGCCTTGCGGTTGCGGTGCTTCATGGCCCGGGCGTCGCCGGCCTTGATGCCCGGCTCCAGCTCCTTGAGCTGGACGACGAGCGGGGTCGCGATGAAGATCGAGGAGTAGGCGCCGGCCGCCATACCGACGAACAGGGCCAGCGCGAGATCCTTGAGGGCGCCGGAGCCGAGCGACGCGATGCCGACGTACAGCAGCGCGCCGACCGGGAGCAGCGCGACGATCGAGGTGTTGATCGACCGGACCAGCGTCTGGTTGACCGCGAGGTTGGCCGCCTCGGCGTAGGTCTGCCGGGTGCGCGGGAGGTTCTTGGTGTTCTCGCGGACCTTGTCGAACACCACGACGGTGTCGTAGAGCGAGAAGCCAAGGATGGTCAGGATGCCGGTGACCGTCGCGGGGGTGACCTCGAAGCCCGACAGCGCGTAGACGCCGACGGTGATGATCAGGTCGTGCGCCAGCGCCACGATCGCACCGACGGACATCTTCCACTCCCGGAAGTACGCCCAGATGAACAGCACGACCAGGACGAGGAAGACGCCGAGCCCGAGCAGGGCGCGGTTCGCCACCTGGGCGCCCCACGTCGCGCCGATGGCGTCCCGGCTGATCGCCGCGGCGTCGACCCCGACCGCTTTCTGGATGGTCTCCGAGACCGTGATGGCCTGGTCGTTGTCGAGGGGCTCGGTCTGGATCCGGATGTTCTTGGGGCCGGACGTGTTCACGATCGGGGCAGCGGCGCCGTCGATGTTGTCGTCCTTGGCCACCTGCGCGACCGCGTCCCGAATCTTCTGGACGTTGTCCTGCGTGGACTGGTTGGCCGGCATCGAGACCTGGTACTCGACGCCGCCCTTGAACTCGATGCCGAGGTTGAGGCCCTTGGAGGGAGCCAGCAGGCCGTAGAGCGCCAGCAGCACGATGGCCGCGGAGATGGTGTACCAGAGCTTCTTGCGACCGATGAAGTCGATCGACACCTTGCCCTCGTAGAGGGCGTGACCGATGTTCGAGAGCGTGCCCATCAGGCGTTACCTCCAGCCGACGCGGGACGCGATGTGCCCGTCGGTCGATTCGTGCCGACGTGGTCCGGGGAAAGGCCCGAGAAGCGGTGTCCGAGGTAGAAGAACTTGAAGGTGGCCAGCCACGAGACCATCGGCTTGGTGAACAGGAAGAACACCACGAGGTCGATGACCGTGCTGATGCCCAGCGTGAACGCGAAGCCCTTCACGACGCCGATGGAGAAGACGTAGAGCACCACGGCGGCCAGCAACGACACCGTGTCGGCGGCTAGGCAGGTGGCCCGAGCCCGGATCCAGCCGGCCTCGACCGCGACCCTCATGGACTTGCCGCTGCGCATCTCGTCGCGGATGCGCTCGAAGTAGACGATGAACGAGTCGGCGGTGATGCCGACCGCCACGATCAGTCCGGCGATGCCGGGCAGGGTCAGCGTGAAGCCGACGGCCTGGCTCATCGCCAGCACCACCGCGTAGGTGACACCTCCGGCTATGCCAAGCGAGGCCACCACCACGAGCCCGAGGCCGCGGTAGTAGAGCAGGCAGTAGATCAGCACCAGGCCGAGACCGACGCCGCCCGCGATCAGACCGGCGGAGAGCTGGTCGGCCGCCAGCGTGGGGCCCTCGTCGGTGACGACGGGGACGGTGAACTTCAACGGCAGGGCGCCGTACTTCAAGCTGTTGGCCAGCGTCTGCGCCTCGGTCTGCGAGAAGCTGCCGCTGATCTCCGCCTGGCCGTTGGGGATCACACCGTTGACGGTGGGGGCAGAGATGACCTTGCCGTCGAGCACGATCGCAAACTGCTTCTGCTGGCCGGTCAGCGCACTGGTCTGGTTGGCGATCTGTTGCGTCACGGTGGCGAACGTCTTGCGGGCGGAGCCGTTGAAGGTCAGGTTGACGACCCACTGCACCTGGTTCTGCGGGATGCCGGCGCTTGCGGACTTGAGCTGGGTGCCCTCGATCATCGCTGCCGACAGCAGCAGCTTGTTGCCCTGGCCGTCGCAGGTGACCAGCGGCTCCGCCTGCTTGTCGTCGACCGGCGCGGCGGCCTTCTTGCCGGTGGGGCAGGTGTAGGTCGCGAACTTCTGGAGCCACGTGTCGCCGGGGTTGTCCATCCACTTCAGCGGCTGGTTGACCGGGGCGCCCTTCGGGTCGGCCTGGGGCGTCGCGGACGGTGAGCCGCTCGGCGCCGCCGGAGGGCTCGTCTTGGCCGAGGGGGAGGGCGACTTTGAGGGCTTCTTCTTGTCCAGCAGCACGCCGGCGCGCCCCTTGGGGGTCGCGCTCGGGGACGCCTTCGCCGTGGGCGGCGTGGCGCTCGACCCGCCGGAAGGACTGGCCGACGGGCTGACGGTCCCGGTGGGCGACCCGGTGGGCGACCCGGAGGTGCCGGTCGAGGGGCTGGCCGAGGGGCTGGCCGAGGCGGGCGGCTGCGGCTGGCCGGAGCCGACCGCTGCGACCAGGCGGAAGCGTAGCTGGGCGGTCTGCTTCACCGTGTCGACGAGACTCTTCGGGTTCTGCCCCGGAACCTCGACCACGATGTTGCGACCGCCCTGCGTGGAGACCTCGGCCTCGGTGACACCGGTGCCGTTGACACGCTGGTCGATGATGCCGCGGGCCTCCTCGAGGCTCGCCGCCGTGGGCTTGGCCCCGGTGTCGGTGCGCGCCTCCAGCGTGATCCGCTGACCGCCCTGCAGGTCGAGACCCAGCTTGGGCTTCCACTCGCCGGACAGGGCGACGCCGCCGTACAGCGCGGCCACGACCAAACCGAACACAATGAGTCGGCGCCCGGGACGGGCCGTCTTACTCGCCACTGCTACTCGCTCCTCATCGGCCGGGGTGCCCCTACCGTCTTGTTGCCTGCCGTCGTGTTGCCGAAAGGACGATGCCTACGGGCGCTGCTCGGCTTCCGGGTCGATCGGTCCCGAGTCGGGCTCGGTGTCGTGCGCGTCGTCGTCGTGAAGGTCGTCCAAGTGCTCGTCGGCGTGCGAGTCGAGCACCTTCGCGACCGCCTGGCGGGCCACCTTGATGGTGGTGCCCGGCGCCAGCTCGAGCCGCAGCGTCTCGTCGTCCAACGAAGCAACGGTGCCGAAGATGCCCGAACCGAGCATCACCTCGGTTCCGACAGCCAGGGACGACTGCGTGGAGGCGAGGTCCTGCTGGCGTCGGCGCTGGGGCCGGACGATCAGGAACCAGAACACCAGGGCGATCAGGACGAACGGCAGAAAGCCTGCCAAGTCTTTCACGGGAAACAACACCTCGTAGCGATATGCGGGCACGACAAAGGGCCGAGAGTCTCGACCGAGGATCGAGTGTAACCGGCGTCGCACCGCCGACCCGACCGGAGGCGGTCGGGTCAGGTCACGGTTGGGTCACTCGTCGACCTCGAACAGGGTCTGCGCCCCGCCGAACGGCGCACCGGAGGGTACGGCGAGACCGAGATGCCGCCAGGCGGCCGGCGTGGCGACCCGCCCGCGCGAGGTCCGGGCCAGCAGGCCAGAGCGCACGAGGAACGGCTCGGCGACCTCCTCGACGGTCTCCCGCTCCTCCCCCACAGCGACGGCGAGGGTCGAGACACCGACCGGTCCCCCACCGAAGCGCCGGCAGAGCACGTCGAGCACGGCCCGGTCGAGCCGGTCGAGCCCGGATTGGTCGACCTCGTAGAGGTGCAGCGCCGCGTGTGCGACGTCCAGCGTGACGACGCCGTCGGCCCGCACCTGCGCGAAGTCGCGGACCCGGCGCAGCAGCCGGTTGGCGATCCGTGGGGTGCCCCGCGACCGGGAGGCGATCTCGGCCGCACCTTCGTCGGTGAGGTGCACCCCGAGCAGCCCCGCTGAGCGCCGGACGATCAGGTCGAGCTCGGCAGGCTCGTAGAACTCCAGGTGCGCGGTGAAGCCGAAGCGGTCGCGGAGCGGACCCGGCAGCAGCCCGGCCCGCGTGGTGGCGCCCACCAGCGTGAACGGCGGGATCTCCAACGGGATGGCGGTCGCGCCCGGCCCCTTGCCGATGATGACGTCGACCCGGAAGTCCTCCATCGCTATGTAGAGCATCTCCTCGGCGGGACGCGACATCCGGTGGATCTCGTCGACGAACAGCACGTCGTTGTCGTTGAGGCCCGACAGGATCGCGGCGAGGTCGCCCGCGTGGGTGATCGCCGGACCAGAGGTCAGCCGCAGCGGGCTGCTCATCTCGCCGGCGATGATCATCGCGAGCGTCGTCTTGCCGAGGCCGGGCGGACCGGACAGCAGCACGTGGTCGGGTGCTCCCCCGCGGGCCCGGGCCGCCTCCAGCACCAGGGACAGCTGCTCGCGCACCCGCTCCTGGCCGATGACCTCGGCGAGGCTGGTGGGACGCAGGGCGGCCTCGACTGCGCGCTCGTCGCCGTCCGCCTCGGCGTCCACGAGGGCCCGGCTCTCGACGTACGCCGCCTCGGCCGCCTCCAGCGCGGACTCGTCGGGGGTCATGCCTTGCTCAGCGTCCGCAGTGCGGCCCGGAGCAGGCCCGCGACGTCGGGGGCAGCCTCGTCGACGGTGTCGGCGTCCGGCGCCACGGTCTCCACGGCCCGGTCGGCCTCCTTGCCCGACCAGCCCAGGCCCACCAGGCCGGCGTGCACCTGGGCCCGCCAGGCGTCCTGCGGGGCAACGGCCGGGGCGAACCTGGCGGGACCAGAGGAGACCGGGACCCCGATCCGGTCCTTGAGCTCGAGGATGATCCGCTGGGCGCCCTTCTGGCCGATGCCGGGCACCGTGGTGAGCGTCTTGACGTCCTCCGTGGCCACCGCGCGGCGCAGCTCGTCGGGCGTGTGCACCGCGAGCATCGCCTGGGCCAGCTTGGGTCCGACCCCGCTCGCGGTCTGCAGCAGCTCGAAGACCGTCTTCTCGTCGTCGTCGAGGAAGCCGAACAGCGTCAGCGACTCCTCACGGACGACCATGCTGGTGGGCAGCCGGGCGGCCGTGCCGATGCGCAGCGTGGCCAGGGTGTTGGGCGTGCAGATCAGCTCCAGGCCGACCCCGCCGACCTCCAGGACCACCGAGCCGAGGTGGACGTCGGCGACGGTGCCGTGCACGAACGCGATCATCGGGGACTCCTGCCCTTGGCGGTGGTGCCCACGGCAGCGAGCGCCGCGTCGATGCGGGACTGGGCGCCGCCGCGCCAGATGTGGCAGATCGCCAGCGCCAGGGCGTCGGCGGCGTCGGCCGGCTTCGGGGCCTCGTCGAGGCGCAGCAGCCGGGTCACCATCGCACTCACCTGGGCCTTGTCGGCCCGGCCGCTGCCGCTGACCGCGGCCTTGACCTCGCTCGGGGTGTGCAGCGCGACGGGCAGTCCCCGGCGGGCCGCGACGAGCAGCGCGATGCCGCTGGCCTGCGCGGTCCCCATCACGGTGCGCACGTTGTGCTGGCTGAACACCCGCTCGACGGCGACCGCGTCGGGCTGGTGCAGGTCGAGCCAGGACTCGATGCCACGCTCGATCTCGCACAGCCGGAGCGCCAGGTCCAGGTCCGGCCGGGTGCGGACCACGCCGGCCGCGACCATCCGCAGCGGGCGGCCGACCGACCCCTCGACCACGCCCACGCCACAGCGGGTCAGGCCGGGGTCGATTCCCAGCACGCGCATGGAAGAGCCTCTCGTCCGAACACCTGTTCGGACCCACGCTAACCGAGCCGGCGCCGCATCGGGCGCGCGACACTCAGGCGTCCAGCGCCTCGAGGACCTCGTCGCTGACGTCGAAGTTCGCGAAGACGTTCTGTACGTCGTCCAGATCCTCGAGCGCCTCGACGAGACGGAAGACCTTGCCGGCCCCGTCCTGGTCGAGCTCCACCTGCATCGACGGCACGAAGGACGCGTCGGCCGAGTCGTAGTCGACCCCGGCGGCCTGGAGCGCGGTGCGCACGGCGACCAGGTCGGTGGCCTCGCTGATCACCTCGAAGGACTCACCGAGGTCGTTGACCTCCTCCGCGCCGGCGTCGAGGGTGGCCTCGAGGACGTCGTCCTCGGACACCTTCTTGGCCTCCTGGTCCTGCGGGACGATCACGACGCCCTTGCGGTTGAACAGGTAGGACACCGAGCCCGGGTCGGCCAGCGAGCCGCCGTTGCGGGTCATCGCCGTCCGGACCTCCATGGCCGCGCGGTTCTTGTTGTCGGTGAGGCACTCGATCAGCAGCGCGACGCCGTTGGGTCCGTAGCCTTCGTACATGATCGTGAGGTAGTCGGCGCCGCCGGACTCCGCACCCGAGCCCCGCTTGACCGCCCGCTCGATGTTGTCGTTGGGGACCGACGTCTTCTTGGCCTTCTGGATCGCGTCGTAGAGCGTCGGGTTGCCCGCGACGTCACCGCCACCGGCCCGGGCCGCGACCTCGATGTTCTTGATCAGCTTCGCGAACTGCTTGCCGCGACGCGCGTCGACGACCGCCTTCTTGTGCTTGGTGGTCGCCCATTTGGAGTGGCCAGACATGCGGGGGTGCCCTCTTCCTTCAGCTCTCGGCGCCTGTGACCAGGTCCACGAACAACCGGTGGAACCGGGGGTCGCCGGTGATCTCGGGATGGAACGACGTGGCGAGCAGGTGCGCCTGCCGGACCGCGACGATCCTACCCATCGCGTCGCCGGAGGCCACGGTGGCGACGACGGCGACGTCGCGGCCGACCTTCTCGACCCACGGCGCACGGATGAACATCGCGTGGAACGGGTCCTCGAAGCCGGTGACGTCGAGGTCGGCCTCGAAGGAGTCGACCTGACGGCCGAACGCGTTGCGGCGGACCACGACGTCGAGACCGCCGACGGTCTCCTGGTCGGGGGTGCCGCCCTCGAGGTGGTCGGCCAGCAGGATCATCCCGGCGCAGGTGCCGAAGGCGGGCAGTCCCCGGAGCACGGCGGCGCGCAGCGGCTCGAACAGCCCGAACGTCCGGGCCAGCTTGTACGTCGTCGTGGACTCGCCCCCCGGCAGGACGATGCCGTCGACGCGGTCGAGCTCCTCGGGCCGTCGTACACGGAGGGTCTCCACCCCGGCGAGGTGCAGCATCGCCTGGTGCTCGCGCACGTCGCCCTGGAGCGCCAGCACGCCGATCGTGGTCATCGCTTCGTGGCTACCAGCCGCGTTCGGCGAGCCGGTGGGGCTGCGGGATCTCGTCGACGTTGATCCCGACCATCGCCTCGCCGAGACCGCGCGAGACCTTGGCCACCACGTCGGGGTCGTCGAAGAACGTGGTGGCCTTGACGATCGCCTCCGCACGCTGCGCCGGGTTGCCGGACTTGAAGATCCCGGAACCGACGAACACGCCCTCGGCACCGAGCTGCATCAACATCGCCGCATCCGCGGGCGTCGCGATCCCACCGGCCGTGAACAGCACCACCGGCAGCTTGCCGGCCTCGGCGACCTCCTTGACCAGGACGTAGGGAGCCTGGAGCTCCTTGGCCGCCACGAACAGCTCGTCCTTCTCCATGCCGTGCAGCCGGCGGAGCTCAGCCCGGATGGTGCGCATGTGGGTGACGGCGTTGGACACGTCACCGGTGCCCGCCTCACCCTTGGAACGGATCATCGCGGCGCCCTCGGTGATCCGGCGCAGCGCCTCGCCCAGGTTGGTCGCACCGCACACGAACGGCACCGTGAACGCCAACTTGTCGATGTGGTTGGCGTAGTCGGCCGGGGTCAGCACCTCGGACTCGTCGATGTAGTCCACCCCGAGGCTCTGCAGGACCTGAGCCTCGGCGAAGTGCCCGATGCGGGCCTTGGCCATCACCGGGATGGAGACCGCCTCGATGATCGACTCGATCATGTCCGGGTCGCTCATCCGGGACACGCCGCCCTGGGCGCGGATGTCGGCCGGGACCCGCTCGAGCGCCATCACGGCAACTGCGCCGGCGTCCTCGGCGATCTTCGCCTGCTCGGCCGTCACGACGTCCATGATCACGCCGCCCTTGAGCATCTCGGCCATCCCGCGCTTGACGCCGGCGGTGCCGGTCTCGGTGGTGCTGCTGTTCGTCACGATCGACCTTCTGGTTGCGAGGGGGCACA
>JBDSMW010000134.1:0-23392 GCA_039915665.1 Nocardioidaceae bacterium
GGTGGACCCGTCACGCGGACGGGTCCACCCCTGCAAATGCTGCTGGTGGGCTACTTCACCAGGGCGTAGAGCACCGAGTGCGCCACGTCCCCCTTCGCACCCAGGGCGAGCGTGGCCGAGCGGTCACCGGCCAGGGCTCCCTTGACGCTCGTGAACGTGAGCGTGACCGTCTGGGTCGCGCCCTTCGTGGCCGGCGTCAGCGTGTTCGCCGACACGCTGAACTGGCCCGGGCTAGGGCCGACGATCGTGATCGGCAGACCCTTCAGCGGGGTGCTGGTCAGCTGCGTGAACGTCAGCGTCCGCGTGAGCTTCTGGCCGCTGCCGGCCGGGACACTGCCGAACGACGAGCTCACCGAGGACAGCGCGACCTGGGCGCCGATCGCCTGCTTGACGTCGGCCAGGCCGGCGCCGGTGACGAGCGGGTCGGTCTCCTTGGTGCGGATGTTCAGGTAGTTGAACAGCTTGTCACGCTGCGCGGTGTTGGTGATCGCGGAACGAACCTGCTCGGCCGACCAGTCCGGGTGCTGCGCGACCACGACGGCGGCCGTGCCGGCGAGGTGCGGGCTGGCCATCGACGTGCCGTTGAAGAACGCCCAGCAGCCGTTGGTGTCGACCCACGTGTCGCAGTAGGTGTCGTTGTTGGGGATCGAGGACAGCACGTTGACGCCGGGGGCGACGAGGTCGGGCTTGACGCGCAGGTCCACGTCGGTCGGGCCCTGGCTGGAGAAGTCACCCATGATGTTGTCGTTGTTGCTGTCGTAGTAGGCCTTCATCGCCGAGATGGTCGTCGCCGACCCGTCGACGGGGAAGGTCTTGAAGTCGTCCTGCGAGACCATCACGGCCGGCACGAGCGGCAGCGTCGGGTCGCCGGCCATCGCGATCGGATCGCCGGGAACGCTGTTCACCACGATGACCGCCTTGGCTCCGGCGGCCCGCGCGTTGGCGACCTTGACGGCGAAGGCGCAGCTGCCGCGCGAGACCATCACGATCTTGTCCTGGGCGCCGGACGGGATGCCGGCCGCGGTGCAGCCGATGCCGAGGATGCCGTTGGGGCTGGCCTCGCCGCCCTGCAGCGTCGACTTCAGCAGGAGCCCGGAGAGGTCCTTGTCGCCGACCGGGAAGTCCCCGTCACCGTTGGAGGCGTACGACGTCCCGGCGATGGTCACCGGCGTGGACATGAAGTGACCGACCGAGGCGGCGCCCGCGGTCAGGGCCCGCTCCGCGGAACCCGGTGAGCCCACCGTGAAGTGGCCGGGCCCGCTGTTGCCGGCCGAGACCGCCACCACGATGCCGGCCTTGTCGAGGTTGTTCACCGCGTTGGTGAGCAGGTCCGCCACACCCTTGGTGTCGCCACCGAGGCTCATGTTGATGACGTCCATGCCGTCGCCGGCAGCAGCGTCGAGCGCGTTGAGGATGTCCTCGCTCCGGGCGTCGACGATGTCACCGGGGAACACGTTGTAGCTGCCGAGCTTGGCGGCCGGGGCCACGCCGCTGGGGGCGTAGCCGATCGGGGAGCCGCCGATGCTGGCTCGTGTGTGCGCGTTGCAGGCGATCGTGCCGGCCACGTGCGTGCCGTGGTCCTGCACCGCCTTGGCGTCGTAGCCCATCTTCGCGGCCTTGTTGGCGAAGACCCTGGCGATGATGACCTTGTCGTTGGTGTAGCCGTGGATCGTGCCACCCGCGAAGCAGGGGTGCGTGACGTCGATGCCGGTGTCGATGACGCCCACCTTGACGCCCGCACCCGCGTTCGGGTCGGCCGGCGACGCGTTGATCAGCGACAGGTCAGGGTCCGGTCCGGTCGGGACGGCTACGGAGGCGGAGGGGCGGTAGGTGCCCTGGTAGCCGACGGACGTGACCCCCGGGCCGCCCTTCAGGGCGCTGAGCGGGGTGCCGTTGAGCCGCACGGCCACGGCGTTCACCGCGACGTCGTACTCACCGGTGACCTGCGCCTTGGGGGCGTTGCGCTGCAGCCACTTCTTGTAGGCGTGGCGCTGGGCCACGATCTTGGCCCGCTCGCTCTTGGCGGCGCTGCTGTTGAAGTCGCGCTTGTTGCCCTTCGCGGCGGGTGCGACCGACGGGTCGGTGGCCAGCGGCGCCAGCGACAGGCCGACGACGGCGCTGGTGCTGTCCACGCCGGTCGACACGGTGGCGTCGGAGCTGGGGTCCTTGGGGCCGGACGCGGGTGCGGCGGAGGCGGTGAGTCCGGTGGTGGCACCGGCGGTCAGGGCGGCTCCGGCCGCCAGCAGGGCGAGAGTGCGGCGTTGTCTCGGAAGAGGCACGGTTCTCCAGGTGATCGAGCACGCCACCTCGACGGCGGGCGCGCGGGTCGTGCCCGCAAACTAACCCGCCGCCCCCTCCGAGCGGAAGATCCTTTTTGTCGGAGATCAGCCCACCCGAGATTTTCCTGGCTAGAAGGCGTCCACCGGGACGTAGACGCCCCAGACCTCGCGCAGCGCGTTGCACACCTCTCCGACAGTGGCGCGCGCCCGCAGCGCTTCCTTCATCGGGTAGAGCACGTTGTCGTCGCCCTGCGCGGCGGACGTGAGCGCCGCGAGGTGCCGGTCGACCTCCGCCTGGTCTCGCTCGGCCCGCACGGTCGCGAGCCGCTCGGCCTGCTGCTCCTCGATGGCCGGGTCGACGCGCAGCCCCTCGAAGGGTTCCTCCTTCTCGGAGCCGAAGCGGTTCACCCCGACGACGATCCGCTCGCTGGAGTCGATGTCGCGGGCGATCTGGTAGGCCGCCTTCTCGATCTCGTTCTTCTGGAAGCCGTTCTCGATCGCGCGGACAGCACCGCCCATCTCCTCGACCTGCTCCATCAGCTTGCGAGCCTCGGCCTCGACGTCGTCGGTCAGCGCCTCGACGGCGTAGGACCCGGCGAAGGGGTCGACGGTCTTGGTCACGTCGGTCTCGTAGGCGATGACCTGCTGGGTGCGCAGCGCGAGCCGGGCCGACTTCTCGCTGGGCAGCGCCAGCGCCTCGTCGAAGGAGTTGGTGTGCAACGACTGGGTGCCGCCGAGCACGGCCGCCAGGCCCTGGATCGCGACCCGGACCAGGTTGACCTCGGGCTGCTGGGCGGTGAGCTGGACGCCGGCCGTCTGCGTGTGGAACCGCAGCATCTGCGACTTGGGGTTCTTGGCCCCGAACTCGTCGCGCATCACCTGGGCCCAGATCCGTCGGGCCGCCCGGAACTTCGCGACCTCCTCCAGGATCGTCGTGCGCGACACGAAGAAGAAGGAGAGCCGGGCGGCGAAGTCGTCGACGTCGAGCCCGGCCTTGACCGCCGCGCGGACGTACTCGATGCCGTCGGCCAGGGTGAACGCGATCTCCTGCGCGGGCGTCGCCCCCGCCTCGGCCATGTGGTAGCCGGAGATCGAGATGCTGTTCCACTTCGGCACCTCCGACTTGCAGTAGGCGAAGATGTCGGTGATCAGCCGCAGCGACTGCGCGGGCGGGTAGATGTAGGTGCCGCGGGCGATGTACTCCTTGAGCACGTCGTTCTGGATCGTGCCGGTGATCTTGTCGCCCGAGATGCCGTTCTCCTCCGCGACGAGCTGGTACATCAGCAGCAGCAGGGCCGCCGGGGCGTTGATCGTCATCGAGGTGGACACCTCGTCGAGCGGCAGCCCGTCGAACAGCAAGCGCATGTCGTCGATCGAGTCGATGGCGACGCCGACCTTGCCGACCTCGCCGTGCGCGATGTCCGAGTCCGAGTCGTGGCCCATCTGGGTCGGCAGGTCGAACGCGACCGACAGCCCACCGGTGCCGTTGGCGACCAGCTGCTTGTAGCGCTCGTTGGACTCCTTGGCCGTGCCGAACCCGGCGTACTGCCGCATCGTCCAGGGCCGGCCGGTGTACATCGACGGGTAGACGCCGCGGGTGAAGGGGTACTCCCCCGGCTCGCCGAGCTGCGTGTCCGGGTCGAACCCGTCGAGCGCGTCGGGGCCGTAGAGGGACCGGAACGGGAGGCCGGACTCGGTGAGGTTCTCGTCGCCCGCGCCGGGGGTGCCAGCGGTGGGGGCTTCGCCTGCAGTCATGCCCGCAGGGTACGGCGGCCGGGGCCGGTGGCGCACCGTGAGACTTCCCACCCGGCCCGCCGACGACGCCCCTGCCCACCCGCCTGACAGGATCGTCCGGTGACCGCGGAGAGCTCGGTGGAGCAGGTGGAACGGGCCCTGGCCCGGCTGGACGAGGTGGACCCCCTCATCGCGTCGGTGTGCACCCGCAACGACGCCGCGCTGCAGCAGGCGGCGCAGCGAGACGCGGAGGCCGGTGACCGCCCGGTCGGACCGCTGCACGGGCGGCCGGTCCTGGTCAAGGACAACGTCGACACCGCGGACCTGCCCACCACAGCCGGGTCGCTGGCCCTGGCCGGGCTGCCGCACCCGTCGCAGGACGCCCCGCTCGTGCAGCGGCTGCGCGCCGCGGGCATGATCGTGCTGGGCAAGACCAACCTGAGCGAGTGGGCCAACATCCGCGACGGCAGCTCCTCCTCGGGGTGGAGCGCCTACGGCGGGCTCACCCGCAACCCCTACGCCCTGAACCGGTCGGCGGGCGGATCGAGCTCGGGCAGCGGCGCCGCGGTCGGGGCCGGCATCGCGCCGTACGCCATCGGGACAGAGACGGACGGCTCGATCTCCTGCCCGGCCGCGTTCAACGGCTGCGTCGGGCTCAAGCCCACGGTGGGGCTGGTGCCGACCGCCGGCGTCGTGCCCGTCTCGCACTCGCAGGACTCCCCCGGACCCATCACGACCACGGTGCGCGACGCGGCCGCCCTGCTCGGGGTGCTGGCCGACGGCAACGTCGACTACGCCGCGCACGCCGTCGACGGCCGTCTGGCCGGCAAGCGGATCGGGGTGCCGCGGGCGACGTACTGGGGCTACAGCGCGCACGCGGACGAGCACGCCGAGCGGGCCGTGGCCCTGCTGGGCGCCGAGGGCGCGACGATCGTCGACGGCACGGACCTCGTCTCGATGACCGACTTCGACTGGCGCGACGAGCTGCTCGTGCTGCTGGCCGAGCTGCGCTGCGGGCTCGAGACCTACCTGGCCACGCGCGGCGGCGACGGCCCCCGCACCCTGGCCGACGTGGTCGCGTTCAACCGCGAGCACGCGGAGCAGGAGCTGGCGCACTTCGGGCAGTCCCTGTTCGAGCAGTCGCTGGAGGGGCCGGGCGTCGAGAGCCAGGAGTACGCCGACGCGCGGGCCCGGTGCGTGCAGCAAGGACGCGACGGCCTCGACGCCCTGCTCCGCGAGCACGAGCTCGACGCACTGGTCACTCCGTCGTACCCGCCGGCCATGCCGATCGACCTGGTCAACGCCGAGTCGCACGCCGGCTCCTGCACCACACCCACGGCGATCGCGGGCTACCCGTTGCTGACCGTCCCGTCCGGCCTGGCGGCGGGGCTTCCGGTCGCCGTCTCCTTCTGGGGCACCAGGGGCAGCGAGGCGTCCCTGGTGGAGATCGGGCACGGCTACGAGCGGGCGCGCAACCGGGACACCGGTCCGCTGGCCGCGCCCACGTTCGCGCCGTTCGTCTGACCGGCTAGCGCAGGAGCGAGAACGCGTCGGCGAGCAGCGCCTTCAGCTGTGGCGTGACCGGCAGCGGCTTGCGGGCACCGACCTCCGGCGGGAACGTCCCGCCGACCGAGACCGCCTGGCCGTCCCCGGCGATCGAGTAGGCGACACCGGGGTTCGTGAAGGCGTCGTCCGGGCCGGGCACGTCGTTGGTCGGCTCGTTGCCGCGCAGGTCGGCGAGGAACGGTCCGGCGTAGGCGTTGGTGTAGATCGCGACCGTCACGGCGCGGGCATCGACGGCACCGGTCGCCCACGAGCAGGTCGCCGAACCGCTCGGGTAGGTGAAGGAGCGGGAGACACCGGGGTCCTGGCCGAGCACCTCCCGCACGGCCGCGGGGTCGACCCGGTCGCAGAGACCCGTGGTCTGCTCGTCGGTCTCGGGCGGCTCAGACGGCACCTCGGCCGCGATCTCCGTGGCGACCGCGGCGACCTGGTCGGAGCGGTCCGTGCCATCGGTGTTCCGGTCCGCCCGGACCTGCACCAGCGTCGTGCCCTTGAGGAACGCGACGGTGATGCCCCCAGACGTCTCGGCGACCCGGGCGGCGTCGCCGATGCCGTCGGCGGGCCGGCCCGGCTGGCGCGCGAGGTCCGCCCGTCTCGCCGGGGCCAGGCCGACGCCGACCGCGACGGTCGAGGAGTCGAAGGACACGCCGAAGCCGCACTGGTCCACGAGGGCCGCGTAGGCCGGGATCCGGGTCAGCGACCGGTTGGTGGGGTCGCCGGACCGACCGGAGGCCCGCCGCACCTGGGCCGCGCTGGCCAACGAGCAGACGTCGAGCCCCTCGAGCAACGGGTCGCCTCCGGCTCCGGCCGACCCGGTCGACGACCGGCTCGGCGCTGGGTCCGGAGTCGGCGACGCCGAGTCGCCGCTGCAGCCGCTGAGGAGCAGGGCGCACGCGACGACGGCACAGAACAGACGGGTC
This sequence comes from Nocardioidaceae bacterium, assembly GCA_039915665.1. GTDB lineage: Bacteria > Actinomycetota > Actinomycetes > Propionibacteriales > Nocardioidaceae > Nocardioides_B. The sequence goes on from JBDSMW010000134.1 coordinate 6,497, forward strand.
GGACGGGGCACGAGCGGTTCCTCGGGTGTGAGCGGAGGGTTCACGGTAGCCGCCGGCCGGATCGCCCGGTTTCCCGCCCGGTGGGGCCCCCGCGATGTGACAATCGCGGCATGGACGAGTACCCGGTCGACGACCAGCAGCGTGAGGCAGCGGTGGCCCACCTGGCCACCGAGCACGCGCGCGGCGCCTTCGACGCCGCCGAGCTGCACCGTCGTACGGCGGAGGTGGAGGCGTCCGTGACGGTCGCCCAGCTGCTCGCCGCGACGGCCGACCCGGCCGTCACCGACGTGTCCGTGCCGTCACCGGCCGCTCAGCAGAACCGCCTGGCCCTCGGGGCCGGAGTCGTCGTGGCGATCATCCTGGTCCTCGCGGTGCTGTCACAGTTCGTCTGAGCGCGTCACCGGTTGCGGCGGGCGATGCTCGCGGTCAGGGCGGTGGCGAACCCCACCCAGCCGGCGTACGGCGCGAGCAGGGCCGCAGCCGTGGGATCGAGACGCTTGGTCCGGCGCACGAGGTCGAGCGTGGACACCTCCAGCACCAGGATCTCGGCCAGCGCCAGCCGTGGCCGCCGGGCGGTGAAGAAGATCCACGTCCAGCCCGTGTTCAGGGCCAGGTTGGCGGCCAGGGCGGTCGAGTAGTCCCGCGCCTCCTCCGGCTCCGCCCGGTCCAGGGCGTGGGCCGACCCCACGGCGATCAGGGCGTAGAGCGCGGTCCAGGCGGGCCCGAACACCCAGCCGGGCGGCTGCCAGCGCGGCTTGTCGAGCCCGGCGTACCAGCGGGACCGCACGTCGGTGCCCAGCCCACCGGCCACCGCGGTCACCACCACGGCCACTGCGGTGGCGGGCAGGTGAGAGCGGCTCACGGGGCGTCCACCTGCTCGGCGGACCGCTCGCCGGACGCCTTCCAGGCCCGGGTCCCGAGCCGGGCCAGGACTCCTGCAATCACGAGGTTCACCACGATCAGCACGCTGTGCGCGATCCAGTAGCCCGTCGGGCGGTCCTCGCCGCGGGAGTGCGCGGCGGCCAGGTTCTTGGTGAACGTGGCGTAGGTGAAGACGTTCCAGGCGGCGATGGCGAGGAGCAGGACGGCGTGCTTGCGTCGGAGGATCACCTCCCCATCCTGACCGATCGGTTCAACCGACCTCGGCGAGGGCATCGGCCACCGCTCGGGCGCCGGCCTCCCCCATCACGATCGTGTAGTGGTTGGTCCCGGGCACGTCGCGGGTGATCAGCCCCGGCAGGGACCGTCGGTGCTCCTCGACGGCCTCGAGGGCGTAGAGACCGCCCGGGTCGCCGAGCATCCCGGCCGGCGCCCGCAGGAAGATCGTGCCCTCTGGCAGGTCGGCCGCCCGGGCCGCAGCGCGGTCGGCGTCGAGCAGGTCCGCGGAGTCGTCGCGTACGGCGTCCAGGGAGACGCTGGACCGGTCGCCGGCGAGGTCGTAGGTCAGGTAGGCCTCGACGTCGGGGGTCCAGGCCCCGGCGAACGCGGGGTGCGGGCGCCAGAAGTCGAGGTAGGCCTCGGGGCCGTCGAACGTCATCGTGAGCCGTTGGGCGGCCGGTCCGATCGCCGCGGCGAGGCCCTCCTCCGGCGTGGTGCCCGGAGGCAGCGACGCGAACGGCAGGCCGCCGTCGACCAGCACGGTGCCGGCGACCCGGCCGGGGTGCCGTTGGACGAACGCGGTCGCGACGAACCCGCCCATGGAGTGGCCGGTCAGCAGTGGCGCGTCGAGCCCCAGGTGGTCGACCACGGCGAGCAGGTCATCGGCGTGCCGGTCCATCCCGGCGGGCCCGTCGGGATGGGAGCGGCCTCGACCTCGCAGGTCGGGCGCGACCACGGTGCAGCGGTCGAGGTCGGCGAGCACCTTCCAGGCCAGGTGGTTGGCGGTCACGCCGTGCGCAGCCAGGACGACCGGCGCTGCCGGGTCACTCGCCGTCCACCGCCCGACGCGCAGGCTGCCGCCGGGCACGCGCACGTCGAGCGTCTCGTAGCTCATCGGTGTCCTTTGAGTCCGCGGACGACGACTGCGCCGATCAGCGCGGCTCCACCCACGAGTGCGACGGGCCGCCAGGGCGACGTACCCGCCTCGGACCGGTGGGCTTCCGTGGCCGGGCCCGTGACGGCCACAGCAGCCGGCTGGGGCTGGGCGACCGGTCGCTCCGCGGCGTCCGGCTCGTCGGTCGTGAGCGCCGCACCCGGAGCCCGGCGGGCCTCGACGGTGCGCTGCTCGAGCGCACTGGTGGCGGTGTAGGACCAGGCCGCGGAGTACATCACCAGCCGGGAGAAGTAGTTGATCCAGATCAGCAGGATCAGGGCCACGCCGAACGCCTGGAAGGCGGGGTTGCCCTGGGTCTGCTTGAGCAGCAGGTTGGCGGCAAGCTTGAGGATCTCGAAGCCGACCGCGCCGAGGAGGGCACCACGGACCAGCGCTCCGCGGGGCACGTGCGACTCCACGAGGAGCAGCTTGAACATCGTCATCAGCAGCACGGCCGACGCCACGATGGCCAGCGCGTGCCCGACGAGGCCGAGGACCAGCGTGGGGACCGTGGAGGCGGAGTCGATGCCGACCAGGCCGAGGATCGCCCCCGAGAAGCCCGTCACCGCACCGGAGAGGGTGACCGACAGCATCAGGGTCAGGCCGATGAGTGCGAGGGTGCCGAGGTCCCGGGCCTTGCCGAGGAGGAGGTTCGGCTGCTCGCGGCGGGGCACCGCGAACATCACCTCGAGCGCCTGCCGCATCCCGGACAGCCAGCCGAGCCCGGAGTAGACGACGGCCACCAGGCCGACGAGCCCGATGGTGCCGGAGTAGTCCTCGATGGTGGTCAGCGGGATCTGGCCCTTCTTCGGACCGATCACCCCCGGCAGCAGGCTGTTGATCTCGGTCACCATCTGACCCTTGATGTCCGGGTAGAGGTGGGCGACGAGGCCGACGACGAAGAAACCGAGGGCGAGGATCGGGAAGAACGAGAGGAACCCGAAGTAGGTCACCGCGCCGGCCTGGCCGTTGCCGTTCACCGAGCCGTAGTGCTTGACCATCCGCAGGGTGTGGTCGAACCACGCGTAGCGGTCGCGCAGGCGGGCGATCGCCGCGGTGACGCGTTCCTTGAGGGAAGCCATGCTGGGGTCCTACCCAGCCGACGGGACGGCCAACGCGAAGTCCCGCGTCGGCGCCCAGCCCGCGTCCGCGTCGTGGACGTAGAGCGAGAAGTGGTCGACCGTGAAGTCGCACTCGAACAGCGCGAGGTCCTCGAAGGCCCGGTCCAGCGACGTGTCCTCCAGGTGGTGCGCCACGGTGACGTGCGGGTGGTAGGGGAAGGCCAGGTCGACGGCCAGCGGACCCCGGCGGACCGAGGCCGCGAGCTGCTCGCAGCTGGCGATGCCCTCGGCCAGCATCACGAACACCACCGGAGACACCGGCCGGAACGTCCCCGTCCCGCGCAGGTGGATCCGGAACGCCTCGCTGCGTGCGGACGCGTCGGCCAGGTGCGCCTCGATGAGGGGTACGTCGTCCGGCTCGACCTGCGTGGGCGGCATCAGCGTGACGTGGGTGGGGATCCCGTGGGCGGTGGTGTCCCCGAGGGTCGTCCGATAGGTCTGGAGCTGCTCGCCCCAGGGCTCCGGGACCGCGATGGCAACCCCGATCGTCGTCCTCACGACAGCGACCCTAGTGGACCGGGGCGGGCGCGGGCGCCACGAAGCCCACGTGCTCGTAGACGTCGGCCAGCGTCCGCTGCGCGACCGCGCCGGCCTTCTCGGCGCCGTCCCGCAGGATCGCGTCCAGCTGGGGGCCGTCGTCGAGCAGCTCCAGCGTCCGGTCCCGGAAGGGCGTCACGAACTCGACCACGACGTCGGCCAGGTCCTTCTTCAGGTCGCCGTAGCCCTTGCCGTCGTACGCCTGCTCGAGGTCGGGGATGCTGGTGCCGGTCAGTGCGGAGAAGATCGTCAGCAGGTTGGAGACACCGGGCTTCTCGGCCTCGTCAAAGCGCACCACCGCGTCCGAGTCGGTCACCGCCGACCGGATCTTCTTGGCCGACACCTTCGGGTCGTCGAGCATCTCCACGATGCCGGCGGGCGACGACGCGGACTTGGACATCTTCGCCGTAGGGTCCTGGAGGTCGGTGATCTTGGCGGTCGCCGCCAGGATGTAGGGCTCCGGCAGCCGGAACGTCTTCTTGTAGCGGTGGTTGAACCGCTGGGCCAGGTCCCGCGTCAGCTCGAGGTGCTGGCGCTGGTCCTCGCCCACGGGCACGAAGGCCGGCCGGTAGAGCAGGATGTCGGCGGCCTGCAGGATCGGGTAGGTGAACAGCCCGACGGACGCGGCCCCCTCCCCGCCCTTGGCGGACTTGTCCTTGAACTGGGTCATCCGGCGGGCCTCGCCGAACCCGGTCAGGCACTGCAGCACCCAGGCGAGCTGGGCGTGCTCTGGCACCTGGGACTGCACGAAGATCGCCGACCGCTCGGGCTCGATGCCCATCGCCAGCAGCTGGGCCGCCGCCCGGCGCACCCGGTCGCGCAGCACCTTCGGGTCCTGCTCGACGGTGATCGCGTGCAGGTCGGCGATGAAGAAGAACGGCTCGTGGTCGTCCTGCAGGCTCACCCACTGCCGCAGGGCACCGAGGTAGTTGCCGAAGTGGAACGAGTCCGCGGTGGGCTGGATCCCGGACAGGACCCGCGGGCGGGCGGTCGGTGCGTCGGCCATGAGGGGATTCTTCCAGGTATGACCGTGCGGCCCCCCGGCGGCTCCTAGGACTGCTCGGCCGAGGCCCGTTCGGTGGCCTCGAGGACGTCCACCTCGGCCGCGTGCTCCGGCTCGATGCTGATCGGGTGCTCGGGGTCCACCATCACCTGGAGGGGTACGGCGGTCACCATGACCCGGCCCACCCGGCGGCCCTCGACCTCGCGCACGGTGATCCGACGCTCGGCGTAGTCGACCCAGTCGCCCTCCTGCGGCAGCCGGCCGAGCTGCTGCATGAGGAAGCCGGAGACCGTCTCGTAGGGACCCTCCGGGAGCTCGACGCCGGTCTCGTCCTCGAAGTCGTCGAGGTTGAGCAGCCCGTCGACCTCGACGTCGCCGCCGCCGTGCACCGTCGTCTCGGACTCGACGACGTCGTACTCGTCCTTGATGTCGCCGATGAGCTCCTCGACGAGGTCCTCCATCGTCACGATGCCCGCGGTGCCGCCGTACTCATCGGCGACGATCGCGAGGTGCATGCCCTCGCGGCGCATGTCGGCCAGGGCGGCGAGGATCGGGCGGGTCCAGGGCAGCACCAGCGTCTGCCGGGCGAGCTCGCCGACCCGGAGCGACTTGTTGGCCATCTCGGGGTCGAGCAGGTCACGGACGTGCACGAAGCCGATCACGTCGTCGGCGGACCCACGGATCACCGGGTAGCGGGAGTGCGGCTGGTGCAGCGCCTCCTTGGCGGCCCTGTAGATCGGCGTCAGGGCGTCCAGGAAGTCCACCTCGGTGCGCGGGATCATCACCTCGCGAATCTGGCGGTCGCCGGCCTCGAAGACGTCCTCGACGATCCGGCGCTCCTCCTCGCCCAGCGTCTCGTGGGCGTTGACGAGGTCGCGCAGCTCCTCGTCGGACATCTGCTCGCTCTTCGCGTTCGGGTCACCGCCGACGAGGCGGACCACGAGGTTCGTCGAGAGCGACAGCAGCCCGATGACCGGGCGGGAGATCCGGGCGATCCGGTCGACCGTCGGCCCGAGGGCCAGGGCGAAGCCCTCGGCCCGCTGCAGCGCGAGCCGCTTCGGCGCCAGCTCGCCGAGGACCAGGGAGACGTAGGAGATGGCGATGGTGACCAGCACCAGCGCGACGATGTCGGCGCCACCCTCGGGCACGCCGAGATCCACGAGCTTGGGCGAGAGGTCGCCGGCGAGGGTCGCACCACCGAAGGAGGCGGACAGGAAGCCGGCCAGCGTCACGCCGACCTGCACGGCGGCGAGGAACCGGTTGGGGTCGGCGGCGAGCCGGGCGACGGCCTCGCCGCGACGTCCGCGGCCGGCCATCGCGCGCACCTGTCCGTCGCGCAGCGACACCAGGGCGATCTCGGCCGCGGCGAACAGGCTGCCGATGAGGACGAACACGACGACAAGCCCGATGTTCGCGAGCGTGCTGCTCATGGTCTGTGGCTTTCGTCCATGGTCACAACGATAAGGGTTTGCGGCCGTATCCGTGACCGGCAAGGGTGTGGCCCGTGACCAGCCCCCCGGCGTACCGGCCCCGCTTCCCCGACGACGTGCCCCACCTCACGGACGGCGTCGTGACCCTGCGGGCCCACCGCACCGGCGACGTCGACGAGGTGCTGGAGCAGTGCGTCGACCCGGTCAGCCAGCAGTGGACGACGGTGCCGATCCCCTACCGCAGGGAGGACGCGCTCGGCTTCGTGACCGAACGGGTGCCGGCCGCGTGGGCCGAGGGTCACTGGGTCTTCGCCGTCGAGGCGCTCGACGACGACGGCCGCGCCCGGTTCTGCGGGACGGTCGAGCTGCGCGAGCAGGGCGAGGGCCGCGCCGAGATCGCGTACGGCGCTCACCCCTGGGCCCGCGGGCGCGGCATCATGACGCGCGCCCTGGAGCTGCTGCTGTGCTGGGGCTTCGACGACCAGGGCCTGCGCAGCGTCATCTGGTGGGCCAACCGAGGCAACTGGGCGTCCCGCCGGACGGCCTGGAAGCTGGGCTTCACCTGCGACGGGACGGTGCGCGGCTGGCTGCAGCACCGTGAGGAGCTGCTGGACGCCTGGGTGGGGGTGCTGCACGCCGACGACGAGCGCACGCCCCGCAACACCTGGCTCGAGGTGCCGCGGATCATCGGCGAGCGCGTGACCTTGAGGCCGTTCCGCCCGGACGACGCACCACGGGTCGTGGAGGCGTGCCGCGACGAGCGCACCGCCTGGTGGCTGGGCAACATGCCGTCGCCGTACACCCTCGACGACGCGCACGCCTACCTGCTGAACCGCGGCGAGGCGGCCGCCACCGGGACGGCGGTCAACTGGGCGGTCGCGGACCAGGAGACCGACGAGGTGCTGGGCTCGATCGCGCTGTTCGACCTCAAGGCCGGCCGGGAGGGCGAGATCGGCTACTGGACCCACCCGGGCGCCCGGGGCCGGGGGGTGATGACCGAGGCCTGCGGGCTGGTCGTGCGGCACGGCTTCATCCCGGGCGACGACGGCGGCCTCGGACTGCGGCGCATCCTCGTCTACGCGGCGGAGGCCAACGCCGCCTCGCGACGGGTCATCGAGAGCAACGGGTTCACCCAGTTCGGGCTCGAACGGCACGGGACCGAGCTGCGCGACGGCAGCCTGGTCGACACCGCGTGCTACGACCTGCTGGTTGAGGAGTACGCCGGGACCGCCTCGGCGCGCTGAGCCGCGGCCACCTCGAGCTGCTCGGCGGTGAGGACCGCCGCGACCCGGCGTCGCTCGACGCGCATGCCGGTCGCGAAGACCAGCAGACCCGCCACCGCCAGACCCGCTCCGAGCAGGCTCGGGGCGCGGTAGCCGAGGCCGTCGGAGATCACGACGGCGCCCAGCCAGGCGCCGAGCCCGTTGGCGGTGTTGAGGGCCGAGTGGTTCAGGGCGGCACCGAGCATCTGGGCGTCCCCGGCCGCGTGCATCAGGCGGAGCTGCAGGTTGATGGCGAGCACCGAGCCGAGAACGCCGACCGCGAACACGAGCAGCAGCGTCGGGACGGCGTACGGCGAGAGGAGGGAGAAGAGCACCAGGACGACGACGCTGGCCAGGAACGCGGCGACGACTGAGCGGTTGACGTTCCAGTCCGCGAGGCGGCCGGCGACCCAGGTGCCGATCACGGACCCGAGGCCGAAGGCCAGCAGGAAGACCGGGATGGTGCCGCGGGACAGGCCGGTGACCTGGGTGACGACCGGGGCGACGTAGCTGTACATCGCGAAGACACCACCAAAACCGACCATGCCTGCCGCCGCGGCGAAGAGCACCTGCGGCTTCTTCAGGGCGGCCAGCTCACCGCGGACGGTGGCCGTGCGGTCGCCGGGCGACGAGGGCACGACGGCGAGGATCAGCAGGGCGGTGAGCACCGTCACGCCGAGGACGGCCCAGTAGGCGCTGCGCCAGCCGAGGTGCTGGCCCAGCCAGGTGCTGGCCGGCACGCCCGCGACGGTGGCGACCGAGAGACCCAGCATCACCGAGGAGACCGCGCGCCCCCGGAGCTGCGGGGCGACCAGCGAGGCCGCGATGAGGGAGGCGACGCCGAAGTAGGCACCGTGCGGGAGCCCCGCCACGAACCGCGCGGCCATCACCGGCCAGTAGCCGTGCGCGGTGGCCGTGATCGCGTTGCCGACGCCCACGGCCAGCACCAGGCCGACGACCAGCGCACGCTTGGGCAGCCGGGCGGCCAGGCTGACGATGATCGGGGCACCGACGACGACGCCGAGGGCGTAGGCCGTGATGATGTGCCCGGTCGTCGGGATCGACTCGCCGATGCCGTCGGCGATGTCGGGGAGCAGCCCCATCGTCACGAACTCGGTCGTCCCGATGGCGAAGCCGCCGGTCGCGAGCGCGATGAGCGCGACGGTGACGTGCGGCGTGCGGGTCGGAGCAGGCACGGGGCAGGTCCTCACGGTCGGGCGGGGTGTCTCAGGTGCAAAGACCCAGACTGCCGAGGTATTCCCTTGAGCGCTAAAGAACAAGGTCGGGCGCCGGGCTTGACCGCCTTCCCCGGCGTTCCGGGCGGTCGCCCGGGTCCGACCCGAACCCCCGCGACATTGGTGAACAACGAGTGAACTCGCCGACCTCGCGTCCGATTTGCTCGCATTCTGGGGCGATGTCAGCCGTCGATATTGCCGCCCTGGGCGCCTTCCTCGCCAGCGCCGAGACTCACCTGTCCTCCCTGGTGCGACCGGTGCGCACCCTGGAGGCCAGCATCTCCTGTCTCGCGGCCGAGCGCGTGTTCGCCTCCGACGAGGTCTCCAGCACAGCAGTTGTCGATGGTCTTGGCCGAGTCGGACTGCTCTCGAGAGGCCATTTCCTGGCGCTCCTGTCGGGACGCCTCGGCTACGGTCGCGCGCTGCTGTCGCGCACACCGGTCGGCGAGCTCGTGGACTGGACGGCGCTGGTCCTGCAGGCTGACGCGCCGGTGACCAGTGCCGCGCACCAAGCGGTCAGCCGACCGATCGAGCACCGCTACGACGACGTCCTGGTGCGCGGGGATCACGACCTCGGAGTGGTCACCACCGCGCGTCTGGTCGAGTCGATGGCCATCCTGCTGGCCACCCGCTCGGTGCGCGACCAGCTGACAGGGCTGGCGAGTCGCGACCTGCTGTTCCATCGATTGCACGAGCTGTGCGCCGCGGTCTCCGGAACCGAGGACCGGGTGGCCGTGGTCTACCTCGATCTCGATGACTTCAAGTCCGTCAACGACACCCTGGGGCACGCCGTCGGCGACCGACTGCTCACCTCGGTCGCTCGACGGCTGGAGTCCGCCGCCCTTCCGACCGACCTCGTCGGTCGTCTCGGGGGAGACGAGTTCGCCGTGGTGATGGCCCTCCCGGCATTCCCTGGCGGGCACGCGGAGCAGGTCGCACGGGACATAGGGGGGCGGTTCCGTGCGGCCGTGGTCGACGACCTCATCCTCGACCCCGGACACGCGTGCCGGGCCAGCGTGGGCGTCGCCGTCGCTGGTCCCGGCGAGGCAGACCCGGAGTCTCTGCTGCGCGAGGCCGACATGGCGATGTATGCCGCCAAGCGCTCGGGGAGTGGCGTCACCGTGACGACTGACGTCACCGCGACCCTCGCGCCTCGCGCGCCGTTGCTGCGGACCGCGCTGGACCAGGGCTGGTTGCGAGTGCACGCCCAGGCCATCCACGAGGTGGCGACCGGGAAGTTGGCCAGCATCGAGGTGCTGGCCCGGGTGCAGCACCCCGACCTCGGTCTGGTCGGTCCGGGCGAGTTCCTGTACGACGCACCTGACGACGCCCTGTGCGCGCTGGACGAGGCGATGCTCCGCGCCGCCACTCGACAGCTTCTCGACCACGAGAGGACCTGGGCACGTCAGGTCACGCCTTACCTCAACGTCAACCTGAGTGTGCCTTCGCTCGTCCTCGAGGACCTCGACACCCGGGTCTTCGCCATCCTGGAGGAGAGCGGATTCCCCACCCACCGCCTGCGGCTCGAGGTGCCGGAGGTTGCCGATCTGGCTGCTGTGCAGAAGGCGACGCCCCGGCTCCAGAGCCTGCGGGACGCCGGGGTCGCGGTCACCCTCGACGACATGGGCAGCGGCTCGAGCTCGTTGCGACACATCTCCCGACTTGCGGTCGACGGCATGAAGATCGACCGCTCGTTCGTGAGCGGGATCGTGGACAATGAACGGGACCTCGCGGTGGTGCGCATGCTCATCGACCTGGGCGCCGGGCTCGGACTGACGGTGACCGCTGAGGGTGTCGAGACCGCGGAACAGCTCGAAGTGCTGCGCGACCTGCACTGCCCCTACGTCCAGGGCTTCTTCCTGGCACATCCCGAACCACTGGCCGAGGTCCTCGCGGCCCGACAACCGGGCGACGCATCCGTGCCAGACTGACGGCCATGGCCAAGACGACTCGCGGGTTCGTGGGGCGTCGCCGCCCGACCCAGCCCGACCGGCTCCCGCCTGGGCAGTACGACGTCGGGCCAGACTGGCCGGTCCTGACCGCCGAGGTCACCCCGGTCCTCGACGCCTCTCGCTGGACGATGACCGTCGACGGCCTCGTCGAGGAGCCGCGCACCTGGACGTGGGACGAGGCGCACGCGCTGCCGCAGTCGGAGTACGCCGGCGACATCCACTGCGTGACGACCTGGTCGAAGTTCGGCACCCGGTTCGGTGGGGTCTCGGTTGACGTGCTCCTCGACGCCGTACGGCCCGCCCCGGAGGCCGCGTTCGTGCTGGCCACCTGCACCACCGGCTACACCACCAACCTGCCGCTCGCCGACGTGACCGGCGGCCGGGCCTGGGTCGTGTGGACCTACGACGGGAGTCCGCTGCCGCGCGACCACGGCGGACCGGTCCGGCTGCTCGTGCCGCACCTGTACTTCTGGAAGAGCGCGAAGTGGGTCGACCGGCTCACCCTGCTCGACCACGACCAGCAGGGATTCTGGGAGGTCAACGGCTACCACGACCGCGGCGACCCGTGGCTCGAGCAGCGCTACCAGGGCGACTGATGAGCGCCCCGAGCGGAGGCTGGTGCACCGGCGTGGTGCGCGAGGTCCGGCATCCGACGCCCGACGCGGTGCTGTTGCGCATCGACGTCGCCGGACGCACGAACCACCTGCCCGGGCAGCACTACGTGTTCCGGCTGACGGCCGAGGACGGCTACACCGCGTCGCGGTCCTACTCGGTCGCGTCCGCCCCGGGCGACCCGCTGCTGGAGTTCTTCGTCGAGCGGCTCGACGACGGCGAGGTCTCCAGCCATCTCGCCGATGTCGTCGAGGAGGGCGACGAGCTTGAGCTGCGCGGCCCGATCGGCGGCTGGTTCGTGTGGGACGGCGACCGGCCCGCGGTCGGCGTCGCAGGCGGCACCGGTGTGGTGCCTCTGGTCTCGATGCTGCGGCACGCCCGCGACCTCGGGCGCCCGGAGCTGGTGCGGGTGCTGGTCTCCGCCCGCACCAGGGAGACGCTGCCCTACGCCGACGAGGTCGCCGACGAGGTCGTCGTGCTCACGCGGGAGCGACAGGCGGGCCGACCGCTCGGGCGGGTCCGGGCCGACGACCTCGCGCCGCTGGTCGGGGCGGCCGGCGACGCGGACGTCTTCGTGTGCGGGTCCGCCGGGTTCGCCGAGGCCGCCAGCACGGTGCTGGTGGGGCTCGGCGTGCCGGCGTCCGACGTACGCGTGGAGCGGTTCGGCCCGACCGGCTGAGGATCAAGCCCAGAAATCAGCCGAGGGTCGCCAGCGCCTCGTTGAGCGTCACCGACGGCCGCATCACGGCCCCGGCAAGCGCGTCGTCGGGACGGTAGTAGCCACCGATCTCCGCCGGCGAACCCTGCACCGCGAGCAGCTCGGCGTTGATCGCGTCCTCGTTGCTGCGCAGGCTCTTGGCCAGCTCGCCGAACGCCGTCGCGAGCTCCGCGTCGTCGGTCTGGCTGCTCAGCTCCTCGGCCCAGAACAGCGCGAGGTAGAAGTGGCTGCCACGGTTGTCGATCTCGCCGACCTTGCGGCTCGGAGACTTGTTCTCGTTGAGGAACGTCCCGGTCGCCTTGTCCAGCGTCGCGCTGAGGATCCGGGCCCGGGCGTTGTCGGTCGACTCGCCGAGATGGCCGAAGCTCTCCGCCAGCGCGAGGAACTCACCCAGGCTGTCCCACCGGAGGTGGTTCTCCTTGACGAGCTGCTGCACGTGCTTGGGCGCCGAACCACCGGCCCCGGTCTCGAACAGCCCGCCGCCGTTGATCAAGGGAACGACCGACAGCATCTTCGCGCTGGTGCCGAGCTCGAGGATCGGGAACAGGTCGGTGAGGTAGTCGCGCAGCACGTTGCCGGTGACGGAGATGGTGTCCTCGCCCCGACGGATCCGCTCGAGGGAGAACGCGATCGCGTCGACCGGCGCCATGATGTCGATCGGGAGGCCGTCGGTGTCGTGGTCGTCGAGGTACTCGGTGACCTTGTCGATCAGGTTGGCGTCGTGCGCGCGGTCCTCGTCGAGCCAGAACACGGTCGGGTCGCCCGTGGCGCGGGCGCGGGTGACGGCCAGCTTGACCCAGTCACGGACCGGGACGTCCTTGGTCTGGCACAGGCGCCAGATGTCACCGGCGCTGACCACGTGCTCCAGGAGCACATCACCCGCCTCGTCGACGACGCGGACGGTGCCCGTCGTACCGACCTCGAAGGTCTTGTCGTGGGAGCCGTACTCCTCGGCCGCCTGCGCCATCAGCCCGACGTTCGGCACGGACCCCATGGTCCCGGGGTCGTAGGCGCCGTGGGCGCGGCAGTCGTCGAGGACGACCTGGTAGATGCCGGCGTACGACGAGTCGGGGATCACCGCGAGGGTGTCGGCCTCGCCGCCGTCGGGGCCCCACATGTGTCCGCTGGTGCGGATCATCGCGGGCATCGAGGCGTCGACGATCACATCGCTCGGCACGTGCAGGTTGGTGATGCCCTTGTCGGAGTCGACCATCGCCAGCGCGGGGCCGTCGGCGATGCAGCGGTCGATCGTCGCCTTGATGTCGGCGCCCTGGGGCAGGGACTCGATGCCCTTGAGGATCCCGGCCAGGCCGTCGTTGGGCGAGAGACCGGCCTCGGCGAGCGCGTCGCCGTGCTCGGTGAACAGGTCGGGCAGGAACGCGCGCACGACGTGGCCGAAGATGATCGGGTCGGAGACCTTCATCATGGTGGCCTTGAGGTGCACCGAGAACAAGACGTCCTCGGCCTTGGCCCGGGCGATCTGCGCGGTCAGGAACTCACGCAGCGCCGAGATCCGCATCACGGTCGCGTCGATGATCTCGCCAGCGAGCACCGGGACCGACTCGCGGAGCACGGTGGTCTCGCCGTCGTCCCCCACTAGCTCGATCCGGAGGCTGCCGTCGACCTCGACGACCGCGGACTTCTCGTTCGAGCGGAAGTCCTCGACGTCCATGTGGGCGACGTTGGTCTTGGAGTCCGCGGACCACGCGCCCATCGAGTGCGGGTGGTTGCGGGCGTACTGCTTGACCGAGTCGGGCGCACGACGGTCGGAGTTGCCCTCGCGCAGCACCGGGTTGACCGCGCTGCCCTGGACCTTGTCGTAGCGCGAACGGGCGTCCTTCTGCTCGTCGGTCGTCGGGTTGTCGGGGTAGTCCGGCAGGTCGTAGCCCTGGGACTGCAGCTCGGCGACGACGGCCTTGAGCTGCGAGACCGACGCGCTGATGTTGGGCAGCTTGATGATGTTGGCCTCGGGCCGCTGGGCGAGCTCGCCCAGCTCCGCGAGGGCGTCGTCGACGCGCTGCTCGGGTGCGAGCCGGTCGGAGAACTGCGCGATCAAGCGGCCGGCCAGCGAGATGTCGCGAGTCTCCACGCTCACCCCGGCGGTCGAGGCGTAGGCCGAGACGATCGGCAGGAAGGAGTACGTCGCCAGGAGCGGCGCCTCGTCAGTGTGCGTGTAGATGATCTTCGATTCCGTCACCGGTTCTCCGTTCCCACTGCTCACCGAAACATTTCTTGACGTCAAGATAACTTACGGCGTCTCCGCCACGCCAACGCGACCGTCGGCCCCGACCGTGACGGTGTGCGCCTGCTCCCCCACGCGTACGCCGGACAGGGTGAAGGGCCCGAGCCGGGTGCTCACCGTGCCCGGCACGTCGAGCCGGCCGGCGGGAGCGTCGACCTCGAGGCCGGTGACCGCCACCAGGCAGGCCAGCGGCGCGGCGGCCGCCCACGCCTGGGGACGGCACGACGCCGGGTAGTCGACCGGGAACGCCACGTCGGAGGCCTGGTCGCCGCCGTACAGCTCGGGCAGCCGGTAGGCCACGCCCTCGGAAGCCGCCACGAGGCCTGCCGTGAGCCGGGCCGCCTGCTCGACGTACCCGTCCCGGGCCAGGCCGCGCACCGCGACGGCGGTGTCGTGCGGCCAGACCGAGCCGCCGTGGTAGCTGAGCCGGGAGAACCGCGGCGACCGGCGGGTCAGCGTGCGCAGGCCGAACCCGGAGTCCAGGTCGGGGCCGGTGAGCACCTCGACCACCCGGGCGGTCTGCTCCGGTCCGAGAAGGCCGGTGCCGAGCAGGTGCCCCATGTTGGAGGCCACCGAGTCGGCCGGCACGCCGGAGCCGTCCAGCGCGATGGCCACGTGACCGCCCTCGGGGGTCTCCACCCAGAAGTCGCGACCGAACCGCTCCCGGAGGTCGGCGGCCCAGGCGGCCAGCCCCTCGACGGGCTCCTCGTCGAAGGCCGCCAGCAGCGCGGCACCCCGGACCGCGGCCTCGTAGGCGTAGCCCTGCACCTCGCTCAGCGCGATCGGCGGGTCGGCCAGCCGGCCGTCGGCGAACTGCACGGAGTCGACGCTGTCCTTCCAGCCCTGGTTGGCCAGCCCCCGCCCGGACAGGTCGACGTAGCGCAGCCAGCCCGACTGCGCCGACTGCTCGACCACCCAGGCCAGGCAGCGGCGGGCGGCCGGCAGCAGCGCCGCGACCTGCGCCCGGTCGGCCCCCCACTGCCAGGCGTCGGCCAGCGTGCAGACGAACAGCGGGGTGGCGTCGACCGTGCCGTAGTAGACCGGCGGCAGGCTCATCCCGCCCAGCTCGAGGGTGGTGTTGCGGACCTCGTGCAGGATCTTGCCGGGCTGCTCCTCCGAGTCCGGGTCCACCCGGGTGCCCTGGCGCCGGGCCAGGGTGCGCAGCGTGGAGAGCGCCAGGTCCGTGCCGAACGGCATCAGCAGCCGGGCCACCCACAGGGAGTCGCGGCCGAAGAGCGTCAGGAACCAGGGCGACCCGGCCGCCACGAACCGGTCGTCGCCGTCCTTCATCAACAGCCCGCCGAGGTCGGCGAGGCTCTGGTCGACCAGGCGCGGCAGCCGCGTGTCGGGCGCCTCAACGGTGACCTCCCCCCACGGCGCCGGTCCGCCCGGCCCGAGGGCGGGGGCGCCGTCCGCGGTGAACACCAGCCGGACGGTGAACGACTCCCCCGGCGCCACGGTCGCGGTCCAGATCACGCGGCGGCCCTCGTCGACGGCGTCCGGCGCCGGGTCGAGGGCGACCTCGAGACCGCGGCCGTCCTGCCGCCACGCGATCCCGTGCTCGGTGCGCACACCCGGGACGCCGACGGTCTCGTGGCCCTGCCGCACCTCCGCCATCGGGGCCAGGTCGGTCGCCAGGTCGACGTACAGGGTGAGCGGGACGTCCTCCTGTGCCCGGGACGCGACCTCGATCTCCTCGACCAGGCCGGCCGGGGTCAGCGTGCGGTGCCGGTCGAGGGTGACCTGCGGGTCGTGGAGCCAGCCGCCGAGTCGCCGGGCGACGTAGGTGTAGGACTGCCGGTCCGCCCCGCTCAGGTCCGAGCCGACCAGCTCGAGGTCGCTGGCGCGGACGGAGACGGCCAGCTCCGCGAGGAGGCGTACGTCGTCCACGAACCACCCCTCGACGCCGCCGCCGACCTGACCGTCGGGAGCCGACAGCAGGATCGCCGGGGCCGCGACGCTGACGGCGAGGTCGTTCAGCAGGGGGGTCAGCTGTTCGGTCACCCCGCCGACCCTAGGGGCATACCAGGGCCGAGCCTTGCTAGCGTCGGGTCAGCAGTCCAGACAACTGAACCCAGACAGACCAGGAGCCTCCCCGTGAGCACTACCCCCGTCAAGGTCGCCGTCACCGGCGCCGCCGGCCAGATCGGCTACAGCCTGCTCTTCCGGATCGCGAGCGGGGACCTGCTCGGCAAGGACATCCCCGTCCAGCTGCAGCTGCTCGAGATCACCCCGGCCCTCAAGGCGCTCGAGGGCGTCGTCATGGAGCTCGACGACTGCGCGTTCCCGACGCTGGCCGGTGTCGAGATCGGCGACGACGCCAACACCGTCTTCGACGGCGTGAACCTCGCCCTGCTCGTCGGCGCCCGCCCGCGCACCAAGGGCATGGAGCGCGGTGACCTGCTCGAGGCCAACGGCGCGATCTTCACCGCGCAGGGCAAGGCGCTGGGCGAGGTCGCGGCCGCCGACGTCCGCATCGGCGTGACCGGCAACCCGGCCAACACCAACGCGCTGATCGCGATGACCAACGCCCCCGACATCCCGCAGGAGCGCTTCACGGCGCTGACCCGCCTCGACCACAACCGGGCGCTGTCCCAGCTCGCCGCCAAGACCGGCAGCACCGTGGCCGACATCAAGAAGCTGACGATCTGGGGCAACCACTCCGCGACGCAGTACCCCGACATCTTCCACGCGGAGGTCGGTGGCAAGAACGCCGCCGAGGCCGTCAACGACCAGGCCTGGATCGAGAACG
>JBDSMW010000165.1:0-19826 GCA_039915665.1 Nocardioidaceae bacterium
GACGTGGCCGGTCGGCGAGGCCGGTGACTTCCGCGGCGTCCTCGACCGACGGACCGGGGAGTTCGTGAAGTACACCCGGACCGCGGGCGGCGCCACCAGGGCTCCCGAGCGCCGGATGGCCTCCGACGAGGTCGAGGTCGACGACGCACAGCTGTGGGAGGCGGCGGTCGAGGAGCACGAGCTGCTCTCCCTCGACGAGGCCGACCACGACCAGGGACGCTTCCTGGCGGGGGAGACCACACCCGTCATGTTCGCCTCGGCGCTGCAGAACTTCGGTGTCGCGCAGCTGCTCGACCTGCTGCTCGACGTCGCCCCCGACCCCAGTGAGACCGCGGGCGTAGACGGCTCGGTGCGCCAGGTCTACGACGAGTTCAGCGCGTTCGTCTTCAAGGTGCAGTCCGGCATGAACAACGCGCACCGCGACCGGCTCGCCTACGCCCGCGTCGTCTCCGGCACCTTCGAGCGCGGCATGGTCGTCACCCACGCCACCACCGGGCGGCCCTTCGCGACCAAGTTCGCCCAGGCGGTCTTCGGTCGGGAGACCACCGTGGTCGAGCGGGCCGAGCCCGGCGACATCATCGGCTTCGTCAACGCCCAGTCGCTGCGCGTCGGTGACACGGTCTACGTCGGTGACCCGATCGAGTATCCGCCGGTGCCGAGCTTCGCACCCGAGCACTTCGTGACCGTGAGCGCCGGCGACCTCGGCCGCTACAAGCAGTTCCGCCGCGGCATCGAGCAGCTCGACCAGGAGGGCGTCGTCCAGGTGCTGCGATCCGACCTCCGCGGCGACCAGAGCCCGGTGCTCGCGGCGGTCGGTCCGATGCAGTTCGAGGTTGTTCAGGAGCGGATGACCAACGAGTTCGGCTCGCCCATCCGGTTGTCCCGGCTCGACTACCAGGTGGCCCGGCGCACCGACGCGGACGGCGCGGCGGCGCTGCTCGGCAAGCGCGGGGTCGAGGTGCTCCAGCGCGCCGACGGCACGTACCTGGCGCTGTTCGTCGACCAGTGGCGGGCGGGCGTGACGGCCCGCGACAACCCCGACGTGATGCTCGAGGCGCTGCCAGCCGGCGGCGCCTGAGCCTTCAGGAGGCGAAGAAGCCCCCACCTGCTCGCGGAGCGGACGGGCATTTCCTCAATGGTGGAGCTGAGGGGATCGGCTGCCCACTTCGACGTCTAATACTCAACCTCGACCTGCACGCACTGCCCCTGCTCAGGGCGGCGAGCTATCCCCAGGGCGACTTCCCGTACCAGTTCGAGGAGACGCGGATCGACTGAATCCGTTCGTGCGGGTGGGGTCGGAGGGAAGTACGAGCCGGAAGTGCGCACCCTCGTCGGAGGTCACCAATGAAAGGTCGCCTCCGTGCCGGAGTGCGATGGCGCGGGCGATCGCGAGACCCAGTCCGCTGCCGGTGCCGCTGCCGCGGACCCGCGACGCGTCTGCGGTGAAGAACCGGTCGAACACACGATCGCGGTCAACGACGTCAACCCCCGCACCGTCGTCGGCGACGTCGAGCCGTGCGGTGCCGTCACCGGTCACCACCCTCAGGCGTACGACGGAACTGGCGTGCCGGACCGCGTTCTCGACCAGGTTGCGCACCAACCGACGCAGTTCGTCAGCGTCCCCGCGCACGGGGGCGGCCGAGACCTGCCCGGTGTCCACCCTGACCGTCGCGCGCGATCGGATCCGGGCGGCCTCTTCCAGCACCACGTCGTCGAGGTCCACGAGGGCCGAGCGCGGGGGCATGGTCTCCGAGGCACGGGCCAGGAACAGCAGGTCGCTCACCAGCCGCTCCATCTGATCTGTGTCCCCGAGCATGCGCCGCGCCGCAGCGGGCCAGTCCTGATCCTGGTGAGCCAGGCTCACCTCGAGCTGGGCGCGCAGGGCCGCAACCGGACTTCGGAGCTCGTGGGAGGCATCGGCGACGAACTCGCGCTGGCGTCGGCTCGACTGTTCCAGCCGGTCGAGCATCTCGTTCATCGTCAGCGCGAGACGGCCGATCTCGTCCCCGGTGACCGGCACCGGCACCCGCCGACCCAGGTCCTGGTCGCGGATGGCGGCCACCTCGGTCCGAATGTCATCTACTGGTCTCAGGGTGCGTCCGACGACGAGCCAGGTGGCCAGCGCGACAAGCGCGACCAGCAGTGGCACGCCGATCGACAGATCACGAGACAGGGTCTGCGATGCCTCGCTCACCGACTCCAGACTCGAGCCGGCCACTACCGTCACCGGACCGGAGGGCGTGTCCGCACGGGCGACCCAGACCCGGTAGTTCTCCAACTCGGCATCGTCGGGCGCCCCGTAGATGATGCGCAGGCTTGGTGTGGCCGCGGGCGCTGGCCCGCTGATCGGTCCTTTGCCGACGATGTTCGGCGAGGCCGCGAGCACCCGTCGATCGGTCGTGAACACCTGACCCACGGAGTTACCGAGGATGCTGTCGAGCACGGGGGGCAGGGTGCCGTCGTGGGACTGGACCGCGAGGTCATGAACCCGTCCGCGGGCGAGGTCGTCACCCGAGCGGTGCAAGGAGTCGTCAAGGGTGAGGAGCAGGAGGGCCGAGCCGGCGACCAGAGCGACCGCCGACACCAGCGCAGCGAGCCCGGTGGTGCGGACCCGCATCGACCGCAGGCCGATCCGCCGCTCAGCCACCGCCGACGTCCAACCGGTAACCCGCCCCGCGCACCGTCTCTAGTGCGTGGCGGCCGAAAGGCTCGTCGATCCTGAGCCGAATCTGGCGGACGTAGACCTCGACGATGTTGGGGTCGCCGTCGAAGGTGAAGTCCCAGACGTGTGCCATGATCCGGCTCTTCGACAGCACCTCACCCGGGTGTCGTAGGAAGTACTCCAGCAGCGCGAACTGTCGGGGGCTGAGGGACACCTCCGTGTCTCCGCGGTGCACGCGGTGGCTGGCCGGGTCGAGGCGTAGGTCACCGGCGACCAGCACCGTTGGTCGTTTCGAGCTGCCCCGACGGAGCAGGGCTCGCAGTCGGGCCAGCAGGACGACGTACGAGAACGGCTTGGAGAGGAAGTCATCTGCCCCTGCATCCAGAGCGCGCGCCTCCTCCGACTCGCTCGTCTTGGCGGTGAGCATCAGGATCGGCGTCCAGACCCCCGACTCACGCAGCGCCACACATATCGCGTCGCCGCTCATGCCCGGCAGCATCGAGTCGAGCACCATCGCGTCGTAGGCATTCTCTACTGCCAGCCAGTGCCCCTCGGTCCCGTTGAGAGCGACGTCGACGGCGTACCCCTCGCCCTCGAGCCCGCGTTTGACCGCACCGGCCAAGTTCTTATCGTCATCGACCACGAGGATCCGCATCCGCCCACGGTCCCACCATCTTGTTGAAGGCGCGCTGAACGTCCGCTTAACACGTGTTCGCCGTCTTCAGCGTCGCTTCAGCGGCTCCAGGGCACAGTGGTGCCGAATCAAGACCCCTGTAGAGGAGAAGCACATGAGGAAGCGCACAGCAATCCTGGCCGCCGGGGTCGGCGTCGTCGCGCTCATCGCCGGTGGCGGTGTCGCGGTGGCGTCGAGCGACGATGCCGACACCAGCGTGACCGGGCGGCATGCCGACGAAGCCACGGCCGCGGCGTTGAAGCTGACGCACGGCGGGCACGCGAACTCCGTCGAGCAGGACAACGAGAACGGCGCGACGTGGGAGGTCGAGGTGACCAAGCCGGACGGCAAGACGGTCGACGTCCGTCTCGACGAGGGATTCGCGCTGGTCGTCATCGAGAGCGACTCCGAGACGAGTTGATGAAGCGCGATTGGATGGACGAGCTGTCGGTTCTCGGCCGATTCTGCAGAGGCAAGGCGCGCGTCTGACTCGAGTCCCGCCTAGCTCCGAGCGACCCGTCTCTGTCGGACCCACTCCGGCACGCGTCCGGGGGATGGACCGTAATGGCAATCAACTCTTGACGCTCCGCCGCGAAGTATTTCCCGTAGCCGGGAGCCCAGAACGAGACCGGGACGAGGCACCATGACGAGAAACCAGCGCCACGTGTGGCTGCGGATGGTCTCCGCGACGGCGACTCTGTCCCTCCTCGCGGCCTGCACCGGGTCACCCACCCAGCCTCCGCTCGGGACCGATCCCAACGACGAGGGCACCAAGGTCGCGTTCGACCCGGCCAACTTCGTCGACCCGACCCTGGATACGAATCCCTTTCATCCGCTCAAGCCCGGAATGCAGTGGGTGCGAGGCGGGACGACGGAGGTCGGTTCCCGTGTGGTGCCACACGAGATCATCACGACGATGACCGACGTCATCCGGGTCATCGACGGGGTACCGACGATCGCCATGCTCGACGAGTCCACTGACTCGAGTGAGGTCTCGCAGGTCGGCATGGACTACCTGGCGCTCGACAAGGACGGCAACGTCTGGATCCTCGGCGGTTACACCGAGGAGTACGAGGGCGGCCAGTACACCAACACCGAAAGCGCCTTCCTCGGAAAGGCCGACGCGTCGCCCGGGATCCTGTCCCCAGGGACCGTCACCAAGGGCACCCCTCGCTGGTACATCGGGGCCGCACCGGAGGAGAAGGCATCGGTGGGCGAGCCCGTCAAGGTCGGCATCAAGGAGTGCGTAGCCTTCGGATGCTTCGACAATGTCCGGGTGGTCCAGGAGGGCAATGTCGGCGCGCCGGACAACGAGAACAAGTCCTACGCGCCCGGGGTCGGCGTCATCAACAACGTCCCGCTCGACGCCAGCCTGCACCAGGACACCTTCGAGCTGCTCAACTTCATCGACCTGACCCCAGCGGGGCTCGACGAGGCCAGCCAGACCGTCCTCGACCTCGAGACCCATGCCCTCAAGACCGCTCCGAAGATCTACGGCACCGCCCCCGCGTCGACGCGAGCCCAACGATGACCACGCCGATGGTGCAACTCGAGGACGTCTCGAAGTCGTACGCCGGCTCGGGCGCCGCCGAAGCCGTCCTGCGCGGACTGAACCTGACCATCCTGCCGGGCCAGAAACTGAGCCTGATCGGACCCTCGGGCTGTGGCAAGTCCACGCTCTTACTGCTCATCGCCGGCCTGCTGCGGCCCGACACCGGTGTGATCTCAATCGACGACGTGGCGACCAGCCAGCTCGACGACCGGGCCCGGGCCCGGATCCGCGCGCGCCGGATCGGCATCGCCCTGCAGTCAGACAACCTGGTTCCCTTCCTCAGCGCCCAGGAGAACGTCGAGCTGGCGTTCGCCTTCGCCCCGCGACGGGGCCAGGGCCAGGGACAGGCCCGCACCAGGGCGCTTGAGCTCCTCGACCGGTTCGGCGTGGCCCACCGGGCCGACCAGCGCCCTCGCCAGCTCTCCGGTGGCGAGGCCCAGCGGGTCGCGTTGGCCGTGTCGATGGCCAACGAGCCCGCCCTGCTGCTGGCCGACGAGGTGGTGGCCCAGCTCGACGAGGACACCGCGGCCGGGGTGATCCAGGAGATCCTGGCGGCCGACTTCGCTGTCCTCTACGTCACTCACGAGGTCGCGATCGCGGACCTCGCCGATCACAGGTACGCGCTGGCCGACCACGCACTGAGCCTGCGATGACCACCGCCGAATCCGGTCTCCAGGACAGCTACGCCGCCAACGGCATCCGCGGCCGAGGCCTCGTCGTCGACCATGCCGGCGAGGCCGGCACCATCCGGGCCTTGGCGTGCCCCGAGCTCGACGTCGCCGGCGGCACCAGCCTCGCCGTCATGGGGCCCAGCGGGTGTGGCAAGTCCACCCTGCTCGGGTTGCTGGCAGGGCTCGCGCTGCCCACGAAGGGCTCGGTGAGGATCGGCGCCGACACGATCTCGGCGATGTCGGAGCGGGACCGGGTCAGTTTCCGTCGGCGGGCGCTGGGGATGGTCTACCAGTCCGACAACCTGTTGCCGCACCTCACGGTAGAGGAGAACCTGGGCCTCCAGCTCGCGATCTGCCGCAGCGACGCCACGTCGGACTATTCGTCCGATCCGAGCGCCCTCCTCGAGCGGCTCGGTCTGGCTGCCCTGGCGAAGCGCTTTCCCGACCAGCTGTCCGGGGGGCAGCGGCAGCGTGTTGCGGTGGCTCGCGCGATCGTCCATCGCCCCGCCGTGATCCTCGCAGACGAGCCGACCGGAGCCCTCGACGCCGCCAACGCGGCGATCGTCGTGGAGCTTCTCGTCGACGTCCAGCGAGGCCTGGGAGCGACCCTCGTTCTCGTGACCCACGACCCGGAGGTCGCCGGTCACCTCGACCGGGTTGTCCTGCTCACTGAGTACGGGACATCGGAGCGCACCCATGTTGGCTAGGTACGTCGTTGCCGACCTCCTCCGCAACCCTCGGCGCACGCTGTCGACGATGGTCGGCGTGACCCTCGGTGTGGGTCTGTTCTGCGCCGTGCTGTTCTTCGTCGATGGGCTCTCCGCTTCGATGACCCAGCGGGCGGTGGCCCCGCTCCCGATCGACATGCAGCGCATTGTGACCGAACGTGTCGGAGGCGCGCTCACCCTCGACCAGACTTTCGACACCCCGGGAACCGTGAGCCCCGGCGCCCGGGGCAAGGTGCTCCTCGAGGTGCGCAACACCAGTGACGTGGCCGCCAACGAGGTCGTGGTCCGGTCCATACCCGATGGTGCCCTCCGCTTCCTCCCCGGTTCGGCCACGCTGGACCGAACACCGGTGACCTCCGTCGACGACAACCCGTTCGCCCACGGTCCCGGGGTGATCGGTCTCAACATCGGCACCGTCCCCCCGGGCGGCGTACGGCATCTGTCCTACGGGGTCGAGGCGCTGGCCGGGACAGGCCTGAGCAACGCTACCGTCAGTGCGACGTACTCCAGCCGGGAGTCCGTCCGGCCGGTGGCCGCCAACGAACGCTCCGCCGTCCCGTTGGACGAGCTGGCCCACCAGGTTTCGATCCTGGACGGCGTTGCCGACGCTAGCCAGCTCTCGTTCGCGGACCTCGGTGTGCGGACCCTCTCGTCGGGAGACACGGTCGTCGGTGGCGCGGCCAAGATCTTCGGCTTTGACGCCGACTACGCGGCGCGGGACCGCACGGTGAAGGTCCTCGAGGGGAAGCTCACTGCCAGCGGAGCCGTGCTGAGCGCAGAGGCGGCCCAGACCATGGGCGCCTCGATCGGTGACCGGGTCACGGTGACGCTGCCGGACACCTCCAAGCTCGACCTCACGGTCAGCGGCATCGCCGACCTGAGCCGGGCACGTTCGCTGTTCTCGAGCCGCCGTGGAGGTGACCTGGAGACCTTTGTCTACACCAGCAGCTCGGTCATCGTGACTCCGAAGATCTTCGCGGGAACCGTCCTGCCTGCCTACGAGCGAGCCGCCACGACACGCGGGGCCCGGCTGAAGACCCCACCGGTCCGCGAGGTCGACATCACGCTGGACCGCGACCTTCTCGACGCCGACCCGGCGACCGCGCTTGTCCAGACTCAGCGGATCAACGCCAACATCAGCAGCGTGGCGGCCCACCAGGACTATCTCCTGGACAACATCTCCAACACCCTCGGTGTGGCCTCGGCCGATGCCATGGTCGCCAAGCGCCTCTTCGTCTTCCTGGGCGTCCCCGGTGGTCTGCTCGCCGCCTTCCTGGCCTCCTACGCCGGGAGCGTCCTGGCGCAGGGTCAGCGCCGGGAGCAGGCAACGCTGCGCGTACGGGGTGCCAGCCGACGGCACCTGATGCGCATGCTCACCCTGCGCACAGCCCTGTTGACAGGCGTCGGCGCCGTCCTCGGGCTCGGCATCGGCTACCTCGCCGCGCTGGTGGTCCTGGGTCAGGAGTCCCTCGCACGGGCAAGCACCACGAGCCTGAGCACCTCGGCGATCGTCGGCACGCTGGGTGGCTTCCTGGCCACCGGAGCTGCCCTCTACCTCACCGGTCGACGCTCGATCGGCAGCGAGATCAACGAGGACCGCGCCCGGCTCGCCAGCGGTGCGCCGCTGTGGCGGCGTCTGAGGCTCGACCTCGTCGGCGCCGCCGTCGTCGTGGTCGGCACCGTGGTGGCACTGCGTGCTCACGCCTTCGACGGCGCGTCGGGGTCGGTCTACTTCGGTCGAGCCGTCAGCCTGAACCTCGCCCTCTTGGTGCTGCCGGTCGCGGTCTGGATCAGCGGCAGCCTGCTGGCCGCCCGCATCTTCGGGAGCGTCCTCGCCCGGAGCCAGCCACAGTCGACCAGTGGCTTGGGCCGACCATTGCCCAGCCTCTTTCGGCTCAGCGTCGGCAGACGGCCGTGGGCCATCGCCAACGCGACGGTCGTGATCTCGCTGATCGTTGCCGTCGCCATCAGCCTGGCTGCCTTCACCGCGTCGTACGACGCCGCGAAGGTCACCGATGCCCGCTTCGCGACCGGCTCGGACCTCCGTATCACGCCAGGACCCGCCTCCGCCCGCACCTACGCAAGGGCCGACGAGGACGTGTTTCGGACCTCCGGGGTCGCGGACACCACACCCGTGATCTACGCGGTGAGCAACGTGATCCTGCGCAGCGCCCGCACCTCGGACCCGGCCAACGTCGCCGCCATCGACCCGACCACCTACCCCGAGGTCGCGCCGGTCACCGACCTCGAGTTCACCTCCGACGACGCCACCGGAGAGCTCGCCCGCCTCCAGCAAGATCCGACGGCCGTACTCCTGAGCGAGGACATGGCCACGTTCCTCAAGGCCAAGGTCGGCGACCCGATCTACGCACTCCTCGTCCGCGCCACCGACGCCCAGGTCGAGGTGAAGCTACACGTCACGGGCACCTACATCCGGCTCCCCGGCTTCCCGGAGGGCGCAGACGCCCTCATGTCGATCGACAAGCACTCGACCGCAGTGGCGTCCAAGGCACCGGATTTCTTCCTGGCCTCCACGACCAGCCCCGACGACGCCACCCTGAAGCGAGCGTTCACCTCTCTACGCGAAGGCCCAGGCGCCCTGGACCACCTCCAGATCGACACCCGTCGGACCACCCTCGCCAAGGACCAGTCCAGCCTCGCCGCCCTCAACATCTCGGGCCTGGTCCTCATCGACCAAACCTTCGCGCTCACCATGGCAGCAGTCGCGATCGGCATCTTTGTCTTCGGCCTCCTCCTCCAGCGACGGCGCGAATACATCACCCTGCGCGCCCAGGGCCTTGCACCACGCACGATCAGGCTGCTCATCGCAGCCGAGGCCGGAACGGTCGCGCTCGGCGGAGCCGCGTCGGGACTCCTGGTCGGCGGGGCCATGGGCTACTACTTCATCAACGTGCTCCGACCGCTCTTCGTCCTGCCACCTCGCTACCGCCTCACCCCCATCGATGCCCTGACCCCCATAGCCCTCGTCCTCATCGCCACCGTCCTGGCCGCCATCGCCGGCTCCCGGCTGGTCAACCGCCTGGAACCCACTGAGCTGCTCCGGGACGAGTAGGCGGTTCGACCGAGCCGCCCGAGGTCGCTTCGGAGCGGGCCGAAGGGTTGGGGCGAAGCTCCATCGATGGCCGTTGGGCGAGACCTCCTATCGACGCCCACCAACCCTGCCCCTAACCCGCGGATGCAGCCTGTGCTCCGGCCTGAAGCGCATTTGCATCAGGTGCAGAATGACGCCGCAGTTGCAGTGCGGGGGTACGCCAGGGGTACACGCGCCTCGGCTCCGTCGTTGCGCCCCAGAGACCACCTCCCCTCCCCCGTCGTGGACGTTCTCCTGCTCGCTGGCGAGAAGGGGCGTCGTATGCATTCTGGCGAACACCGCGGCGTACCTGTGTCTTCTCACACCCACGGTCGGTCGCCATCATGCCGATTGCTCCGAGGAGCAGTCATCCCCCATGGGTCGCCTGGATCAGGAATCGCCGCACCTACGTGAGGGATCAGTCAGTCCGGCTGGTCCACATGGAGTCGCGGCCGAAGGCCGCGAGCAGGCTCGACTGGGCGTCGCCACCCGCTGCGGCACGTGCGCCGACAGCGCCTGCCGAGCGGTAGCTCTCCTCCCGCTGCGCGAACCACGCGGCCACGTCGATGATGAGGTCCCGGTCGAGCTCGGCGTCACCCTCTGTGGCCACGGCCAGATCCCAGCCGTGGATCAGGTGGTCGGCCGCCAGCTGGGTGACGTACTCCGCCATGTCCTCATCCCCGTAGGACAGGTGCACCTTCCCGCGCGTCGGCATTACCTCGGCCACTACGTGGGTCGCCAGCTCGGCGGCGCCGAGAGCGGCCTCGCGCGGGTTCGCGCCGAGTAGGTCGCCGTCCAGGCGGTGCCCCACCTCCTCGATCGTCGCCCCGCGCATCAACGGCTCGGTCCACAAGTCCTCGACGACCACGTGGTTGACCAACGCGCGGACGTCCCAATCGGCGCACGGGGTGGCTCGTGCCCACTGCTCGGGACCGACCGACAGGACCCGGTCGGTCCAGCTCTCGATCGTACGGCGGTACAGGGTCTCCAGGTCCATCACAGTGCTCCGCTCCGCTCCAGGGAGGCGCCCGGCCTGCCGATTTCGTCGACGAGCGCCGCGCGATCGGTCGCATCGTCAAGGAACCTCGCCGCTTCCATGTGCCCACGGTGGCACTCCGGAGGCCGGTGCGCCATGGTCAAATCGCTGTCCGCCCCTCTCGACGCGGCTCGGCAGCAGGTCCAGACTGGAGATCGAGGCTGGGCACGTCGGTGCCGGTGGTCGGTCGCACGAATCGACAGGAGGACTCATGGTCTCCGGGTTCCACCGCGGTAGCCGGTCGCTACAAGACCGATTCGACACGCGGGACCTAGCTGACCGTATCGACGGGCTCCTGGTCAGCGACACGATCAGCGAGGGTGACCGAGCCTTCATCGGGGATCGCGACATGTTCTTCCTCGCGACGGCTGACGCCGAGGGGCGGCCGACTTGTTCCTACAAGGGCGGTGATCCTGGCTTCGTGCAGGTCTTGGATCCGCACACGGTGCTCTTTCCCAACTACGACGGAAACGGCATGTATCTCTCGGCCGGCAACGTCCTGGTCAACGGAGAAGTGGGGATGCTGTTCATCGATTTCGAACGTGGCCACCGGATGCGTCTTGAGGGCACGGCGAGCATCGACCTCGATGACCCGTTGCGGGCCGGCTATCCAGAGGCCCAGTTCGTCGTTCGGGTCCGCGCGCGAGCGGTCTTTCCGAACTGTCCGCGCTACATTCACCGCTACGAGCTCGTACGGCGGTCGCGCTTCGTGCCGCGCAGCGACTGCCTGACGCCGGTTCCGGAGTGGAAGCGCTCCGACTGGGCGGCTGATGCGCTGCCAGAGCACGACCCCGCCCGCGATCCTCGTGAGCGCGAAATCCTCGGACGATGAGATCCACAGATCGCTGTGAGGGTCCTCGGCGCGACTACCCAGCGAATCGGACCGATCCTGGAGCGTGACGAGATCCTGTACGCCGACCTCGACCTCGCCGCCGTGCACGAGCAGACGAGGATGTTCGATCCCGTCGGGCACTACGCCGGGCCCAGGTGTTGTCCAGGATGGTGTGGTCGCTGTTCACCTCGAGGCTGACCTTGGCCAGGCCGGGCCGGCCGCGGCGCCGCCAATGCGGAAGAACACGTCCTGCAGGCCCCGGCGAGCCGGGGGTCAGCAGGAGGTCGGTCGACCACGGTGTACGGGCCGACGCTGCAGACTCACGCGGTGGCGCGCTCACGTTGGCAACCGACACTGCCACCACGATGAGGAACCCGATCTACACCACTCGGTGGGACTCGATCCGGCTCTTCTCGACCTGAGCTGTCTACGGTGGAAGCGATCAAGCTCCGGTCCATCGAAGGACTCGGTTGTGGGCTCTCAGGGTGCCAGGAGGTCATCGAGGTGACTGTGGGGTTCTTTCGCTCAGGTCGCTCGGGGCGAGCCGAACCAAGGGTGTGTTTCGGGCGGGTCAGCCCAATTAGGAACAGGTTCTGCGGAACTCGCGGTCGCCGAAGGCCGCGCGCCACTCGCTGCGGGTCAGGTCACGGCCGGCGATCCGGCAGGCTGCGGCGACCCAAGTGCCGGGCCGTAGGTCCCACCGGAACACCTGTCCGTCGAGGCTGGCAATCACCGCCGTGCGGCCGTCTGGAAGCAGTCGGGGCATGGCGCCGCCACCGGTCGCATCAACCGTCACCGTGCCCACTCGGTCACCGGTATTGCCCTCCCACAGGCCCACCGTGCCCGCCTGTTCTCCACTCACCACGTCGTCGCCGCCGCTGCCGAAGGACGTCGCCATGATGGCCGTGCCGGTGCCGGGCACGGGGGGTCGCAGCAGCTTCCCCGTGGCGAGGTCGAGCACCAGCACCTCTCCGTCGTCAGACCCCACCACGGCCCGCTCGCCGTCGGGTGACACGTCGGCGAACGTCGCGCGGTCTATGGGCAGGGTGCCCCGGCGTACCTGCCCGGTGGCCAGGTCCACGACGGCCCAATCGTGCTCCGGGACGTAGGTCAGTCCGGGCGGCTCCGGGACCCGGGGACCGACCAGCGCGAAGGCACTCGTGCCGCCCGGGACGGCGTCCAGCCACACGACGCGTTCGTCATCGTTCAACCGGGCCCCCCGACCGAGGCGTCGCAGCGAGTCCGCGTCTAGGCGCATGATGCGGCCGTCCCGGTCACCGACGAGCAGGGACCGCCCGTCCGGCAGGAACTCCACGTCCGAGACGTGCGCCGGGGAGACCTTCCGGCCACCGGCGGGCTGGCCCGTGGCCGCGTCCCAGAGCCGCACCCACCCGTCGTGGCCGCTGGTCGCCAGGAGCCGGCCATCCGGGCTCCAGTCCAGCCAGCCGAAGAAACCGTGTCCGGTGTCGAAAGGCCCCACCACCTTTCCGCCCGCAATGCCGGCGGTGGTCACGAGCACACCTCCGTCGTCGGAGAGGTAGGCAACTCGCCCTCCGTCAGGCGCGACTACTGCCCCGACGTACTCGTCGCCGGTCTGCGAGGAGACGTCTGCGACGCGGGGGATGTAACGCCGGTCACCGGCGATGTCCCAAGCCTTCAGCTCCCGCTCGGGGCTGGCGGTGTAGAGCACCTGGTCGTCAGCGCCGAAGGTGATGCCCCAGAGGTTGCCAGAGTCCACCCCGAGTCGTTCGACCTGCCTGCCGCCCCGGACGTCCCAGACAATGACGCTGCGGTCAGCCGAGTAGCCGGCGACCATGGTGCCGCCGTGCGACATCCGCACCATCGTCAGCGCCTCGCCGGTGCCGGGGAGGCGCCGCACCAAGTCACCGGTCCTGGCGTCGACCAGGACCGCGTCGGTGCCGTCCCGGGTCACCAGCAGCCGGCCGGCCCGGTCGATCTGGAGTGGCCCGTCGCCGTACCGGGAGAACTCCGGTCCGGCCGGGCGCATGGATGAGCCCGCGCCACGCACCTCGGTGCGGGTCATCGGTCCCTCACCTGCGAGGTACAGCACGTCGCCCCGTGGGCTCAGCGCAAGGTGCTCCCACTCCTGCGAGGTGCGGATCCGGGTGATCGGGTGGGCAGGTCGTGTGATGTCCCAGACAAACGCCGACGTCGAGACGACGTCGGACGACCCCGGGCGGAAGTGGTCGAACGTGGCGGCCAGCACCCTGCCGTCCGCGCTGAACTCCACGTCTCCGACGTGCGTGATCCCACGGGGCTGCCCGCCGAGCTGGACCGCGGCGGGTTCGAAGCTGTGGGTATCGAGGAGCCTGACCGGCTGCGGGTCGGACGTGACGGTGCCAAGCGCCAGCGTCCGCCCGTCCGGGCTGAACGTCATCTGGGCCACCGCGTAGCGCGCGTCACCGGGAGCGCCCGGAACGTTGGCGTCGAAGGTGTGCCGAAGGCGCAGGGTGTCAGCGTCGTACGCCCGGACCAGGTTCTCGTCGTCGTACGTCACGACCGTGCGCCCGTCCGGGCTGGCCTCGGCGCCGGAGTAGCCGCCACCGGTGCTGTGGGTGGTCCGGATCAGCTGCGGGGTCCGGGTGAGGACGGCCAGCAGGTCTGCGCGAGTGCTCGGCGAGTCGTGCATCCTCATCGCGGCGACAGCAAGCAGGAGTGCGGTGTCGGCGCGCTCGGTGAGCACGCCCTGTGCGCCGACGCGGCCCGCGTCGGACTCGGTCGCGGCCCGGTCGGCCCGGTCCGCCTGCCGGACTGCGGCCACGCCGACCGCGACGGAGACCAACACCACGACGGCAAGCCCCGCGAGCACGGTGCGCAGCCGTCGGTTGCTGAGCCGGTCTCGCCGCGCCTGCTGCTGCAGGTGCTCCTCCTCCTGCATCGCCAGGTGCCGGGCGACATCGAGGAACTCGGACTCCGCCGTGGTGAGTCCGGGCTGAGCCCGATCCCGCCAATCGAGCACCTGACGCAGCCGGGTGCCGCGGTAGAGCTCGCTCTCCGGGCGCCCCATCGTCTCCCAGGCGTCGGCGGCGGCGCTGAGGTGGCGCAGGTGGCGTGCCCCGTCGCTGTCGTCCTCGAGCCAGCCGCGCAGCCGTGGCCAGGCCCGGGCCAGCGCCTCATGTGCCAGCTCCACCGAACCCTCGTCGCTGATCACCAGCCGGGCGCCGACCAGCATCTCGACCAGCCGGTCGTGCTCCTGGTCGGCCACGACCTGCCGCCGGGGCACCCGGCTGCGCACCGGCTCACCTTCGGGACCGGGCGCGACCAACCGGAGCATCAGGTCCCGGAGCAGGTGGCGCTGCTCGCTCGGCACGCGTTCATACACGTCCTCGGCCGACTTCGCGACGGCGCCCCGGATGCCTCCGGTGGCCTGGTATCCGGCCACCGTCAGCACGCGGCCCTCGCGCCGCTCCCAGGTTTCACGCAGCGCGTGCGAGAGCAGCGGGAGCGCGCCGGGCTCGCCCTCAACCTCGCGTACCAGCAGATCCACTAGTCCTGGCTCAAGGAGCAGAGCGGCCTGGCGGGCCGGTTCCTCGATGGCGCTGCGGAGCTGGCTGTCGGCCATCGGGGCCAGCAGGTACAGGCTCGATTCCACCAGCCGGAGGAACGGCGGGTACGCAGACACAGCGGTCAGCCGGTCGCCGCGCAGGCAGAGCACCACCGGTGCGCGAGCGGCGTACTCGACCAGCTCCTGGAGGAAACGCACCCGTTCCTCCGGGGACGGACACAGAGAGAACACGCCCTCCAGCTGATCGACGACGAGCGTCGGCGCCGCCCTCGCCGGCAGGCCGGCCAAACACTCCAGCGGCCGACGCCCGGGCATCACGACGGTGACCCGGCGCCCGTCCTGCTTCAGCCGCGCAGCCACGCCGGCGCGCAGCAGCGACGACTTCCCGCTGCCCGAGGGCCCGACGATCGTCAGCGTCCCGTGCTCGCGGAGCCGGCGCAGGCACACTTCGAGCTCGGCCGCGCGGCCGAAGAACGAGTCCGCGTCTTCGACCTGGTAGGGCAGCAGCCCGAGGTAGGGACAAGTGACCGCCGGTTCGGGGAGAGCCTCGCTCCCAACCAGAGACGGGTCCTGGGCCAGGATCGCCTGCTCGAGCGCCACCAGCTCGGCCCCCGGGTCCAGACCCAGCTCCCTGGCGAGTACGCCGCGCACCCGGCGCAGCGTGGCCAGGGCGTCCGACTGCCGGCCGGACTGGTACTGCGCGAGGGCGAGCAGGCCCCAGCGGTGCTCGCGTAGCGGCTGCGCCCGGACCAACACCTGGAGGTCGGTGAGGGCCGTCTCGTGCTGCCCGGACCGGACCGCTGCCTCGAGGCGGAGCTCCTGTGCGTCGAGCCGAAGCCCCTCGAGCCGTTCGGCCTCGATGCGGCCGAGATCCCACTCCAGAACGTCGACGAAAGCCCGACCGCGCCAGAGTTCGAGCGCCTCCTCGGCGACGTACCCAGCGTGCTCGGCCTCGCCCCGGGCGAGCAGTTCGCGCGCTCGTATCAGCATCCGGTCGAACCGCTGCGCGTCAACGTCCTCACCGGAGAGCGTGAGCCGGTAGCCGTCGCCGGTGGTCTCGATCGCGTGGTGCCCCAGCTGTTTGCGCAACCGCATGACGCAGCCCTGCACCAGCTTGCGCCACGAGGTCGGGGGGCCGTCGCCCCAGAGGGCATCGGCGAACTGGTCCATCGAGACCGGCTCACCGCGGCACGCCGCGAGGGCTTCGATGACGACGCGATCGCGGCGGGAGAGGTCGTGCGCATCGCCATCGAAGGTCAGCGGCCCGAGGACCTCGATGCCCATACCCCGAGTGTTGAGCGCCGCCGGGGGGCTCGTCAACCACGGGAATACCAGGAAAATACCGCGGTAGCGCCAGGACGAGACCAGAGCGTGTCACACCAGAGACGTCGACCCGACACACGCCTCAACAAAGGACACCGTCATGAACCGTCACCTCACCCTGGTCGCCACCACAGCGATCACCGCCGCGATGCTCTTCGCCCCGGTCCCCGTCCACGCGGAGACGCGCGCTGCCTGCGTGCTCGACCCAAGCTTCCTGCCGTACACCGCCGACGCCGCCCAGGCCTGGTTCGACAACTGTCGTGAGCGGCGGTTGGTCTCCCCCACCGCAGACGGGGGCCAGACTTCCCCGACCGATCCCGGTCGGGCGTGATAGACCCGGGACTGGCTCACCGACCTTGCTCTGGTGCTGCTCGGCAATCCGCTGCCGGCGGCCACCTCGGCGCCGCAGCTGCTCCCGACCGGCTGGTCGGCGATCGGCCACGGGATGCCGCTCGGCGCCACTGTCGACCTGCTGCGCGGCATCTCCGGGCTCGACGGTCACGGCACCGCGCTGCCGGCGCTCGCGCTAGCGTCCTGGGTGATCCTCGGCTTGACCCTGCTGACGGTCGCCTCGCGACGCCGCCGCACGGGTGGTGAGGTCCGGACACCGGAAGCCGACCCGGTCCCGGCCCAGCCGGAGGTGTCGCACCCATCGGGGTGAGGCCACCGCAAGCGGCTCCCGGTGGACTGAGCACATCGAGCTGGCCATGGGCCTGGCCGCGGTGGTGGCGCTCCTGCTGTCCTATGCGTGGCCGGTTCCCCATCCTGGGCTCAGTCACTCGGCCCAGCGGCCGGCCGAAGGCGGCGCAGTTCGTCGACAGGGCTGTCGCTAAGGCCTCGTTTTCAAGCGTCGTCGACGGACCGCGGGAACAGACGCATCGGGCAGGTCCATCGACTGGGGCTGAGGTTTGCTTCTCGGGCTAGACCTGTGGTGGAGACCGGCGAGGTTTTACCCAGGTATGACCTGGTCCTTGTGAGCCCGTCGACCGCCGGAATGCCGCCAGGATCTTGGGGGGGTTGAGCACTGCTTCGCAGCGCGGAAGAGTGCTCGTCGTCACTACAGTGAGGCAGCCTCGTGGGTCTGACCACGGTTTGGCGTGCCTCTCAAGGAGGGATCGTCATGCTCGACGAGGCAAGCGTCACCGCGAACATCCCCGCAGCCGACCTGGCGCGTGCTCGCGCGTTCTACGCGGAGAAGTTGGGGCTCACTCCCTCGCAAGAGATGGAGGGCATCATGCTGCTGTACCGCACGGGCGCCGGCTCGACCTTCAGCGTCTACCAGACTGAATTCGCGGGACAGTCCGGCCACACCATCGCCCAGTGGCACGTCGACGACGTGGACGCCACCGTACGTGACCTGCAGGGCAAGGACGTCACCTTCGAGCATTACGACATGCCCGGCGTCGAGTGGGACAACGACGTCGCATCCATGGCTGGTATGGGTAAGGCCGCGTGGTTCAAAGATAGCGAGAACAACATCTTGTGCATCGACGACGGCTTTCCCGCAGACAGGGTCGATGAACCGTGACGTCGGAGCACGCGTCATGTCGCCCATGCGGACACGTCACCTAGCCCTTAGCCGGATACCCCCGCTTCAACGACGTACGACGTCGTGACCTTCTAGCGTCCGTCCGGAATGTACGTACGCAGCCGGCTGCGCGGCAAGGGCGGACGGTCGCGCGGTACTGCGTCGGCGTACGACCGGTGAGGTCGCGGAACCCGGCGTTAAGGGCTGACAGGAAGGTGTAACCGACCGTGTGCGCGATGGTCGTGGCGGACTCTTCTCGCGCAGCGAGCTCCTCGACCGAGCGCAGCACCCGATGCTCGGTGCGGCGCACGGGGACTGCTGCACCGGCGGGTTGCAGATGAGCTTTCGGCACCCTCTCCCCTGTGTCGCCCCCAGGGCAGGGTCGGCGGCCAGCAGACCAACAAGCCAGGGTGCAGACTCCCGCCTCCGGGCCGAGCTCCCGCGCGAGCTGATCCTCGACCCGGGCTCAGACGAGCCCGGCGTGAGCGGTGATCTCCCCGATGATTTTGGGCCACATCCCGCGGGGCAAGTCGTGTCCCATGCCCGGCCAGGTCACCAGTCGCGCCCCGGGCACCGCGGCAGCGGTGGCCCGGCCACCGTCGACCTGCACCAATGGGTCGTCCTCCCCGTGCAGCACAAGGGTGGGCACGCGCAGCCGACCCAGCCGCTCGGTGCGGTCACCGGAGGCGTGGATCGCGACGAGCTGCCGGGCCACGCCGGCCGGGTCGTTGGCGCGACGGAAGGACTCTTGTGCGCGAGCGGACACGGCGACCTCGTCGAGGGAATGGCCCGGGGATCCGATCACTCGGTAGACCGTGATCGCCCGTTCTGCAGCCTCGGACTCGTTCGTCGCCGGCGGGCTGAACAGGACCGCGCTCGCCGCGGGCGTCGGTGAGCCCACGTTCGGGGCGGTCGTGGACATGATCGAGGTCAGGCTGAGAAGCCGCTCGTGGTGTCGCAGCGCCACCTCCTGCGCGATCATGCCGCCCATCGAAGCGCCGACGAGGTGCACCCGGCCCAGCCCGAGGGCGTCGACCAGTCGGATGGTGTCGTCGGCCATGTCCGCCAGGGCGTACGGCGCCGACGTGATCGGCTGGCCGGCAAACAGGGGGGAGAGGTCCGGCATCCCGGCCTCGTCGAGGTGCGTGGACAGCCCGATGTCACGGTTGTCGAAGCGCACCACGTGGAAGCCGACGTCGGCGAGCGCCTGGCAGAACTCGTCGGGCCAGCCGAGCATCTGGGTGGCCAGCCCCATCACCAGCACCAGCGGCGGGTTGCCGGCGACACCGAAGGTCTCGTACGCGAGCTCCACGTCGCCGCAGGAGGCGTGCTTGACGCTCACGCGGCCACCCTCGTGTCGTACCGGCGCCCGACCTCGAGAGTCCCCCGGAGTGGACCGGCGAGGTCCTGATCGTTGGCACGGTGGGCGAGGCACTCGGTGGGCAGGGACTTGAAGGCATGGCAGATCCGGGCCGCGTGCGCCGAATCGGTACCGCCGGCGACGCCGAGCGCGCTGCCACGCTCGAGGGAAGGGTCGACCAGGTCGTCAAGTTCGACGTAGGTGAGGGCGGTCGCGCCCGGGCTTAGCGCCGGGCGGTATGGGAACTTCACGGCGCTCTGGGCCACGTTCTCAGCAAGATGGATCATCGCGCTCCTCCTTCGTCGGATTCGTTCTTGGATCGCATTGGGGGACCGTCCGGTGGTCACGTGGCGAGCACGCCCCCTTCTACCGGGAGGGTGAGACCTGTGACGTAGCCGCCGGCGGCGCTGGCGAGGAAGAGCAGGGCGGCGCCGATCTCCTCGTGCTTGCCGAGGCGGCCCAGTAACGTGCGCGGGATGACCACCTGGTCGACGTACTCGTCCCCGAACTGATCGGTCATCTCGGACTCGAAGTAGCCCGGCGCGAGCGCGTTGACCCGGATACCCTTGCGCGGGCTCCACTGCTGGGCGAGGTCGCGGGTCAGCCCGATCAGGCCGGCCTTGCTGGACGCGTAGGCCGCCTGGGGAAGGCCCATCGTGGTGAGGCCGAGGACGCTGCTGATGTTGACGATGGAGCTGCCTGGCTGCATCACCTTGCCAGCGGCCTGGGCCATCCAGTAGCAGGCATTGAGGTTCAACTCGATGACCGAGCGGAATTGCTCGGGCGTCTCCTTGGTCGCGGGTACGGCGGTGCCGACGCCCGCGTTGTTCACCAGCACGTCGAC
>JBDSMW010000013.1:0-4890 GCA_039915665.1 Nocardioidaceae bacterium
GACTTCATCCACCTGCTGGCGAGCACCCGTGCTCCGGGCGAGGGCCGCGGCCCCTCCGACGGTCTCGAGCTGTTCCTGGTCGAGAAGGAGCGCGGCGCCTTCCCCGACGGCGTGACCGGCACCCCGATCGACAAGATCGGCTACTTCGGCCTGACAACCTGGCAGCTCGAGCTCGACCGGCTGCGGCTGCCCGCGGACGCGCTCCAGGACACCGGCGAGAAGGAGGGCCAGGGCTTCAAGCACAGCCTCGGCTGGCTGCACGTCGCCCGGGACCAGACCGCGGCCCGCGGTGGGCCTGGCCCGCGGCGCCCTCGAGGACGCGATCACCTGCTGCCAGCAGCGCGAGCAGTTCGGCGGGCCGATCGGCAACCAGCAGGTGATCCGGCACGGAGACCTCGCAGGCCAAGCTGTTCGCCTCCGAGATGGCTGAGCGGGTGACCAGCCAGGCGCTGCAGATCTTCGGTGGCAACGGCCACACGACCAACTGCGCCGCGGAGCGCTACTGGCGCGACGCCCGGCTGACCAAGATCTTCGAGGGCACCTCGGAGATCCAGCGCCGGATCATGGCCGACAGCCTGATCTCGGGTGCGCCTTTGGACGTGCCCGCGGACAGGTGAGCAGCCCGCAGGACACCCGGTCCGCTCTGAGCGACCTCCGCCGTCGTACGACGGAACGACTGGTCGCCCTCACCGGCGACTACGACGGGATCGTCGAGGCGTCCCGCGACTCCAACGCCGACGACGAGCACGACCCGGAGGGCTCGACCATCGCCTTCGAGCGGTCGCAGGTCGGCACGCTGGTGGCCGACGCCCGCCGACAGCTCGCCGAGGTCGAGGCGGCACTGGTCCGCCTCGACGACGGGAGCTACGGCACGTGCGTGGTCTGCGGGGACGCGATCCCGGCGCCCCGGCTCGAGGCCCGGCCGACGGCGAGGACGCACGTCGGCTGCACCCGCTGAGCCGACCTCAGTCGCGGGTGAGCTTGCGGTGGGTGACGCGGTGCGGACGGGCCGCCTCGACGCCGAGCCGCTCGACCTTGTTGGCCTCGTAGGACGCGAAGTTGCCCTCGAACCAGAACCACTTGCCCTCGTCGTTCTCGTCGCCCTCCCAGGCCAGGATGTGCGTGGCCGTCCGATCCAGGAACCACCGGTCGTGGGAGGTGATGACGGCGCAGCCCGGGAACTCCAGCAGCGCGTCCTCCAGCGACTGGAGGGTCTCGACGTCCAGGTCGTTGGTGGGCTCGTCGAGCAGCAGCATGTTGCCGCCCATCTTCAGGGTGAGCGCGAGGTTCAGCCGGTTGCGCTCACCACCGGAGAGCACGCCGGACTTCTTCTGCTGGTCGGGGCCCTTGAAGCCGAACGACGCGATGTAGGCCCGGCTCGGCATCTCGAAGTTCGCGACCTTGATGAAGTCGAGCTCGTCGGAGACGACCTGCCAGACATTCTTCTGGGGGTCGAGGCCGCCACGGCTCTGGTCGACGTAGGAGATCTTCACGGTCTGGCCGACCTTGAGCTCACCCTCGTCGGGCTTCTCCTCACCCGTGATCATCCGGAACAGCGTGGTCTTGCCGACGCCGTTGGGACCGATCACGCCGACGATGCCGGCCCGGGGCAGCTTGAAGTCGAGGTCATGCATCAGCACCCGCTCTCCGAAGCCCTTCTTGAGGTCGTCGGCCTCCAGCACGATGTCGCCGAGACGCGGACCCGCTGGGATGTTGATCTCGGAGAGGTCCACCTTGCGGTTGCGCTCGGCTTCCGCGGCCATCTCCTCGTAGCGGCCCAGCCGGGACTTGCTCTTGGCCTGCCGGGCCTTGGGGTTCGAGCGCACCCACTCGAGCTCGCGCTCGAGCATCTTGACTCGCTTCGCGTCCTTGGCGCCCTCGACCTTGAGCCGCTCCTGCTTGGTCTGCAGGTAGGTCGTGTAGTTGCCCTCGTAGGGGTGCGCCTTGCCCCGGTCGAGCTCGAGGATCCAGCTCGCCACGTTGTCGAGGAAGTACCGGTCGTGGGTCACGGCCAGCACCGCACCCGGGTAGCTGGCGAGGTGGCCCTCGAGCCACTGCACGGACTCGGCGTCGAGGTGGTTGGTGGGCT
This sequence comes from Nocardioidaceae bacterium, assembly GCA_039915665.1. Lineage (GTDB taxonomy): Bacteria > Actinomycetota > Actinomycetes > Propionibacteriales > Nocardioidaceae > Nocardioides_B. The sequence continues at coordinate 2,090 of JBDSMW010000013.1, forward strand.
CGTCGAGCAGGAGCAGGTCGGGCTGCTGGAGCAGCAGCTTGCACAGCGCCACGCGGCGACGCTCACCACCGGACAGCTTGTCCACCAGGGAGTCCGGCGGCGGGCAGCGCAACGCGTCCATGGCCTGGTCGAGCCGGCTGTCGAGGTCCCAGGCGTTGGCGTGGTCGAGGTCGGTCTGGAGGTCACCCATCTCGGCCAGGAGCTTGTCGTAGTCCGCGTCGGGGTCCGCGAGCTCCTCGGAGATCTGGTTGTAGCGGTCGAGCTTGCCCTTGATCTCGCCGACGGCCTCCTCGACGTTCTCGAGGACCGTCTTGCCCTCGGTCAGCGGCGGCTCCTGCTGGAGCATCCCCACCGTCGCGTCGGGGTCGATGATCGCGTCACCGTTGGACGCGTGGTCGAGCCCGGCCATGATCTTGAGCATGCTGGACTTGCCGGTGCCGTTGGGTCCGACGACGCCGATCTTGGCGCCGTGCAGGAACGAGAGGGTGACGTCGTCGAGAACGACCTTGTCACCGTGGGCCTTGCGCACGTTGCGCAGCGTGAAAACATACTCAGCCATGCCGCGAGCCTACGGTGGCGGGCCGACCCCAAGAAATCGGCCGGGAACCCGACCCGCCACGCCGCAGCGGCAGGCCGGCCCTCACGCCACCCGGCCGGGCTCCGCCCGATGCTCGCCAAAGCTGGTCAGCTGCGGGAGGTCGTTGCCGGAGTCGTGCACGATCTCCTTGACGACGTGGTCGGTCTCGTCCTCCGTGTCGGTGCGCTCCGGCCGCTGCGCCTTGACGAAGATCGCCGTGCCCCGGCTGAGGTCGTGGCCGACGTAGGTCGCATCGACGACGTAGGTCACCGAGCTCTGGCCGTCCTCCCGCTCCCAGACGTCGGCGCGCAGCCGGCCGTGGACCAGCACCGGCTCGCCCTTGCGGACCGAGTCGCGGACGTGGTCGGCGAGCGTGCGCCAGCAGGTGACCGAGAACCAGGAGGTCTGCCCGTCCACCCAATCCCCGTTGCGCTTGCGGATGCGGGGCGTCGACCCCACCCGTAGGTTGGCCACGTTGCCCTGCGGGGTCTCGCGGTGGACGACCTCGTTGCCCACCCATCCCTGGAACGTCACGAACGCTTCGTTCATCGTGCTGGCTCCTCTTCCTCACGTCGGTGTGTACGACGGACAGACTCCCCTGTGCGTACGACGGGCGGGGCGACCCGCGACGGACCGGTGGACGACGCGACCGGTCGGGTCCCTGGGGACGGAAACCGGCTCAGCGCAGAGCGGCCACGAGCCCGGCGCGGGTGGCCCGGTAGGCCTCGACCTCGGCCTCGACGGGCTGCACGACGAGCTTCTCGGTGACCTCGCCGATCGCCGCGCGGAGGCGCCGGTCCGCCGATCTCGCCTTGCTGCGGGCGGACAGGCCCACGACCGCCTTGCAGACCAGTCCCAGCAGGATGCCGAGGGCTATCCCTCCGAGCAGCAGCAGGGTGGGCAGCGGCAGGCCCGAGGAGCGCGGGGCGGACGGAGCGGAGATCTGGAGGTAGCCGAGCACGGCCAGCCCCAGCAGCCAGAGACCGCCGACGAGCGCCGCGGCCATCAGCACCCACTGGAGCACGCGGACCAGCCGCCACCAGACCGGTGTGCGGGTGACGCCGAGGTCGGTGGAGGTGACCGCCTGGTCGAGGGCGTCGTTGAGATCGGGCAGCCGGGCCACCGACGCACGCCGGACCGCGTCGGCCCAGGGCTGGGTCAGCTCCTGGCCCACGTCGTCGGCCAGTGCGCGCACCGTGGTGTCGACGCGCGCCCGCTGGACGTGCGTGGCCTCCGGGACCGATGCGCGGGCGCTGGCGGTCAGCTCCTTGCCGCGGGAGCCAAGGTCGAGGTGCAGCCGTTTGAGGGGGTCCGGCTTGAACCGGGTCAGCCACGCCGTGACCGGCCACCCGGTCGCCTGGCCGGCCCGCCTCTTGGTGGACTGCTCGACGGCGCGGACCACGGTGGGGACACCGGCGGCGTCGGCGAAGGCGTCGACGAGCTCGTTGGTGCGGCCGCGGGCGACGTGACCGGGCGACGAGTCGCCGTTGGCCTCGGTCATCCGCTGCGCCACCGAGCCGACGTCGGCCATCAGCCGCCTCTTCACGGCCTTCTTGGCCGTGACCTGCTCGGCGATCGCGCGCTTGAGCTCCGGGATGCCCTCGCCGTGCCGGGCGGAGGTGGCGATCACCGGGACGGTCTCGAGGCCGTCCTCGGCGAGCAGTCGCTTGAGGTCGCCGATCATCGCGGCGCGACGCGCCTCCGGGACGGTGTCGATGTGGTTGAGGACCACCAGCATGACGTCGCGGTGCGACGCGAGCGGCTTGAGGTAGCGGTCGTGGATCGCGGCGTCGGCGTACTTCTGCGGGTCCAGCACCCAGACGAGCATGTCGGCCAGCTGCACCAGCCGGTCCACCTCGAGGTGGTGGGACACCTCGGTCGAGTCGTGGTCGGGGAGGTCGAGCAGGACAACGCCGGCCATCGCCTTGTCCTCACGCCCTGACTCCAGCATCGAGTCGCGCACGACACGGTGCCGCGGCGGGATGCCGAGCCACTCGAGCAGGTCCTCGGCACCGGCCACGCCCCAGACGCAGGCGGTCGTCCACGACGTGGTGGGCCTGCGGACGCCGACCGAGGAGATCTCCAGGCCGGTGAGGGCGTTGAACGTCGACGACTTGCCCGACCCGGTGGCGCCGGCGATCGCGACGACGGTGTGGTCGGCGGAGAGCCGCAACCGGTCGCCGGTGCGGGCGACCAGGGCGTCGGCGCGCGCGACGAGGGCAGG